>NZ_JBJZOR010000002.1:0-212532 GCF_046269225.1 Acinetobacter sp. TY2
AACAAGCCAATCTAACATTAGAGCAGATGGATGTGATTGAACTAAATGAAGCATTTTCAGCTCAAGCTTTGGCGGTTACTCGTGATTTAGGTCTTGAAGATGGTGCAGCACATGTCAATCCAAATGGTGGTGCTATTGCATTAGGTCATCCGTTGGGTGCTTCGGGTGCACGTCTAGTCACCACAGCACTCAACCAACTTGAAGTAACAGGTGGTACATATGCGCTTTGCTCAATGTGTATTGGGGTTGGTCAAGGTATTGCTTTGATTATTAAGAAAATTTAAGAAAAATTTTAGGAATATCGATCATGAGCCAGTTATATGCCAGCTTATTTTACCAAAAAGAGGTGACTGAAATTTTCAGTGATCGTGCATTGGTGTCTTACATGATTGAGGCTGAAGTTGCCTTGGCAAAAGTACAGGCTCAGGTTGGTATCATTCCTGAATCTGCCGCAATCGCAATATCTCAAATTACCCATACTGCGATTAATCAAATTGATTTTGATGCTTTAGCGATTGCAACAGGTTTGGCCGGTAATATCGCGATTCCTTTTGTGAAGCAATTAACTGCAATTGTGAAACAAAGCGATGTAGATGCTGCACGTTACGTACATTGGGGTGCAACCAGTCAAGATATTTTAGATACTGCCTGTATTCTGCAATGTCGAACAGCACTGAAACTGATTGAGTCTTTAATTCATCAATGTTACCGCACTGCATTGAATCAAGCTGAACAGTATCGCTCGCAAGTGATGATTGGACGCACATGGTTACAACAAGGCTTACCGATTACTTTGGGGCATAAATTCGCACGCTGGGCTTCGGCATTTCATCGTGATTTAGCACGTATTGAAGCCATGAAAGCGCGTGTCTTCACGGCGCAATTGGGTGGAGCTGTTGGTTCATTGGCTTCATTACAAACTCAAGGAACAGCGGTCATTCATGCATTTTCAGCACAGCTACAACTGACAGTACCGAACTGTACATGGCATGGTGAGCGCGATCGAATTGTTGAGATCTCAAGTGTTTTAGCGATGGTGACAGGCAATTTGGGAAAAATGGCGCGTGACTGGTCATTGATGATGCAAACTGAAATTGCAGAAGTATTTGAGCCCGCAGCGAAAGGGCGTGGTGGGTCATCAACAATGCCACATAAACGTAATCCTGTTGCTGCTGCTTCCGTTCTGGCAGCAGCTAATCGTGTTCCAGTTTTGATGTCGAGTTTATATCAAAGCATGGTACAGGAACATGAGCGTAGCATAGGCGGATGGCATGCAGAATGGCTAGCATTACCTGAAATTTTCCAACTTTGTGCGGGTGCTTTAGAGCGTACTTTAGATGTTTTACAAGGGATGCAGATCAATGCTGAAAACATGCAACGAAATTTAGATTGCACACAGGGTTTGATTATGGCCGAAGCTGTGATGATGGCTTTGGCACCGCATATGGGGCGCTTACAGGCACATCATGTGGTTGAAGCTGCATGCAAAACGGCGGTTGAAAAAAGTGTTCACTTAAAAGAGGTCATTACTGAACTTGATCCAGTCAAGGCCTATTTTAGTGAAAGTCAGATTTCAGAAATTTTTAAACCTGCATTATATCTCGGCAATATTCAAGATCAGATTGATGCAGTTCTGCAGGAAGCAAAAGGAGAGGCAAAGTGAATATCACGATGACCAATCGTCAAGGCAAAACTTTATCCGTGACAATCAGTGGGCAAGACAATGCACCAGTGATTATATTTTCAAATTCATTGGGCACAGATAAAGACATGTGGCAACCCCAGGTTTTCGCCTTTGAACAACAGTTTAAAGTGGTGACTTATGACACCCGTGGTCATGGGAAAAGTGATGTGATTGAGCACACCACTATACAAAATCTTGCAGAAGATGTGATCGATATTATGAACGATTTAAACATTGAAAAAGCACATTTCTGCGGCATTTCAATGGGTGGCATGACGGCTTTGTTGTTAGGTATTCACCATGCAGATCGTTTTCACAGCATCACTGTTGCGAATTCAGCAGCCAAAATTTGGAATGAAGACGGTTGGAATGCGCGTGCAGATACTGTGACGGCCAATGGCTTATTAGACTTGGTTGCGACTACGCACACACGTTGGTTTAGTGAGCAGTTTGATTATCAACACGATGCTTTGGCTCAACGTACCATTCAGTCTTTAGCGACTACGCCAGCATTGGGTTATGCAGAATCTTGCCGAGCGCTTGCGCAAGCAGATCTATCTACTCAAATTCAACAGATTCACATTCCAACTTTAGTAATTGCAGGCGTGTTTGACCCTGTCACGACAGTGGCAGATGGCATCTATATGCAAGAACAGATTCAAAATAGTGAATTAGCGGTGATTGATGCATCGCATCTGTCCAATATTGAGCAACCTGAGCTGTTTAATCAAGCTCTCAGTCAGTTTATTGGATCGATTCAATAGTTTAAGGATTTTTAAAAGGACTTTCAGCCCAAGGAGGCAGGTATGGCGTCTCAGGAATACGCTACTCAAAAAACGAGTATAGACGCACAAGCACTGATTAATGATGCACCGATTAGCAAATATCAGTGGTTGATCGCAATTGTATGTTTTCTCATTGTTTTTGTTGACGGTATTGATACTGCTGCAATGGGTTTTATTGCTCCAGCTTTGGCGCAAGACTGGGGGATAGACCGCTCGCAACTGGGGCCAGTCATGAGTGCGGCTTTAGGCGGGATGATTATTGGCGCTTTGGTGTCTGGTCCAACCGCTGACCGCTTTGGGCGAAAGATTGTTTTAAGTATTTCGATGCTGATTTTTGGTGGCTTTACTTTGGCATCGGCCTATGCGGCTGACTTAAATACCTTGGTGGTACTACGCTTTTTAACGGGTATTGGTTTAGGTGCAGCGATGCCGAATGCAACCACACTATTTTCTGAATATTGCCCACAACGATCTCGTTCGTTACTCGTGACCTGTATGTTCTGTGGTTACAACTTAGGTATGGCGACAGGTGGCTTCATCAGCAGTTGGTTGATCCCAACCTTTGGTTGGCACAGCTTATTCTTATTGGGCGGTTGGTCTCCACTGATCTTGATGTTTGTGGTGGTTTTCTTCCTACCAGAATCATATCGTTTCTTGATTGTTAAAGGACGTGATAAGGCAAAAGTTCATCAAATTTTGTCACGTATTGCACCAACTCAAGTAGAGGGTGCAACTGAATTTCATGTGCCTGAAGAAAAAACTGACGATGCGAAGAAGAAAGGCGTGTTTAGCATGTTGTTCTCTCAGAAATATGTCAAAGGTACGGTTTTATTGTGGCTGACCTATTTTATGGGTTTGGTGATGATTTATCTGCTCACCAGTTGGTTGCCAACTTTGATGCGTGAAACTGGTGCAACCATGGAACGTGCTGCATTTATTGGTGGTTTATTCCAGTTTGGCGGTGTGCTCAGTGCATTATTTATTGGTTGGGCAATGGATCGTTTCAACCCGAATCGGATTATTGCATGTTTTTACTTTGTCGCAGGGATTTTTGCATTTACCGTAGGACAGAACTTAGCTAATCCAACATTACTTGCCATTTTAGTGCTTTGTGCAGGAGTTGCGATTAATGGTGCGCAGTCGGCAATGCCTGCACTAAGCGCTCGTTTTTATCCAACTCAGTGCCGTGCAACAGGTATTGCGTGGATGTCGGGTATTGGTCGTTTTGGCGCGGTATTTGGTGCATGGATCGGCGCAGTTTTACTGGGTAATGATTGGTCATTTACCGCCATTTTAAGCTTGCTCTTAATTCCAGCAACAGCAGCAGCAGTCGCTATTTTTGTTAAATCACTGGTCGCACATACCGATGCGACTTAATTGAGGTTTCTCCTATGAATGATGAACAACGTTATGAACAAGGAATTACCGTACGCACTGAAGTACTGGGTGAAAAGCATGTAGATCGTTCACTTGAAAACTTGAATGATTTCAATACTGACTTTCAAAATTTTATTAGTCGTTTTGCGTGGGGTGAGGTCTGGTCTAGACCAGGGATGCCACGTCACACCCGTAGCTTAGTCACGATTGCTGTGTTATTGGCATTGGGTCGTGAAGATGAACTTCGTATGCATTTACGTGCTTGTTTTAACAATGGTGTGACCAAAGACGATTTAAAAGAGTTGATATTGCACTGCTCACTATATGCCGGTTTACCCGCAGCCAATGCAGCCATGCACATGGCAGAAGAAGTTTTTGCAGATTTGGGCATTGCTCCGCAAAAACTGAGCGAGCAGCAGCTCAGCCAAGAACAAACTAATCAAGAGTAATGGTACAAGATTTAGAGGGACGTCACATGTCGCAAATTACTTTAGGTGCTTATGCACAACGCAATACAGAAGATCATCCGCCAGCATATGCACCAGGCTATAAAACCAGTGTATTACGCTCGCCAAAAAATGCTTTGATTTCGATTGCAGAAACTTTAACAGAAGTGACTTCACCACAGTTTAGTGCCGAACAGTTTGGGCCTAAAGATAACGATTTGATTTTAAATTATGCCAAAGAAGCTTTACCGATTGGTGAGCGCATTATTGTGCATGGCTATGTTCGTGATCAATTTGGTCGCCCTGTAAAAAATGCTTTGCTCGAAGTGTGGCAAGCCAATGCTTCTGGTCGTTATCGCCATCCAAATGATCAGTTTATTGGTGCGATGGATCCAAACTTTGGCGGCTGTGGTCGCATGATGACCGATGCAAATGGATATTTTGTATTTCGCACCATCAAGCCAGGTCCATATCCTTGGCGTAACCGTATTAATGAATGGCGTCCTGCGCATATCCATTTTTCATTACTTGCTGATGGGTGGGCACAGCGACTCATTTCACAGTTCTATTTTCAAGGCGATACATTGATTGATTCGTGTCCGATTATTAAAACCATTCCTTCAGAAGAACAACGTCGCGCACTGATTGCTCTTGAAGACAAGAGTAACTTTATTGAAGCAGACAGTCGTTGTTATCGTTTTGACATCACTTTACGTGGGCGTCGTGCGACTTATTTTGAAAATGATTTGACTTAATTCAGGGAGAACAACATGAACCATTGGAACTTTCAAGAGTTGCATGAAACTCCATCTCAAACAGGTGGGCCATATGTACACATTGGTTTGTTGCCACAACAAGCAAACATCGAAGTATTTAAAAATAATTTTAACAATCAGTTAGTTCAAGAAAAAACATTAGGCGAACGTATTCGCTTAGAAGGTCAAGTATTTGACGGCTTAGGTTTACCACTACGTGATGTTTTGATTGAAATTTGGCAGGCGGATGCCAACGGTGTGTATCCAAGTGCGGAGGATATTCAAGGTAAAGTAGCCGATCCACACTTCCATGGTTGGGGACGTACAGGCGCAGATTTCGAAACTGGTTTTTGGAGTTTCAATACCATTAAACCGGGTTCAGTTTTAGGACGTAAAGGGACAACTCAGGCACCTCATATTGCACTGATTATCTTTGCTCGCGGAATTAACATTGGCTTGAATACCCGTGTGTATTTTGAAGATGAAGCCCAAGCTAATGCACAAGATCCTGTACTGAAAGGTATTGAGTGGGCACCTCGTCGTCAAACCCTCATCGCAAAACGTGAAGAGCGGGATGGTGAGGTGGTGTACCGCTTTGATATTCGTGTTCAAGGTGAAGATGAAACTGTCTTTTTAGATATCTAAGCCAAACTAAACGTAAAACAATTTATATCAATGAGAGAAAAATGTTTATACGTGGTGATGGCATGATCCATTTCATCCATCCCACGTATATTTGCTCTTGATGACAGAAGAAGACTATTGAAAATACAAGGAAATGTAATAATGAAGATTAAAAAAATTGCAATGCAACTTTGCTTAAGTAGTGCTGTTTTAGCCGCAACACCTACGGTATTTTCAGCCGAAGTTGTTCCTACGACACAACATTATATGGTAAAAAATCTCAATATTGGTGACTTACCTGTCAAAACTATTGTACCGATTACCGCAAAAACAGCAGAGCAAGCCATTGCTCAAGCGCAAGTTATTGCTAGTAATCCAAATGCAGACGTAGCTGAATTTCGCATCGATTTATTGGAATTCTCTGCCGACACCCAAAAAGTCATCGCACTTGGTCAGCAACTCAATCAAATTTTAAAAGAGAAACCCTTAATTGCCACCATTCGTACTCATAACGAAGGCGGGAAAATGACGGTGTCTGACCAAGACTATGAAAAGATTTATAGCGACTACCTGAAAAAGCCATTTATGCAATTGCTCGATATTGAAATGTTTCGAGATGTAGGCAGTATAACGAAATTAATCAAATTGGCGCATAACAAGAACGTGTTGGTGATTATGTCGAATCATGATTTTGCAAAAACACCTGAGCAACAAGATATTGAAAATCGCTTGCTAAAACAAGATCAAATGGGTGCCGATATTCTTAAAATTGCGGTGATGCCCAAGTCAAAACAAGATGTCTTTACCCTCATGAATGCCACGCTGGCTGTAAGTCAAAAAAGTCAAAAACCATTGCTGACTATGTCGATGGGGCAGTTAGGGACGATTTCACGTGTCGCAACTGCCAATATGGGGGGCAGTTTAAGTTTCGGCATGATTGGTGAAGCCTCTGCGCCGGGTCAAATTGATGTGACTCAACTCAAACAGTTATTGAAAACAGTACAGCCAACCCCTTAAATGCACTGTGTTATTTATATTCATGGATAGAAAAGGATTTAAAATATGAAACCATCAACCTTACGTTTGACCACATTAGTATTGAGTTTAGCTACTTCAGGTTTAGTCAGTGCAGAAACCTATGTGGTAGACCGCTATCAGGATGATACGGCAAAAGGATCCCTACGTTGGGCAATTGAACAATCCAATTCCAATACTGCACAAGAAAATGAAATTCTCATCCAAGCGGTAGGACAAGCACCCTATGCCATTAAACTGAATCAGCCTTTACCACCAATTAAATCTTCAGTGAAGATAATTGGAACGCAATGGGATAAAACAGGCGAGTTTATTGCGCTTGATGGTTCAAACTATATTAAAGGTGAGGGTGCTAAAGCATGTCCAGGAGCAAATCCTGAACAGTATGGGACTAATGTCCGTACCATGACCTTACCAGGTTTAGTCCTGCAAGATGTAAATGGTATAACGCTAAAAGGTCTTGATATTCATCGTTTCTGTATTGGCGTTTTGGTGAACCGTTCAAGTAATAACTTGATTCAAAATAACCGTATTAGTAATAACTATGGTGGTTCAGGTGTGATGCTGACTGGTGATGATGGTAAGGGTAATCCAACCTCGACGACTACCAATAATAACAAAGTTTTGAATAACCTGTTTGTGGATAATGGCGATGGTCTTGAGCTTACCCGTGGTGCAGCATTTAACCTTATAGCGAATAACTTGTTCACCTCAACCAAAGCTAATCCTGAGCCATCTCAAGGTATTGAAATTCTGTGGGGCAATGACAATGCAGTCGTTGGGAACAAATTTGAAAACTATTCGGATGGTTTGCAAATTAACTGGGGGAAGCGTAATTACATTGCTTATAATGAACTGACTAATAACTCAATTGGCTTTAATCTCACAGGTGATGGCAACATTTTTGACAGCAATAGAGTCCATGGGAATCGTCTGGGTATTGCAATACGTTCAGAAAAAGATGTCAATGCCCGCACAACCTTGACCAAAAATTTAATATGGAATAATGGCAAAGATATTAAACGCTGTGAAGCGGGTGGTTCGTGTGTATCCAATCAACGGTTAGGCTCAATTGTGTTTGCAGTGCCAGCGCTAGAGCATGCAGGTTTTGTCGGTTCTCGTGGTGGTGGTGTGGTTATTGAGGCTGCGAAACTTCAAAAAACCTGTACCCAGCCGAATGAACAAGGCTGTAACGCGATCCCAAACCAAAACATTCAAGCACCACGTTTAAGTTATAGCAAAGGTCAAGTCACTGCTATAGTTCAAGCACAACCGAATCAACGCTATCAGGTTGAGTTCTTTGCAAATCCTCAAACGAAGAGTCAAGAAGCAGAGCAATATTTAGGTACTCAAGTTGTGATGACAAATGCGCAAGGTCAAGGTCAAGCAATCTGGAAGGTGGCAAGTGGTCTGGCTAATGTCACCGCCAATATGACCGACCATTTAGGTGCAACTTCTGAATTGAGCTCAGCCATTCATATTAAATAATAAAAATCGCATGGAAAGTTCACTTGAGTTGAGCTTTCCTCACAAAAAAAAGGATATTTGGTTATGCAACAACAATTATTAAAACCATCAATTTTAAAAACACATTTTGTAAAAATTGGTACATTATCTTTGGCGTTACTTTGTTGTCAATTTACTTCAGCCAATGAGTTTTATTCGGCAGATCGTCAATGGCTATTCGGTGATTGGAACGGTGAGCGGAAGCAACTAGAAGATCAAGGTTATAAATTTACAGCTTCGATTATGAGTCAAGCAGCGACCAATTTGGCTGGTGGTTATAATGATGACAGTAGTTTTGATAATGCTGCACAGTTGACCTTAGGTGCCAATTTTGATTTAAACAAAATTGCAGGTTGGGAAAATACTACCGCAGCAATTATGGTGACTAAACGTGATGGTAATGCCTTAACGCTTGAACGAATTAAAGACCCTCGTGCAAGTACGTTAGGCAACAGCCAAGAAATTTATGGTCGTGGCAAAATTTGGCGCTTAACTCAAGCATGGATCAAAACAGGTTTTGACGACAACAATGTCCAATTTAAGATTGGTCGTATGGGCATGTCTGATGACTTTAACAGCTCACAATGTGAATTTCAGAACTTACTTTTGTGTGGTGGGCAGCTTGGAAAATCCATCGGTTCGATTTGGTATAACTGGCCTGTTAGCTTATGGGGCACCAATGTTAAATACCAATTTGCACCAGACTGGTCACTTGGCGTTGGGGTCTATGAAGTCAACCCAGATAATGTCAAAACAGACTCGGACAGTGATGGCTTTAATCTAGATATGGACAATGTCGAAGGGGCCACCATTCCAGTTGAACTGGCATGGAAACCTAAACTTGCTACATTTAATGGTCTACAGGGCGAATATAAACTCGGTGCACTGTATTCCACAGCAGAAGCTAAAGATGTAGGTACGTCAGGAATAATCCACGATGGTAAATATAGTTTCTGGTTGAATGCTCAACAACAACTGACCCAACACGGGGCTGATCCTAAACGCGGTTTATATATCAGTTTTAATGGGGTCATCAATGACCGAGACACGACCGCTGTTGAAAGTACGCAACAGTTAGCACTTTGGTACAAAGGCCCTTTTGATAGCCGCCCAAATGATTCCATCGGTTTTGGATTGGCTAACTATGTGGTAAATGACCGTGTTACGAACAAGCAAATAGCCACCAATGAAGGTCGTGGTTATTACCGTTATGACGCGCTTGCCAACGATTATGTCCCAATTCAACATGACGAACTCAATGTTGAATTGAATTATACCTATCAGTGGTCACCTGCGGTAATGCTCAGACCCAACCTGCAATATATATATCAACCTTCTGGTGTGAAAGAAGTGGATGATGCTTGGGTGGCAGGTCTTAGCATTAAGATAAATTTTTAATCGTATTTAAAGTGAAAGAGTGTTTAAAATGTAAGCGATACTGTTGCTGAATTTAAACACTCTTTTTTCATTGTTGAAGCAAGTTAATTGTGGATGCTCAAAAGTTTGGATGTGATATGAATGATGCTCAAAATAAAGTAGGAGAGATCATTTAAAACACAGCATTTGGAGTAAAAAGTATGTCCGAAGCGCAATCTCAACCCATATTTAAAATATGGTGCTTTATATTAGGTTTGGCTTTATTGCTAACTGGCTTATTTTATTTAATCGGTGGTGGAAAACTGATTAGTCTAGGTGGTTCATGGTATTTCCTGATAGCAGGTTTATTGACCATCATTTCAGCAGTGTTTATTTTTAGAAAAAAAACATTGGGTGTCTGGATATTTGCATTGGTTTTTCTAGGGACTATTATCTGGGCAGTGTTTGATGCGGGTTGGGATTTTTGGGCACTCCATTCACGTTTAATGTTCCCTGCGGGATTATTTGCTGCACTATGTTTTACTTTACCTTTTATTCGTAAGTACCAATTTCAAATTGCACCATCAGCACCAGCATATGCCTTAGGTGGTTTGACGGTGTTAGGCATGCTCGGTGGTTTGTATGGTATGTTTATTCCACACCCAACGGTGAAAGCCAATGGTGAAGAACTACCACTGGTGCCTGTAACAGCGCAAACTCAACAAGTGAACTGGTCACACTATGGTAATGATGCTGGTGGGAGTCGTTTTGCTGCACTGGATCAGATTAACCGTAATAATGTGTCCAAGCTAAAGGAAGCATGGCGCTTTCAAACAGGAGATATGACCTCAGGTACAGGTAATGGTGCAGAAGACCAGCTCACCCCTTTACAGGTTGGTGAGAAAGTCTTTTTATGTACACCGCATAACAACATCATTGCCTTAGATGCAGACTCAGGTAAACAAATTTGGAAAGCCGAAGTAAACTCTAAAGCCGATGCTTGGGAACGGTGTCGTGGTGTAGGTTACTTTGACTCAACTCAAGCCTTGGTGCAACCAACTTTAACAGGCGCTAATGCTGTTACTTTGGTCGCAAATAATACTGCATGTCCACGTCGTGTTTATACCAATACCCCTGATGGTCGTTTAATTGCCGTCAATGCAGATACGGGCGAACGCTGTAAAGACTTTGGTGTCGATGGAACAGTGAACTTATTGGAAGGTCTAGGCGCGGGCACGCAAGCACCTCGTTTTGAGGTGACCTCGGCGCCAACCATTGCAGGTACTAGCATCATCGTCGGGAGTCGTATTGCTGATAACTTTGCAGCGGATATGCCAGGTGGCGTTATCCGTGCCTATGATGTGATTACTGGACAACTACGTTGGGCCTTTGATCCACGCAATTCAAATCCAAACTATGTATTAAAACCAGGTGAAATTTATAAACGTAGTTCAGCTAACTCTTGGGCTGCAATGTCTTATGACCCGAAAATGAACGCTGTATTCTTACCGATGGGAAGTTCATCAGTCGATGTGTGGGGCGGAAACCGTCAACCTGTGGATCATAAATACAATTCTTCTGTTCTGGCTTTAGATGCAACCACAGGTAAAGAAAAGTGGGTTTATCAAACCGTTCACAATGATCTCTGGGATTTCGATTTACCGATGCAACCAAGTTTGATCGATTTTCCAATGCAAAACGGACAAACCAAACCTGCTGTTGTAATAGGAACCAAGTCGGGTCAGTTCTTTGTACTTGACCGTGTTACTGGTCAACCACTAACTAAAGTAGTAGAGCAATCTGTAAAAGCGGCAGATATTCCTGATGAACAGTACAGTTTAACCCAACCACGTTCAGTTGAAATGCCACAAATTGGTAATCAAACCTTGACTGAATCGGATATGTGGGGCGCAACGCCATTTGATCAATTGATGTGTCGTATTAATTTTAAATCGATGCGTTATGATGGTCTATTCACGGCACCAGGTTCTGATATTTCTTTAAGTTTTCCGGGTTCATTAGGTGGTATGAATTGGGGTAGTATTGCATTCGATCCAACGCATCGTTATATGTTTGTCAACGACATGCGCCTAGGTTTGTGGATTCAGCTAATTAAACAAACGCCTGAAGACTTGAAACTTGAAGCTAGCGGTGGAGAGAAGGTTAATACTGGGATGGGGGCAGTACCAATGAAAGGCACACCATATAAAGTAAATAAAAATCGCTTTATGTCGGTACTAGGCATTCCATGTCAAAAGCCACCTTTCGGGACCATGACTGCGATTGATATGAAAACGCGTCAAGTGGCTTGGCAGATACCTTTAGGCACAGTTGAAGATACAGGTCCAATGGGTATTAAAATGGGTTTAAAAGCACCGATTGGTATGCCAACCATTGGTGGTCCAATGGCGACACAAGGTGGTTTAGTATTCTTTGCTGCAACGCAAGACTTCTACTTACGTGCTTTCAATTCATCAAATGGTGAAGAATTATGGAAAGCGCGTTTACCTGTGGGTAGCCAAGGTACACCAATGAGCTACATTTCTCCAAAAACAGGTAAACAATATGTGGTCATTTCCGCAGGTGGGGCACGTCAGTCACCTGATCATGGCGATTATGTGATTGCATATGCTTTAGAAAAGTAATGTATTGATAGACTCAAAGGGATTGATCTTTTTTATAAATCAAAAATCAACTATGCATTTGGTTGATTTTTGATCTATCTTTCAGCATTTATAGTACAAAACATAATTCACTATAAGATTTGGCAAGTTCTAGATTTAGTCACAGTATTATTTAGGAGAGTGGTAGCAGTCCAACCACTAATTCAAAGGTGTCTACAAAATTGGCGACTATTCAATAAGTGTAGATTATTATTTGATATAAAATAGTATGCTAAGGCTAGGTTTTTGATAGCTACGATTTCTGTTTGGCTTTTTGGCGTAAGACATACAAATATAAGTTTTCTACTTTTTCACGTGCCCATGGTGTGGTACGTAAGAATCGCAATGATGATTTAACACTTGGATCTATGCAGAAACATCTAATTTCAATTTTACGATTTAAGCCTTCAAAGCCGCCGTAGTAATCCAATAATTCATCCAAAATATCAGTAAGTTTTTTGCCGTGTAAAGGGTCATTGGAGGTGTTCATAATAGATCAACCATATTTTGGGAGGGAATTATTATAACCTAAGCTAGTGGGAAAATGAGAGGCTTGGAATAATCTGGAGCTATACAATCTCACCTACAGAATCTAATGATGCTCTGAACAAAACCTATAACTATGTGTAAAGAGAGTCGAGATATAGATTTGATCATAAGACAGGACTAAACAGCTGTACTCATCAATAAATTTATGGAGCTAGGACGACCTCATAGCCAAGTAGTCTCTTAAATTTGAGGTGATATGGGAACTTTATTTTTAATTTTTTGTACAACAAAGCATTTTAATATTTAACTTATTTAAATAAATAGCAACAATAATAAATGAAAATGATTATAATTAAGGTTTATGTTTGTATTTGTGGTTTTTGTGTCATGTGGTTTAATAAATCTACCTTAGCATTTTCAGTACTTGCCTTGATGGCAACTGCATCACAGGCTCAATCGGACTCTGATGTAGAGAAAACTCCTAGCATTAATCAATTGCCCGTCATTACTATACAGGCTGAAAATAGCGAAAAAGCCTATGCTGCACAAAAAGCTAGTGCAGTGCTTCGGTCAAGTGCCCCTTTATTTGAAACCGCACAGTCGATTAGTGTTCTTACGAATCAACAATTAGAACAGAAACAAGCCAAAACAGTTGCAGAGGCTTTAGATGGGGTTGCAGGGGTTACATCTGGGCAATATGGACGTCGGGGTTGGGATGATTTTATTATCCGTGGGCAAATTTCTAGTTCACAAACTTATATTGATGGATTACGTGTACAAGCATCAGACAATGTACTAAGAGCAGAAGATATTTCTGGGCTTGAGTCTATTGAAGTCGTAAAAGGTCCTACTTCTGTGGGCTTTGGATTGGCTTTGCCAGGAGGTCTTGTCAATTTGACCACTAAACGACCACAAGCAGAATCATTTTCACGTGCTGGTTTAAGTTATGGCAGCTATGGCTTAAAAGAAGGTACGTTTGACATTAACTATGCGCCTAACGAAACTGAAAAAGGCGCTTTTCGTGTAGTTGGACGAGTATCGGATCAAGATGATCCAACAGATTATGTTTATTTTAAAAATCAATATATTGCATCATCATATAATTTTGATTTAGACGATAAAGATGATTTATCAGTTATTGCTAGTTATCAGCATCGTGATTATATTCGTCAGCAGGGTATTCCCTATAGTAACGGTAATTATAAAAAGTATTCACCAAGCTTATTTTTTGGTGAGCCTGGTTATGGCTATGATGTAGATGTGTATCGGGTTGGCGCAAATTATGCGCATTACTTTGATAATGATTGGACTTTTAAACAAAATTTTGCAGTAACAAAAACGGATACAAAAGGGAATGCAATATTAGCATCAGGGACAAATACGCTACCAATCATTAAACGGGCAATTAACAATCAAGACAAGCAAGATACTAACTATACTTTAGATAATAACTTACAGCGTAATTTTGATTTCGGTTCTGTCAGCTATGATGTGATGGCTGGTGTAGATATGATGCGAGAGCGCAGTGATTATTATCGTCGAACAGATACGATTAATGATTTTAATGCGAATAATCCGAGCTATGGCAATGTTAGTATTAAAAAAATAGGCGCACCTAGTCAGGAAATTACCTATAGTCAATATGCAGGTTTATATACGAAATACCATTAAAATTGATGATCGCTGGATTATTGGATTGTCAGGTCGTCATGATTGGACTCAAGTTGAAATTGATAGTGTGTTAAAAAACACGACCACTAAAAATTCAGATAATGCTTTTACAGGCAGTGCTTCAGTTATGTATCGCATCAATGATATGTTTGCACCCTATTTTAGTTATTCCACTTCATTTATGCCTGTAACTGATTCTGGTGAAAACGGCACCTTGCTCAATCCAGAGGAAGGTAAACAAGCAGAGGTAGGCATAAAGTTTCAGGCTTTGGATCAGCGCTTGCAAGGCTATATGGCATATTATGATTTGACCCGTAAAAATGTCACCGAATCAGATGCGTCTGGAAATTTTTCAATTCAAACAGGGGAGCAAGTTACCCAAGGATTTGAAGCAGAACTTGCCGCAGCATTAACTAAGCAATGGAATGTATCGGCAACATATAGTTATATTCCTACAGCAAAAGTCACTGAAAGCGTGATTGCTAGTGAGATTGGTAAACGAACTAATCATGTGCCTGAAAATGCAGGTTCATTATCTACTCAATATTATTTTAGTCCAGATAAGCTAGGGTGGAATATCGGAGCGGGTATTCGCTATCAAGGTTCACGTACGGCTCAACGCAATACAGATTTTGTTTATTTGCCAAGTTACACATTAATTGACGTAAATGCAGGTTATGAAGCGGAAAGTTGGGGCGCAGGCTTAAGCATTAAAAACTTATTTGATAAAGAATATTTGGCTGGAACAACGCCGAATGCTCAGTTGGTCAATTGGGGTGATCCATTAATGGTTCGTTTAAATGTGAAATTTAAATACTAAAATATCGAAAACTATTTTTAGTATAGCTAAGCTGTAGTCAACTTATTCTTTCGTAATGCCCCAAGAATGTTGACTAATGGCTTAGCTCTCTAGTAGGAAAAGTATAAACTAAAGAATACGCAAAATTAGATATTATTTAATCAGAATAGTGATTGATATTGGATTGGATTTGATAGCTAAAAATCTATTTTGAGCTACAGTATAAAAAATGATTTAGCTATAAAAATATGCCAAAATTTTACTCCGAAGATTTATGTGAAAGTGATGCAAGCGTATGATTCTACAGGACACAAATCAAAAGTATATATGACTTTCCATATTGCTCGTACAACATTGGGTTTTGATTAAGAATATTTTGATTAAAAATAAATAAGAAAACTCGCTCAACCAAAATTTGAAAATATGGGCAGGGCTTCAGTTATTCTGAATCTAGCCACTGATTAAACCTTTGTTAAAATATGCCATTTTCAACAAGCAAATATCTCATTGCGTTATTTACTCATTGCGTTATTTAAGAGTCACTTCGCGTATGAAGTTTCTTATGGTGTTCTAATATCAAGACTACATAAAATGGGATGGACTAGTCTCAGTGCAGTCCGATCAAGTTCAGCGTATCACTTTTACTGTGTTTAATCGAACATGTGAACATAAGCTTTTTACAAGTTGGCTTGAGTATTTATTGAAAGATATTTCATCTCGAAACTGTTTGTTAATTCTAAATAATGCCTCCATTCATAAGCGAAAAGAAGTCTAAGAAGTTGTAAAGAAATATTATGATCGGAAATGTTTAATTATCAGTAACCAGATGCGGCTTTTTAAAAAATATTAACAATCTTTAGATTTATTAAATGAATAATGTCATTGGCATTTTATATATTATTGTGGATATTTCCATGCAAATTTTGCATAGAAATATCCATTTTTGCATTTTTAATTCTGATCTACTTTCTATAAATTTTGCCAACAGCCCTAAGTTAAATGGATATTTGACTTGGATGGAACAACATAAAAACATTTTATAAAAAATGAGATGTTTTTATCGATTTTAGGGTATTAAAAGGAAGTTTTTATGGATCAGAAAAAACTATTAAAATTTATTTTAGTTGCTATGGTTTCTGGAATACTAATTGGTTGGCTTTTTCATAGTCATTTGAGTTCGACTCAAGCTGAAAATATTGCATCATATTTTAAAATTCTTACAGATGTATTCTTAAGATTAATTAAAATGATTATTGCACCATTGGTCTTTGCAACAATTGTTTCAGGGCTGATTTCAATGGGTAAGTCATCATCATTAGGCTCTATTACACTTAAGGCCATGAGTTGGTTTATTGGTGCATCTCTCATTTCTTTACTTTTAGGTATGAGCATGGCAAACCTATTACAACCTGGTGCAGGAATGAATCTCCCAATTCCTACAGCACCTGTTGATGTGGGTATCAGTGCAACAAGTTTAAATATACAAGCTTTTATTACACATATCTTTCCAAAAAGTTTCGCCGAGGCGATGGCGAACAATGAAATCTTACAGATTCTTATATTCTCTATTTTCTTTGGCTCAGCCTTAGCTTATGTTCATCATCAGCAAGATGAGAGTACGGTAATTGCGAAAATTATTGATGAATTGTGTCGTGTTATGTTCCGTATTACCGATTACGTTATGATGTTTTCTCCTATTGCTGTTTTCTCGGCAATTGCTTCTGCAATTACCTTAAAAGGACCACAAATAATTATAGACTATAGTGTTTTTATAGGCTCTTTTTATGCCAGTCTTTTCATTCTTTGGGCTGTGATTATTACTGTTGGCTATATCTTTTTGAAAAAAGATGTATTTCGTTTGCTTAAGACTGTTCGTGAACCTGTAGTATTAGGTTTTGCAACAGCAAGTAGTGAATCCGCTTACCCAAAACTAATTGTAGCATTGGAAAAATTTGGTGTACCAAAGCGTATTACTAGCTTTGTACTTCCACTAGGCTACTCATTTAATCTTGATGGTTCAATGATTTATATGTCATTTGCAGTGTTATTCATTGCTCAAGCCTATAACATTGATTTAAGTATCTCACAACAAATATTAATATTACTTACACTGATGATCACTAGTAAGGGAATTGCAGGTGTTTCTCGCGCATCGTTGGTAGTGATTGCTGCAACATTAACAATGTTTAAACTTCCAGAAGCGGGTATTTTGCTGATTCTTGCAGTAGACCACTTCTTAGACATGGGACGTACTGCAACGAATATTATTGGTAATAGTGTGGCAACCGCGGTCATTGCTAAAACTGAAGGACATAAAGTAGAGGAAGGTGAGATCGTTTTAGTTCAACCACTTACTCCAAGTGAGCAAACGAATTCTCTTTAAGCATTAAACGCTTCAAGTTAGATAAAAAATACCACTTTATGTGGTTTTTTTATTGACAAAAAATGTGCCATTTAATAAATAATGGAATATCAACTATTTGAAATCGAATACAAAAAATATGATCTGGTTGCTGAGTGTAGAATAAGAAAATGATGCAATGTGTGAAATGATGGTTGATTAATAATAGTCAGGTTAAAAATAATCAATAACATAAGTTTGCTCGTGGTGAATGGGATTTTTAGACCCCCCCCCCCCAAACAAATCAAATTATTATTTATAAAACTAGATCACCACATAGATCGACTTAGATAGCGTAGGGTTTTGCAGAACGAATATTATGTTCATTAGGATAGTCAGCAACGTGAATATAATTTCTAAGCTTCACGGTACTGATTTGTAGCTACAACAACGTTATGTAGGCTACAGTCTTAGATATCTTATGTTTTATAAGTTCATGAACTTAGCTGTAAAAATCCAAGAACAACCTAAAAAGTATAAAATGATTTGCGTATTTGAGATTCATTTATTTTAAACAGAATGAGTCTTAGCTCTACTTTAAGGAAAAATCTATTTTAAACCCTTTAATTTTAGAAGTAATTTCCATGGTCTCCAAAATGATAATTATGCAATTTTCCTGCTTTCTCCACACAATCTCCACACAATATTAGCCATCCGTAAACAAAGTTTTTTCAAAATAGTACGATCTAATACTATCTAGTAAAAACCATGAAGCAAAGTCATCGTTTAGTGAGTACTGTTGTTATCACGACTGTGCTTTTGATGGGTTGTGCAAAATCAGAAAATTCAGACCAAAATACTGCTGAAATACCTGAGGTAACAGTAAGTGCCCTGACTGTACAAGCGCAATCAATTAGTTTAATTGAAAACCTTCCAGGGCGAGTAGTCGCATATCGTATGGCTGAAATTCGACCTCAAGTCGGCGGAATTGTTGATAAAGTTCTGTTTAAACAAGGCTCATATATTCAAGCGGGTCAATCACTTTTTAAGCTGAATTCTGAAATATTCCAAGCGGATGTAAAAAGCAATCAAGCAAGTTTGAATCGAGCAGAATCTGAAGCTGCACGTTTACAGGTTTTGTTGAAGCGCTATGCCGAATTAGTCATAGTTAATGCAATTAGTAAGCAAGAATTTAACAATACTGAAGCAGAATACCGTAAAGCGAAAGCTGATGTTGCACAAATGGAAGCCATACTTTCTAGACAACAACTGAATTTAAAGTATGCAACAGTTACAGCACCAATCTCTGGAATTATCGGTGAGCTTTTAGTGACCGAAGGTGCTTTAGTAAGTCAAGGTGATACGAATGCGATGGCGTTAATACAGCAAATTAATAAGGTATATATTGATGTAAAACAATCCATTACGGATTATGAAAAATTACAGGAAGCCTTGCAGCAAGGAAACTTGTCTGATGCAAGCCATCATGTAGAAATCTTAAATAGCCAAGGTCAACCGTACAGTGTAACAGGTGAAATTTTATTTTCAGATACCAAGGTAGATCCTGATACGGGTGATGTAACGATTCGTATTTTAGCGAATAATGACAATCAAAAATTACTTCCTGGTATGTATGTCCGTGTCAACATGAGCCGAG
Organism: Acinetobacter sp. TY2; assembly: GCF_046269225.1. Classification (NCBI taxonomy): domain Bacteria; kingdom Pseudomonadati; phylum Pseudomonadota; class Gammaproteobacteria; order Moraxellales; family Moraxellaceae; genus Acinetobacter; species Acinetobacter sp. TY2. The sequence continues at coordinate 19,189 of NZ_JBJZOR010000002.1, forward strand.
CAAAAGTTGATAATGCGATTTTAGTACCAGAGCAGGCTATACAACATGATATTAGTGGTAAGGCGAATGTAACTGTTATCGACCAAAAGGGGCAGGCACAAAGTAAAACTGTGCAACTGGGTCAGCGTTATCAAAATAGCTACGTTGTAACTCAAGGTATTCAAGCTGGTGAAAAAATTATTGTCGAGGGTGTTGACCGTATTCAACCCAATCAGCAACTAAAAGTAAAACAATGGCAAGCACCTGTAACGAATAATGAAAATGGGGGGCAGAAATAATGGCTCAATTTTTTATTCGTCGTCCAATTTTTGCATGGGTGATTGCCTTATTTATTATTTTATTAGGTGTACTCAGTATTCCTAAACTACCAATTGCTCGCTTTCCAAGCGTGGCTCCCCCTCAAATTAGTATTACAGCTATGTATCCAGGTGCTACACCAAAAACACTCAATGATAGTGTGGTAACGCTCATTGAACGAGAAATGTCAGGTGTAAAAAATTTACTTTATTACAGTTCAAGTTCAGATAGCTCAGGTAGTGCAACGATTACAGCGACTTTTAAACCAGGTACTGATGTCGAGCTTGCTCAAGTCGATGTTCAGAACAAAATCAAAGCGATAGAATCGAGATTACCTCAGCCTGTGCGACAACAAGGACTCATGGTAGATGCAGCCTCATCAGGCTTTTTGATGATGGTTGGCTTAAACTCACCTGACAATAAATATTCAGAAATTGATCTCAGCGACTATATGACCCGCTATGTCATTGAAGAACTTAAACGTGTTGAAGGTGTTGGGAAGGTACAAAATTTTGGTGCTGAAAAAGCAATGCGTATTTGGGTAGATCCAGATCGTTTAGTTTCTTATGGCTTAAGCATTAAAGATGTCAATACAGCCATTCAAAATCAAAATTTGCCCATATCACCAGGTCGTATAGGTGATGTTCCCGCTTTAACTGGACAACAAATTACGATTCCTTTGACTGCACAAGGACAACTAGAAACTGTTGAACAGTTTAAAAATATTAGCTTACGTTCCAATCAAAATGGTGCCAACGTACGCCTGTCTGATGTAGCCCGTATCGAAGTGGGTGGGCAGTCGTATAATTTTGCAATTTTAGAAAATGGAAATCCTTCTACAGCTATCGCAATACAAATGAGTCCAGGTGCAAATGCTGTAAAAACGGCTGAAGGTGTAAAAGCAAAAATAGATCAATTAAGTGCTTCTTTGCCTGAAGGAATGAAATTTTCAATTCCTTATGATACCGCTCCATTTGTTAAAATTTCAATTCAAAAAGTCATTGTGACATTGCTAGAAGCAATGGTTTTAGTTTTCATTGTGATGTTTATATTTCTTCATAATGTTAGATATACCTTAATTCCTGCCATTGTTGCGCCTATAGCACTATTAGGAACATTCTCCGTAATGCTACTTGCAGGCTTTTCAATTAATGTACTGACCATGTTTGGTATGGTGTTGGCGATCGGAATTATTGTCGATGATGCGATTGTTGTGATTGAAAATGTTGAAAGGATCATGGCATCGGAAGGATTATCACCTGTTGAAGCAACATCTAAAGCCATGAAGGAAATCACCAATCCAATTATTGGGATTACCTTGGTTTTAGCAGCAGTATTCTTGCCGATGGCATTGGCATCGGGTGCAGTTGGTATTATCTATCGCCAATTTACCATTACCATGTCAGTTTCTATACTATTTTCAGCTTTTCTCGCTTTAACCTTAACACCTGCTTTATGTGCAACGATGTTAAAACCGATTGATAAAGATCATGAGAAAAAAGGGATCTTTGCATGGTTTGATCGTAGTTTTGAAAAGTTAAATAATAAATATGAACATAATTTATTTAAGGTTATCAAACATAAAGTTGCTGCCATGTTATGTTTCCTTGGTATTATTATTGTTCTTATTCTTAGCCTTAAACAAGTTCCTACTGCATTTATGCCAGAAGAAGATCAGGGTTGGTTTATGACATCCATTCAACTTCCTGCTGATGCAACACAAGAACGTACTCGAAAAATTGTCTCTGAGTTTCAAACACACTTGGATCAAGAAACAGGCATTAAGGACAATATGGCAGTTTTGGGGTTCGGGTTCAGTGGGTCTGGACAAAATACAGCAATGTACTTTACTAATCTTTTACCATTTGAAGACCGTACGATTACTGCACAACAAGTCGTAAGTAATGCAAATAAGGCGATGGCTGAAAGTTCTGAAGGACAAGCAATGTCTGTATTGCCTCCAGCCATTGATGAGTTAGGTAACTCTTCTGGTTTTACATTACGATTACAAGATCGTGGCAATATTGGTATGCCAGCATTGCGCAAAGCAGAAGAACAATTACTTGGACTTGCTGCTCAAAGTAAAAAGGTTGTAGATGTTTATCCTGAAGGTTTACCTGATGGAAGTTCAGTGCAACTTAAAATTGATCGTGAAAAGCTACAAGCACTTGGTGTTAATTTTAGTGATGTCACAGATATTATTTCAACCTCAATGGGTTCAATGTATATCAATGATTTTCCAAATCAAGATCGTATGCAGCAAGTGATTGTGCAACTTGATGCCAAATCACGTATGAATGTTGATGATATTTTACAAATCAAGGTCAATAGTCTAAGTGGTAAATTGGTATCAATGTCTGAGATTATTGTACCTATATGGCAACATTCTCCACAACAGTACAATCGCTATAATGGACGCCCATCATTAAGTATCACAGGCAGTCCTGCGCCTGGTATATCTTCTGGTCAAGCTATGGCAGAAATGGAATCATTAATCAAACAACTCCCTAAAGGTGTCGGTTATGAATGGACGGGTATTTCTTTAGAAGAGAAGCAGTCAGAATCACAAACGACATTTTTACTACTTTTATCAATGCTCGTTGTATTTTTGGTCTTAGCTGCACTTTATGAAAGTTGGTCAATTCCGCTGTCAGTGATGTTAGTTGTACCATTAGGATTAATTGGTGCCTTTATCGCGATCATGATTCGAGGTATGCCAAATGATATTTTCTTTAAGGTCGGCATGATTACGATTATCGGATTATCAGCTAAAAATGCCATTTTAATTGTTGAATTTGCGAAAGCACTCAGAGAAGAAGGTATGGGCTTAGTTGAAGCAACTGTTGCCGCTGCAAAATTGCGTTTACGTCCAATTTTAATGACTTCGCTCGCATTTACTTGTGGTGTTATCCCATTGGTTATTGCATCTGGTGCAAGCTCTGAAACCCAAAAGGCAATTGGTACAGGCGTCTTTGGGGGAATGATCAGTGCAACTTTGCTCGCTATTGTTTTTGTCCCTATCTTTTTTATCGTTGTAATGGGAACTGTAGAAAAACTCTCTAAACAAAAAATATCAAATTGATACGCTAAATTGGTGAGCTGAAAGCGCAATTTTTAGCTCACCATTTAGTCTTCAACTTACTTCATATTTTCTTTGTTTCTACTCAGTTTAAGATGTACTAGATCATCTGATTGTGACTGATATATTTTTTCACTGGAATCAATTTTTACTGATTCAAGGGTGAATAAGTTTTTAATTGTATTGTAAAACAGCTTCCACCTAATGTCTTTGATTTAGAGTAATTTAGGCGACCTTGATGAGCCTCAATGATCGCATCAATGACGGCTAGTCCTAAGCCAGTACCACCATCTAAACGAGATCGGGAATCTTCCAAGCGGTAGAACGGTTTGAATAAGTGCTCAAGATGAGACTCATCAATTCCTGGACCTTCATCCTCTAACATTAAAATCCAATTTTCTTGTGTTTTATAAGTCGTAATCATCAGCTGCCCTGGATTGGCATATCTTAAGACATTTGAGAAAAATGCAATTAAAACTTGCTCCATACGTCTTACATCACATAACACGTTTACATCAGTCAAATTAACCACTTCATTTAAACCTTTGAATTGAAAGCGCTCATGAAACATTTGCAAGCATTTATAAATACTGGCTTTCAAATTCGTCCTTTGTAGCTCTAAGCGAAATTGCTTATTTTCAATTAAAGTCAGTGTGCGCAGGTCTTCAACTAAATAAGATAATCCTTCGACTTGATTTAATAAACTTTGATGTAGTTTGTGATCGGCTGTAAATACGCCATCAACAATACCTTGTAATCTGCCTTGTAAAATAGTCACAGGTGTCCTGAGTTCATGTGCGATAGCTGCATTCCAGATTGTTGAGTTTTTTACCGAAACTTCTAGTTGATTCGCCATCGCGTTAAGATTTTGAATCAGTGACCTGAGTTCATGAGGAATATGATGATGTGGTTCTTCAATTCTTAATGATAAATTGCCTTGCTGAATTTGTTGGATAACATTGGCTAACTCACTAATAGGTTGTGTATAGCGTTTACCATATCGATAAGCTAAAAGGGTTGATAGAAAAAAACCAGTTAATAAAACTAAAAATAACCAAATAAAGTCTACAGATGTAATATAAAATTCATTGGAATTAAGACTTTGGGAATCTATAAAGCCAATCTTAATTGCCCAACTATATACGAAGTATCCCAATGCAAAAGATAAAAATGTAACGCCTAAATTTAGAAGGCTCATCATGAGAATAAATTGGGAATTAATACCAATTGAATTTTTTATAATTTTAAATTTCATTGCTTTGATCTAACCGATAACCAACGCCACGAACATTTATCAATAATCCTAGCACTTGGATTTCCTCAAGTTTTTTTCTTAATTTGCTTATATGGCTATCAACTGTGCGGTCAAGTGCATCTCGCTCAGGCAGACAATTCTGAATTAACTCGTTGCGGGTAAAAACTTTATTGGGTGTTTTAGCCATTAGAACTAAAATATTAAACTCAGTTAAAGTTAAGCTAAGTAATTGTTTATACGTATTTTGTAAAATATACACCTGATGATTTTCAAGGTTTATTTCTATGCTTTTGTAAACAATAATATTTTCTGGAGACTTTTGAAAAACACTTCGTCTTAAAACGGCTTGAATTCTGGCAATCACTTCATTCGGATTAAATGGTTTTATAATAAAATCATCTGCTCCCATCTTAAGCCCCATTATTTTATTCACTTGATCATCTAATGCTGTAAGTATAATGACTGGTAAATTATTGTTTTGACGAATAATTTGTAAAATATCCCAACCATTTAACTTAGGCAGCTTAATATCAAGAAGAATAAGATCAATATGATGTGTTTTAATACATTCTAATGCTTGTTGTCCATCCATTGCACGAATGACTTTCATGTTCTCATTTTTTATATATTTTTCAAGGATGTCACCAATATCATAATCATCTTCAACAACGAGAATTACGCTATTTTCAAAGCTATGTTGTAAGTTCTGATACATAAATTCATTCTAAATTAAAGCTTTTAATATAGTTTAGCATTTAACAAAACTAATGAGATAGTGAGTAATAAGGTTATCACTGATAAGAACTATGCTTCCATAAGGGTTTCTGCTGAACTAGTAAAAAAGATGTTAAAGAACCTAAAAAAATAAGTAGTCAAACATTCAAGGTAATAAATTTTGGTATTCGAATGAATAGGGGAGCAGTGATATCGACACAGACGCAAATCTTTATTAGTATTTATCACATCATGAAGAAAAAAAAGTATTGGCTAAAACTGAAAAATGACTTTAAGCAAGTCTTGATAAAATAGAAAATTTAAAATTATAAAAAATTCTATTATTTGCTTTTTTATGAGAAATTTTCGCAAATAACATACATAACCTAAACCAATTTATTTAGCTGTTATATTTTTGTGTTGAAAATACAACAGCATAGATGCTATTTTTTTTGAATTAATTTATACGTTAGAAACATAAATCAAGACTGTATAGAGTGGTCTTTTATAGTAGATTTAATACAATAAACTATCTGTGACAAAATAGATTCAATACGATTATTGAAGTCAAAAGAACAATTAATACGTAAAAAATTATTTTGCTTTACAAAGTTTGCATTAAATAAGACACTCGGTGCAATACTGATATTTTGATCTAATAACATTTTGTAAATATAAATACTATCAATATATTCAGGTAATTCAATCCACAAAAAGTAACCTGACGGATGATATTCAATTTTACATACAGGCGATAAATGTTCTGTAAGATAATTATAAAACTGTTTTTTATTACGTTTCAATGATAAGCGTAAGGCTTTTAAGTGCTTTTCATAATGGCGATGTGACAAATATTCAATCAATGCATTTTGAATAAATGAATTGACTGATAATGTACTCATTAATTGAATATGTTGAATAGATTCGGAAAACTTTCCTGCATGAACCCACCCCACACGAAAGCTTGCGCCTAATGTTTTTGAAAATGAAGAACAATGAAGAACCAGGTTTTGTTGATCATAATATTTCATAGATAGTGGTTTTTTATGATCATAATATAGATCCTCATATACATCATCTTCAATTAAATGAACTTTATATTGATGTAATAACTTGGCTAATTGAAATTTAATGTCATCACTTACTGTAAAACCAATTGGATTATGGCAATTTAGCATCAGTAAGCAAACCTTAATGGGATATTTTTGAATTGCTTGTTCAAAGGCTTCTAGATCAATTCCATGATCAGGATGTTCTGGAATCGTAATTACTTTTAAACCCAATCGCTCTGCTGCCTGCCATGCACCATAAAAAATTGTTTGTTGTAATAAAATATAATCACCCACCCGAGTCATTGCTTGTAACGACAAGTTCAATGCATCTAGACCACCAGATGTAATTACAATGTCTGATGGAACAGTTTCAATTCCTTGAATACAATAACGTTGAGCGATCAATTTACGTAAGGCAAAATTGCCAGGGGGTAAGCTAGGATTTTGTTCATAGTTGAATCTATGTCTAGCGAGTTGACTAAAGGTCTGAATAAGTTTTGATGAGTAGAGTAATTGGCTATCAGGAAAAGCTGTTCCAAAAGGTATAATATTGTCGGGTTGAATAGATTTTAAATATTTAAATACGGTTGAATTAATTTCAATTTTAGGATTTAGCATGACATTTTGGTTATGTTCATTATTTGATACTTCTTGTGCGATGACAAAATAACCTGACTTTTCTTTTGAATAGATGAGTCCTTGTGCTTCTAGTTCTTGATACGCATTCATCACTGTAATCAAGCTAAAACCAGATAGTTCTGCTTGATGACGTAAAGAAGGCAATTTTTCATTGGTTTTCCAAATGCCATTTTCAATCAGTAGTTTCAGGCTATTCGCAAGTTTTTCAGATTTATACATAAAAATTTAGATCATTATAATAATGTAGAAAGAATATGGATAAATCACTTTCTATCCATATTCTTTTATCGTAGTTGACTACTGTAACAAGTCAATTAAGTCCAATTTAGAAATAATTTGATGTTATTAAAATAATCACGGATAAGCGAAATATAATAAAAATCTGAACAGTCCTGCAATGAGAGCTAAGCCTATAAATCCAACTAGCCATAGGACAATGAACCATTGGCTAGAACTCATTTTAGTCATCAATTTATTCATTAAAAGTGCCTCCTAAAATTAATGATAACCCTCATCTCCAATACGAACTTTGTCACGAAATACCCAATAAGACAAGAAAGTATAGGCAATAATAATCGGGATTAAAATGACTGCACCGACTAACGTAAATTTTAGACTTGATTCAGGTGCGGCGGCCTGCCAAATGGTCACAGATGGTGGAATAATATTCGGCCATAAGCTGATGATGAACCCAGTAAAAGCCAAAAATACTAAAGCTAAAGTATAGATAAAGGGTTTTAAATCATGCTGTTTTTTGCATGCCAATATAATCAACCCAACAAACAATAAGACTAAAATTGGCACTGGGCTGAAATAGAATATATTGGGTAAAGAGAACCAACGCTGTGAAATCTCAGGATGGGTGAATGGGGTATATAAGCTCACCACACCAAAGATAAAGAGTAAGGCAATAATCAGTCTAGGCATCAGGTGAAACATGCGTTGCTGTATCTCTTTTTCAGTTTTCCAAATGAGCCAACCACAACCTAGGGTAGCGTACATGACCACTACACCTAGACCTGTAAAACATGTAAATGGGGTGAACCAGTCCCATCCGCCACCACTGTAAATTCCATTGGTGGTCTGAATACCTTGGATATAAGCCCCTAAAATCACGCCTTGGAAAAAGCTAGATAAGATTGACCCCCAGATAAATGCGAGATCCCAGAGGTATTTAGTACGCGTGGCTTTGAAACGGAATTCAAAAGCCACACCGCGGAAAATCAAGGCCACCACCATAAATATAATTGGTAAATACAGCGCTGATAAAACGGTTGAATACACTAGAGGAAACGCAGCGAATAACCCAGCACCACCCAGAACCATCCATGTTTCATTGCCATCCCAAACAGGAGCTACGGTATTCATCATGACATCACGTTCTTGCGTTCCGCTAATAAAAGGAAACAGAATGCCAATGCCCAAATCGAAACCATCCATAACGACATAAATAAGAATACCGAGTCCGATAATACCGACCCAGACCATAACGAGATCAATCATGCGGTTTCTCCTTGTTTTCTTGAGCAGAGCGTTCTATCGAATCTAGAGACTCCTCAACTGCACTCAATGGACGTAATGGGGTTTTAAAATGACCTGGACCGGCTGTTTTTTCAGGCTGTAAACTGTCTAAGAGAGCAGGACCTGCTTTAATCAGTTTGAGCATGTAATAAATACCACTACCAAACACTACGGTATAAACCAATACAAAAATAATTAAACTGAGACCCACCTGATCGGCTGTAACAGAGTGAGATAGACCATCCTTAGTACGAAGAACACCATAAACTAACCATGGTTGACGACCAACCTCAGTCGTCACCCAGCCTGCTAACAAGGCGATATAACCTGTAGGACCCATAATAATTGCAAATTTATGGAACAATGAGCTTTCATATAATGAACCTTTCTTACGTAACCATAATGCAGTCAAAGAGAGTAGTACCATCAGCATTCCTAGGCTGACCATGACACGAAAGCTCCAAAAGACAATGGGTACATTTGGGCGATCTTCAGGTGAAAAATCTTTTAAGCCTGTGACTTGACCATCTAATGAGTGCGTGAGGATGAGACTACCTAAATAAGGAATTCCGAGTTCAGTTGTATTACGTTCACTTTCCATATCTGGAATTGCAAACAGCAACAATGGCATTGCATGATCACGGTTAGTTTCCCAATGTCCCTCAATTGCTGCCAATTTTGCAGGTTGGTGTTTTAGGGTATTTAAACCGTGGTTGTCTCCAATTACGACTTGTAAACATGACGTGACCAAAACCATCCATAAACCCATGGAGAATGATTTTTTAACCAACTCATCACGGCGACCTTTGAATAAATGCCAGGCAGCTGTACCAACTACCAAAAGCGATGAAACGAGGAATGCCGCCACTGCCATATGGGCAAATCGGTAGGGGAATGAAGGATTAAAGACAATGGCCCACCAGTCAGTTGGTATAATTATGCCATTTTCAATGGCAAATCCTTGTGGGGTTTGCATCCAACTGTTGGAGGATAAAATCCAAAACATGGAAATACAGGTGCCAATAGCGACCATCAATGTGGCAAAAAAATGTGCTTTAGGGCTGACTCGTCCCCAACCAAATAACATAATTCCGAGGAATCCCGCCTCTAAAAAGAAGGCACTCATAACTTCATAAGTGAGGAGAGGTCCAGTGATACTGCCTGCTATGCGTGAGAATTCACTCCAGTTCGTACCAAACTGATAGGCCATGACAATACCAGAAACGACCCCCATAGCAAATGCCACTGCAAAAATCTTAATCCAATACTTAAATAAGGCTTTATAAACTGGGTTTTGAGTGCGTAGCCACTTCCACTCCAACATAGCAAGGAAGCATGCTAAACCAATAGATGTTGCAGGGAAAATAATATGAAAAGAAACAGTAAAAGCAAATTGAATGCGGGCTAATTCTAAAGCTGTGAGTCCGAGGCTCATATTACTCTCCATACTGTGAATAGATCAGACAGTTTTATAGGGTTGATAGAGTAAAGGCTTTGTAAAACAGGATGAAAGGTAAGAGATCGTTTCATTTAAACCACCGATCAAAAGAAATTACTTTATCTTGCATGACAATTTAGATAATGGGTAGGTACAGAAAATTACTTAAAAAAATATAACAGTTTGAAGTGTAATTTTTATCACTGTTATATTTTTTCCCAGTGCTTTTGTAGCTATACATTTGAGTGACAACACGACAAAATTTATTTTAGTCTCATGAGTGGCTATTTTTTAATGCATCATATTCGGGTTAATCAAGATGGGTAACATTGAACAATAATGCAAAACTCTCATGAAAAATAGGTTCGAAGTGAAATGGTGATGCAATGTTTGTGACAGATAAATTGAATGTAATCTTAGAACTCATAGAGACACGAAGTTTGACTGAGGAATTAAAGGATCAATTACAATTGCAATATGTAAATTTAGAGGCAACATTGCTACGTGCTAAAGTATTGCGAGAGATTTCCAAAGCTAAAGTTCAATATATTGTGCAATCTACTATCCAAGACAAACAAGCGGATGTCGCATATTTATTTGCCCCTTTTATCTTGGCTAACTTGAATCATCCTGTAATTTATAACAGCCCAGCGACATCGACCGTACTCAATATTCTCAATCGTTACTATCAAGTTGAGTCAAAACAAAATCTAAAAATAGATGATGTACTTGAGGCGCTAAATATCTATTTAGACTTACCTGATACTCATTTAAGTGATGAGGATTTTTTCTATTTTTCCTTGATTAAAGCATTGTGTCGAACTGATGTTTCACAGATTTTTTTAGTGACAGGATTGCCACTTAATAAGCGAAAACTTAAAGAGTTGGAACAGTTTTTTAAGGTCAAAATTTATATTATTCATACCAATCCGCAAGATATCATTATTGATAGTACTGAATGGAATATGCGGAAATTATTTTTTAAAAACAAAGATCAGCAATATATCGATTTATGCGAGAAATTCGCCACATTGAATGCTCAGATATTGTTGAGTTATGGCGGTTATAACCAAAAGCAGGCAACGCAGTTGGTCGAAGATATGTTCTATGCAGAGCATATTTATGAAAAATTATCGGTCTATGCCGAGTATATGCAGACCTGTCTACAACATGGTGTGTCTCGAAAGCAGGCAACTTTTCTAGCATAGCTTGCGTTTTGATACCTTATTCAAAGCAGACTTTCCTTCATATTTATACATATATTAGGTCATCCCCATGTTCTTATATACAGACTTTGATCAAAATTTATTAAATGAGCGTGTCGCACAGTTTCGCGACCAAACCCAACGTTATTTAGAAGGAAAACTGACAGAAGAAGAATACCGGCCACTACGTTTACAAAATGGTTTATATATTCAGCGTTATGCACCAATGCTACGTTTGGCAGTGCCTTATGGCTTAATGAACTCTGCACAATTACGTAAGTTAGCCGAGATTGCACAGGAGTATGATCGTGGTTATGCACACATTTCAACCCGTCAAAATATTCAACTAAATTGGCCACAGCTTGAAGATGTACCTGATATTTTGCAAGAACTGGCCACGGTTCATATGCATTCTATTCAAACCAGTGGCAACTGTATTCGAAATACCACTACAGATCAGTATGCAGGTGTTGTTAAAGGTGAGCTAACAGACCCAAGACCGACCTGTGAGCTGATTCGTCAGTGGAGTACTTTCCATCCTGAGTTTTCATTCCTACCACGTAAATTTAAGATTGCGGTCTGCGCACATCCTGAACAAGACCGTGCCGCCACGACTTTTCATGATGTTGGAGTTTATCTGGTTAAAAATGATGTCGGTGAGTTGGGCTATCAAATTAAAGTTGGTGGTGGGCTTGGGCGTACACCTTTGGCTGGACATGTAATTAAGCACTTTTTAGGACGCGAAGATTTAATTGCCTATTTAGATGCCATCATGCGGGTGTATAACTTGCATGGACGCCGTGACAATAAATACAAAGCTCGCATTAAAATTTTAGTGAAAGCTTTAACCCCAGCGGGCTTTGCTGAAAAAGTTGAAGCTGAGTTTATACATACTCAAACTTTGCTCAAGGTTCAACCTAGTGTTTTAGATCAAATGGATGCAGTATTTCAACCGTTTACGTATGAACACTTAGACCAACAAAATTTTGAGGCTTTATTTCAGAAGTATCCAAAGTTTAAACACTGGTTCAATATCAATACCCATGCACATAAGGTGGAGGGCTATCGTATCGTTACGATTAGCTTGAAACGTGCAGGTGTAGCACCAGGTGATATGACTTCTGATGAAATGTGTTTAATTGCAGATTTGGCTGAACAATATACCTTTGGTGAGCTACGTACTACACATGAACAAAATATTGCCTTAACCGATGTACGACAAAAAGATTTATTTGAACTATGGCAAGTGTTAGATCGTGGCAATTTAGCACGCGCGCATATTGGATTTCTGACCGATATGATTTGCTGTCCAGGTGGTGACTTTTGTTCATTGGCAAATGCTAAATCCATTCCTGTGTATGAAGCGATTGCTCGCCGTTTTGATGATTTAGATACGTTATATAACTTGGGTAAAGTTGATCTGAATATATCGGGATGTATGAATGCTTGTGGACATCACCATGTTGGTAATATTGGTATCTTAGGTGTAGATAAAAAAGGTGCTGAATATTATCAAATTACTTTAGGTGGCAACTCAGATCATGATGCATCCATCGGCAATATTTTAGGACCGTCATTTCCCGCAGAAGATATTCCTGATGTCTTGGAAGAAATTTTAAATACTTATCTGGATATGCGTTTGGAGCATGAATCTTTTTTAGAAACATACAAACGTGTCTCTATTCAGCCCTTTAAAGAGCGGGCTTATGCGGACATAAATTGACATGTTCGATGTTCGTAATCTGTTAAGTAGGATGAAAATTTATAGCCATCAAATTGTGATCATTTTGGCAGTTTGGGGTTGTGCTTATATATTACAAAAGCTATTTAACCTACCTTTGGCCTCAGGCGTACTCGGTTTTTTTCTGCTTTTATTTTTGCTTGAATTGAACTGGTTGAAGTTAACTCATATTGAACAGGGTGCTGATCTGTTACTGGCTGAACTATTGCTATTTTTTATTCCGCCCGTTGTTGGCGTAATTCAATATCAGGACTTATTGATTGCTAGTGGCTGGAAAATATTGCTGGTGATTTTGATCAGTACGGCTTTGGTGATGATGGCTTCTGTATCCACCATACGATTGCTCTTAAAACAGGAAGATCAGTATGACTGAGTTTTGGGGTATTTTTTACTTGGTTTGGACAGTGCTGTGCTATTTTATGGTAAAGCAACTCTTTGTTCGAACGCAAAAAATCTATTTATCTCCGATTATTATTGTCCCTATTCTAAGCATTGCATTGATATTTATTTTACAGCAGCAATTTCAAGACTATTACCATTATACTCAATATTTAGTGGCTATGCTTGGTCCAATTACGGTGGCGTTTGCTATCCCAGTATTTCGTTATCGAAATATGATTCGGCAACGTTTTAAAGTGCTGATCATTAGTTCTAGTCTCGCCATGTTGGTGGGTATTTTCAGCAGCTGGTTTTTTGCGAGCCTATTTAACTTTGATGACATTGTTAAAAATAGTTTGTTGGCGCGTTCTATTTCAATTCCTTTTGCTTTGGTGCTTACTGAAAAAATTGGTGGCTCAATCAGTTTGATTCCGCTTTTTACTGTAATTACTGGTTTGGTCGGTATGTTGTTAGGAGATGTTTTGCTGTCATGGATGCGGTTTAAAAATCGTATTGCTTCTGGTGCAGCATTGGGCAATGCCGCACATGCCATGGGTATTGCTCGGGCGAGACAACGACATGAATTGGAGGGAGTGATTGCCAGCCTCTCGATGATTATTTCAGGAATTATGATGGTTCTATTTGCACCTACCGTGATCATACTAATGAAGTATCTGGTTTAATTAGGTATGGAATCGAATGTAAATTTAACGTCACATAAGATTTGTTGCACAAATCTAGCATATAGACTTATTGGGCAATAACATTTCAAAATGAATAGGCCTCCTCCTAAAAACTATCGCACAACCAATGGGTCTTCCTATAGTCAGCTTTCAGCGTTTGATCATTTACCAGACTGTCATTGGCATATTTAACCTAATAGTTCAGAGCTATTTCTCAGCTATGACTAGACTTGTGCGCGCAATCGAATATTTATAATCTCATTGATCAAGATTACTACGTCGCAAGCTATACAAATTACTGGGTGCAGGAGAGTGAATCCCTTAAAGCAACACTCAGTTTGGATGTTAAGGAAGACAAAACATTTAAATTGGTTAGGACTAGTAATAGTGGACGCTAAAAACCTGAAATATTCCAAGGAAAATTTGTATTCACTGATAATGTGAAGCTTAAAATTCAGCTTAATGGTGTATTTGAGCAAAATACAATTTTATGGCAGCAGGACTATGTGGAGGTTTTGGATACAAAGACTGGTCTACTTTACGAAGCCTATTTAGATTTTGAATTAATGAGAAAAGCCTAACTGATTAGTTAAGCTTTTCTCTCATTAATGCTGCCAATAAAGATAGCGACTAATCCAACAATTAGGCTGAATCCAAATAAAGGCAGTAGCACCCCAAAAATAATCAATATAGTTCCTAGAGTAACTCGTTGAAGCATGTTTGAATTTGTCCACACACTTAAGAAAAAATTTGAAAATTGTATTACCGTTTGTTTGAAGTTTGTTTTTTTGTACCAAGCTAAATATGCATAAAGAATCATTACACATAGTGCTAGTGAGTAAATGATGAGTATCAACTGGTTTATCCAACCAAATAAAATTCCGATGTGGGCATCGACACCCCAGCGTGTCAATTTAGCAATTAATGGATAGTCATCAAAATACAGCTTATCAATTACTCTGTGATTTGAAATATCAATTGCAATGCGATCTGCTTGCGTAGGCCAATGGAGTTGAATCTCAGAAATACTCCAAGCTTGATCTTTATCTAAAGGTGGTTTGATTTGTATCTGAGCGGCATCTATACCATGTTTTCTAGCGAGATCTAATGCTATGTCGAAGTCACTAGAAGTGACTTGTACGGGAGCATCATTATGAACCATCGAATGATCTTCATGATGCATAATCATTCTAGATGTAGATTCGGCTTTGATAGATGTCGCTAAAACAGGTGTTTGCCAACTAAGCGCTTGTCGAAATATTCGAATATTTTCACCGGCATACTCAGACCAAGTTAAGCCAGTCACTGCAACAAAGAGCAGTAGAGGGAATAGTACTAAGCCAATAGTGCTATGCTTTTTGATGTAATTATTCTGATTGTTCTTGTTCTTGCCTACCATATTATGACGTTTATACCATTGAAAAAATCCTGTAAAAATCAAAATTGCTAACCAACTTGCTGCGAGTTCACTATAAAATCTTCCCCAGCTTCCGAGTAATAAATCTCGATGTAAATGATCCAACCTAGTTCTAAAAGGTAGTAAGCCACTTGTTCCATATACAGCTAACTGACCTTTTACTTCAAGTGTGTAAGGATCAATGAAGATGGCTTCATTATTCAACTTTAATTCTGAATCTGAAAAAATAATCCGTGTTGTCTGATTTACTGCGGGAGAAGGACGCACTTCAGTAATTTGAGCAGTAGGAGATAACAATTGCTTAGCTTTTTCAATTTGCTGGCTGAGAGGGTTTATCTTTAAATGACTTTGTTCGATGTATAAAACATCTTTATAAATAAATTGTTCAATTTGAGGCGTTGCAGCATAAAAAAGGCCGGAGAGTGCAGCAATAAAAATAAATGGAGCAATAAAAACTCCAGCATACATGTGTAATAAACGGAAAAATACTTGCCAAAAATTAAAGTTTGAATTCATTTTCTAACACAATTTTTGGGAGCTAATGCTAAAAGCTTACTTGATCTTAAATTAAATATAAACATGTATATCCTTTTTAATATTTAAATTAGGATGACGATAGCCATCCTAATTTAAACTTTATAAATTGTTGCAAACCTCTATTTTATTTGTATATCTGCTATACAAGAAAATAGATAAACCAACTAAATATAAACAACCTGAAAGTAGAAGGAGAGAAATTCCAGCGGCATAAAGTAACCAAGAGGCATAGATCACAGCAATCAATGCAATCCAGATATGTTTGGTTCTTTTATTTTTCCATGATTCTTTTAAATAAAAAGCTGAAACTAAAAAGTAAGGTAATAAGATCATTACGGAAGAAATTAATAATAATTGAGTATAGTTTTTGTCGAAAAAGCATACTGCAATCAATGAAATTTGAACCACAACTGATGTTAACCATAATGATGCAATCGGCACATTATTTTGATTGGTTTTCAGAAAAACCTTAGGAAAAGCTTTATTCTTTGCAGCGAGAAAGGGGATTTCTGTAGCAAAAAGTGTCCAGCTTAAATAAGAAGAACTTACCGAAATAATTAATCCTAAAGTAATAATGATGGTGCCTGGTAAGCCAATTAGTTGCTCTAAAATAGTAGCCATTGATGGGTTATGCATATTGGCTATTTCTATACGGCTGGTCACACCATAAGAAAGAACCGTCACTAAGACATAAAAACTTAATGCCAGTAATACACCTAATACCGTAGCACGACCAATGTCATTTCGATTCCTTGCACGAGATGATAAAACAACAGCACCTTCAATACCTGTAAAAACCCAAAGTGTAATCAACATGAGATTCCTGACTTGTTCCCATACTGGCATTTGTAATGAAAAATCAAAATAATTGAGTTTAAAAAGGTCGAGTTTAAATGCAAGGAAAGTAAAGACGATGAATATGACGATGGGTACAATTTTGGCTATAGTCGCGATTAAATTAACCAATGATGCCTCTTTTATTCCTCGACTGACCAACCAATGAACCATCCATACAAATATTGAAGAGCCAATAAGTGCATAAATTGTGTTACCTTCACCAAAAAAAACATGATCAGGGCGATCCGTGAACATACCTACGCCAGAGAAAGCAATCACAACATATCCGACAATACCAATGGTAGTACACAGCCAATAACCCCATGCGGAGCAAAAACCAATAAGTTCTCCAAAACCTTCACGTGCATAATTATAGATTCCTCCATCTAAATCTGGTCGTTGCCGAGTTAAATAGAGCAGTGCAAATGCGAGAAAAAGAATTCCAATACCTGTAATGAGCCAAGCAATAAGTAAAGCTTGGCCGTTGGATACAGAAGCCATATTTTGAGGAAGGCTAAATACGCCAGAACCGACCATTGAACTGAAAACAAGAGCGGTTAAAGAAAGTAAGCCAATTTTAGTGGTAGACATGTGCGAAATTTACTGCTTAAAGAATTTTGAGAGTATTGAAATATGCTCTGGACCTATCCCACAACATCCACCAATTAGAGAGGCACCTGCTGCTTGCCATTCTTGAGCAAATTTTAAATATAAATCTGGATTTAAGTCTGCACGTACTTCATCTAAACCATCATTTGCAGTTGCTTGACTGTTCTGCGGCGGAAATGCATTGGCATAAGCGCCAATTTGTACATGTTCTGGCAGAATTTTTTTAATTTCTAAGATGGCTTGTAAAATAATCTCAGGTTGGCAACAGTTAAACAGTACAGCTGTAGCGCCCACACGTATAATAGTTGCAGCAGCTTGTTGAATACTTTCCCCCGATCTAAGTAAAGGCTGTTCTCGTTTTATTTCATCTTGCAGGGTAAATGATACCCAAAAATCACGGTGATCTTTTGGTAGTAATGCGTGAACGGTTTCAACTTCTTTTAAGCAAGACTGAGTTTCAGCTAGCCAAAAGTCAACATGTGGAGTAAGTGTATCAATAATTGGTTTTACTAACTTTTCAGCTTCATCTTCTTGAAATAAGTCAGCACGATATGAACCAAAAAGTGGTGGCAAACATCCCGCTATTAAAACTTTTTGACCACTTTCCTTAACTGCTTGTTTCGCTTGGTTTACAGCGACTTGTACTAAGTCTTTAACTTCTTTGTCAAAGCGATCTTGACCAATATGAAATGGAACGACAGCATAGTTATTCGTTGTAATTATTTCAGCACCAGCACGAATAAAGTCTAAATGAACTTCTTTTACAATATCAGGTGCTTCTGTTAATGCTAAAGCAGACCACTCTGGTTGACGAAAAGGTGCTCCTCTACGTGCAAGTTCTCGACCAAAACCACCATCTAATATTTTCATAAAGCTAAATCATGTAAAATTTTTAAGAAGATAATTATAATTGAACTTACTTAAGTGTTAAGTATTAAAAAGACCAGATTTTCTTATATCTTTTGAACTTAAAATTGATAAGCAATCAAAATTTAATATTTTTAAAATCGTAATAGTACAATTATTAACTTATTTTAATTTTAAAAAGAATAGAGTTGATTTAATGTTTATAAGACTTTGTTATATAAAAATTTAAATCTTCTTTTAGTAACTTAAATTTAAGGCATAAAGGGAAGCTCCTTGCTGTTAATTTATCGCCTAATAATTTGATGCAATGCATCTTAGTTTCAAACAAAATTCTACGATGATAACCAGACCATTTTTTCCAAAGAGATTCTACTGGCCATTTGATTGTTTTCAATGACTCATTCTGCTCCATAGACCACGCTTGCTGAACCTTCCAAGCCTTTGCATTCTTCGTTGGCAGAGTGATCGCATGTACATCTCGATCTAAATGACTTGTCGGCAATGCTTTGTGTCATAAGCCCCATCTGTATAGACAGAATAAATTTACTCATCCAAGGGAAATTGGGCAAGTAAATCTTCTAGTACTCGTGAATCACTGACATTATTCTAAATGGAAATGTTGCCTCGATTAATGAAGGCCGATTATACGAAGACCCATTGGTTATGCGATAGATTTTAGGGGGAGACCTATTCATTTTGAAATGTTATTGCCCAATAAGTCTATATGCTAGATTTGTGCAACAAAGTCGTTAACCATTGTAATAGTGTGCGAGGCGTCAACCCAAGCATATGCTAATTATGATCAATTACATTTGTGGAAGCCCGCATTTGCATCTGATGACTTGCAACGACACCTGCTGCTGCATTAGAGCCAAATAAAGGCGTGGTCATTTCGCCAAAAGCCTCGGATTCCAAGCTACAATAAGATATAAGATACGGGATGACCTAAATAGCTTGAAAGCCCTCTGCCAGATCCACTCCGTTGATGGTTGGTGACTGTCTAACACCTTCAATGCCAGTTACGAATTCATTTAGTAGTAGATCTGCGACAAGAGCTAGCCTTAATGTATTCACTTAAGCATTTAAAATTTCCATTGTACTGCTAATGATGAATTCAACGGTTCACCAGGTTGTATCCACATTTCACTATAACTCGCCGTGTAATAGGTTTTGTCTAGAAGATTATTCAGGTTGAACTGATAACGTATTTGCTTACTTGGAGCATAGTAAGCATTTAAATTAAGTAATGTATATTCAGGAAGATTGAATCCATTATCAGTGCTATGACCACTACGTTTCCCAACATGAACAGCTGTTGCCCCAATGCCTACATTTGAGTTGTCAGATAACAACCATTCATAGTTTGTACTGATTGAACCACTATGTTTAGGAACATTACTTAGGCGTGAACCTTTAGCAAGCACTTGATCCTTCTCAATTTGTGCATCTGTGTAACTATAATTGGCGCGAAGCGATAATTGGTTATTCAGTTGTGTTTCGATATCTAGCTCTATCCCTTGGCTGGAAACTTCTCCTGCAGTAATCTGAAAGTTACTATCTATTGGGTCTGTAGTTAGCACATTTTCCTTATCCATTTTAAATAATGCAACACTAATCAGACTTTGAGAGTTGAGTTGGTATTTACTGCCTATCTCATAACTTTGACCTTTTTCTGGGTCAAAGGTTTGATTATTGCGATCCATTCCACTATTAATTGCAAATGATTGTCCATAATTGGCATAGACTGACCATGCATCACTTAAACGATAGTTCAAACCAAAACGTGGACTGGTTTGTTGTAAGTCTTTTTGATTTGAGGTCATGGCAATTTTATTCACAAATTCTTGTGTGACATGATCAAAGCGTAGACCAAGTAAAACACTCCATTGATCATTTAAAAATACCTGATCTTGGACATTGAAGGCGAAGTATTTTTGTCGATCTTCAGTGTCAACAAACAAAGGAAGGTCTGGTAAAAATTTTCCATAGGTAGGTTGGTAAATATCTATTGTGTTGGGTATGTCTGAACTATGATTACGGCGTAGCTGTAATTGGTGATATTTCATTTGTCCTGTTTCTGCACTCAGCAATATTTCATGTTTTGCCCAGTCTTGCTGGATCGTGCCTAAAATTTCTGTTTGGAATAATACATCATCACTTTTATTATCACGATAACGTCGCTGCCTCTCTAAAGTACGACCATCGCTTTGTATACGACGAGGTTCACTTGAAAAGCCTTTTAATAAACTATCTTTCAAACTCACAGCACTTTTAACATTCCAATCGTCATTTAATTGATGCGTGAGCCGAATTTGATAAAAATTATCAGTTTGTAAATGATCTCCATCGCTTGGTTCACCTGTATAGGTTTTTGGATTCATCACAATTTTCTTCTGATAAGCACTAACACCACGATCAAATAATCCTTTTACGTGAGTAAACTCTGTATCTAAGTCCAATTGAGTTCGATCGGATAACTTCCAACTTAATTGGGGAGATAAAAACCAGCGTGAATTACTTACATGGTCCCGAAAACTTTGATTGTCTTCATGTGCAATAGCAAAGCGATATGCAAATTGGTCATTAATGGGGGCGGTATGCTCAAAACTAGCACGATATTTTTCTAAACTATTGGCTCTTAAATTGATCTCACTAGAGGATTCCCAAGATGGCTTTTTAGTATTGATATTGAGTAAACCACCTGTTTCTCCTCGACCATATAGTGCAGCCATTGGACCTTTTAGAAACTCTAGAGATTCAATATTAACCATATCCCGAGAAGCACTTAGACCCCGATTTACACTTAATCCATTTCTAATAATTTGAGGTCCGATATTCGGGTCGCTACTAAATCCACGAAATGAAAAATTATCCCAGAAGCCGCCACCATAATTCGTTTGACTAAATACGCCACTGACTTGATTTAAAACATCATCTATACGTTGAATATCTTGCTGTTTTAACATTTCTTCAGACACAAAACTTCGACTAAAAGGAACATCGATAACATCATGGGTAAATTTAGTGGTTACTAAGTTTTTTGTTAAATTATTTGTTGTCTGTTCAGCCTCAATTACAATAGTTGGGAGTTTTTCTGGAAGATCAGCAGTTTGAGCCCAAGTAAAGTGGGATAGAAGTGAACAAGATGTCAATAAGTATAATTTTGAAATCATAGTAAATAGAAAGTTAATTTATGTAATGTTATACTATTACATAAGTTAACTTTGTGAAATATAAATTTATATCTTCTTCTATTTTTCATGGTGATAACATCAAAAAATGAATTATCACCATAGTAACTAAAGTGAAAGGTTATTTAGGTTTGGAAAGTATTCATCTAAAAATATTTTAGAATGTGAGTATGCTTATTCTTATGTTTAAAATCTGAGAATTTTAGATTCAGTGGCTAGAGTAAAATACTTAAAGTGAAAGAAATATGCCATAAAGACGAAAACGAGATATTCCTAAATATTCGCCATAAGGAGTATCAAATAGTGTTACCGCAACTAGATAGAGAGCTTTGAGCACATATAAGTGTGCAATATAAAAGAACATTAGAACGAAGCCAAAACAATCAATGGGTTTATCCAGTTTTTACTTTCAACTTTTTGAAGCAAAACTAAAAGGACTACACCCAAATCAACATTAAATAATATAATCAGCAATGATGGAGGATATTTGGTCAGCTTCATAAAGCTCATTATCGTTTCGATAGATGTCGGCATTATTAACCATGCTTGATCGCCATAAACGTTGATACTTCTCAAAATGAAAAACAAACAGATGCTCGCAAAACCAAAACTTTTTATTATGAGCAGTCCTGTTGTGCCATTTTTACCATAGATTGTAACCATTTTTCTCGTTGAGCTAGACTTGAGCCTCGTATAGAACCGATATAATCTGTTTTAACTTTTTTAACTCCACAAAATTGTAAAGTTGCTTGTTTGAGTTGCCTAGTACTAGGCTCGCCAAAATACCACTTATAAGTCCATCCTGGTTGATCTAAAGTAGTCACAATTCGAGCTGTTTTATTTTGAAGATTGCCACGAATACGGTTGCTATTGTCATAATAACTAAAAGCCATTGAGGGTAGAAAAAGACGATCTATAAATCCTTTTGTAATAGCAGGTAAGCCGCCCCACCAAACAGGAAAAATCCATACGAGATGATCAGCATTTATAATTTTTTTCCACGATTCTAATAAATCATATTCCAAGTCTATTCTTTTTTCATAGCCAAATTTTAAATTAGGATCAAAATTTAATTGACCTATTTCGATTAACTCAACTTGAACATCGAATTGAATAGTTGCTTCGAGATAAGTGTGAACCAAAGAATGATTAAAACTAGTTTGAGAAGGATGGCCATTAATAACTACAATTTTTTTTGATGGGGCTACACTCATAAGTTTCCCTGTGTTTTGAAATTTAAATTTAAGATATCGACTGATATCTGAAAAGTTAATCGCAAAACTATCGTATTTAATTTAAGATATCAAGTGATATTTATAATTAGTAGCGATATATGGAAAAGGATCAAATTTCTCGTAATGATAAACAATTACAAACTCGTTTATACTTAATCAAGGCTGGATTCGAATTGATCTCTGAGCAAGGGTATAGTTCTGTATCTATTAGAAATATTTCAAAATATGCGGGATTTACTCAAGGTGCTTTTTACTCAAATTTTAACAATAAAGAAGAATTTTTACTGACTCTTATGCGGATTCAATTTGAAAAAGAAAATGCTCAATTACAACAAATATTAACTGATATAAGTGTAAATTCTTCTTCACTACAAGAAAAACTAGAATTATGGCTTACTGATTTTTTTAAAAATGAATCATGGTTAAAAATTTCAATTGAACTACAAATGTATGCAATACGTGATAAAGATTTTGCTAATGAATATAAATATATTTGGCAAATTCATAAAGAACAAATTACTAATATTTTGTTTAAACTTTTCTCTGCTTATAAAAAGATTACTCCTGAAGAGGCTGAGTCAAAGAGTTTAGAACTTATCTCATTAAGTTATGGTTTAGCCTTACAATATATGCTTTTTAAAGATGATCTAAATAAATATATACAAATTATTATTAATTATTTAGTTCGAGACGGTATTTCAATTTAAATCTTTGTACAACCAAACCGATCGAAATTATAAAACAAGGGAAGAACAAAAAGCATATTTTACAAAGGCTGTACATTAGCAAATTTACATGGACTTATTTTATATTCAGCAGAAAACTCAAAAAGAATTGAATTTTAAGACACCGAATTAAATGGTAGAGAAATTTTAGAAGTTAGATGTCTAGAATATCCCAATTGGAAGTCTCCTATAATTTCAGCATATATCTTTCAGTCGAAGACGAAAAAATTGTAGAGTAAGAAATTAAATAGAACGAATTGGATTAATTTAAATTTAACCCTACATATAATTTAAATTGTATGAATTTTAAACTTTTATATATAGTTTTTTATAAGAATATAAAATTATTTAACTAAAAAAGTCATTTTATGTGTTCTTGTTACAAAATAATTATAATTGAAAATCGTATTAAATTTATTTAACTAACACTTTGTAAAAATTAAAAAATATTCTAATAATGCAATTATATTTTGATGATTTTTATATTTGTTTAATTGGGGCTTGTAAATGACTTGTAAAAGTAAATTCTTTACACGGTTAATTTTAAGTCTATAATACATCGCAAATTTGTATGACTTATCACATTTTGGTGTCATTATGCGAAACATTATCGTTTCTTCTCTACTTCTAGGTGCAAGCTTAGTTGTTGTAAGTTCTCCATCTATTGCTGCAACTGATTCGACGGAATTTAAAGTAAAAATTACTGTAAATGAGTCTTGTAAGTTTAGCAATGCAAAAGATATTAATTTTGTAGCATTAGATCGTTCAACCAATGTCGATCGCATTGCTGATGGTCAATTAGATATTACATGTACTTTGGGTACACCATATAAAATTGCTTTAGCTGGTAATGGGAAAATGAGCAAATTAGGCTCAGCAAGTACAATTGCTTATAACTTATATCAAGATTTACAAAATTCGATTGCGTGGGATCAACAAAATCTGTTGTCGAATACAGGTTCGGGAAATTCTCAATCACTTTCTGTTTATGCAAAATTGGCAGGAAATACGAATGTTGAAGCTGGTGATTATTTAGATACAGTGGTTGCAACGGTAACTTACTAATTTCAATTTGATTATTTGATTTCCAGTAATATCACGGCATAAATGATAAGGGTATTGGGCAAATGAAGAAATATGCATTCGCTTGGGTATTAGCTACAGCAATGAGTAGTTGTACGATCTCTGCGTGGGCGGCAAGTCTTCAAGTTGCACCGATTTCTTTAAAGTTTTCTACAACTGAAAATGCAAAAGAAATTTGGTTAACCAATACTAGTGATCAACCCATTCGTGCACAAACACGTGTGCAGGAGTGGGTCCAAAAAGACGGTCAAGATGTACTTACTGCAACGAAAAATATTGTTGCTAGTCCCATGGTGACAGAAATTCCAGCAGGTGAAAAGCAACTGATTCGTGTCATTAAAATTGTTAATCTACCTCAATCGCAAGAACAAACTTATCGTCTCATCATTGATGAATTACCAAGTACTAAATTACAAGAAGACCGTACAGGTCTGCAATTATTGTTACAGTATTCTGTTCCTGTTTTTTTTCAACCTAATCAAGTGATTGCTTCTCGTAATGGTTTAACATCATTAGATCAGGTTGAGTTTGCATATCATCAAAATACCATCTCAGTTCGAAATCATACCAATAGCCATGTACGTATAAGCCAATTGAATTATATCAATCCAAATGGTGAAAAAATTCCTCTAATAAAAGGTTTACTTGGTTATGTATTGGCACAACAAAATATGTCTTGGAACTTTCCCGAACAACTACAAATGCTTCCTAATGGAAAATTTGAAGCAAAAATTAATATGGATAGCAACCCTCAAATTTTGAATCTTAAATAATTTTTGATGAATTTTTCGAAGCGATATGGCAAATGGGTTCAGATCGCAGGCGTTAGTCTGTGCTGTCAGTTCACAACAGCATCTTTCGCAGAAGAGAGTGAAATTTCACCTCAGTTGAATACGAGTCAAGATTTATATCTTAATATTGTATTAAATCAATCTACGCAATCTATTCTTGGGCATTTTAAGCAAATTGGTGACGACTTACTGATTGACCGTGAAACTTTGCAAAAATTGAAGTTTCAATCGGTAATTTCTCATATGGATGATAAAGTACAGTTTATAAAACTTAATGATATTATTGGTTTACATTATGTTTATAATATTTCTGAACAAATTATTGAGATTACAGCCACTGAGTTATTATTAAATGGTAATGAACAGATACTAGGATATGAAACCGCTAAGCAAGCCGTAATACGACCTGAGCAAAATAAGCCCGGTATTATGTTCAATTACGATGTATATGCTCAGCATAATCAAAATAATATAACTCTAAGTGCCTGGAATGAATTACGTTTATGGGGATTATCTGAAGGAAGTATTTTTAGTGTTTCAGCCAATCATCTTTATAACGATCAAGATCCTGATGAGAGAGTACAAAGTACAATATTAGATACGTATTGGCAAAAAGATTTCCAAAATAAGGCAATTTCATTACGAATTGGTGATGCGCAATCTAGAGCATTGGATTGGACGCGTTCAACACGTATTTCGGGTTTAAAGTTATCTCGTAATTTTGAATTACAACCTTATCAAGTGACATCTCCACTTGAATCGTTTAAAGGCTCAGTACTCTTACCATCATCTATTGATTTACTCATTAATGGCGTGAAGCAAAGTACTAGTCAGGCACAACCTGGACAGTTTAATTTACAAACTGTACCGTCGATATCGGGTGCGGGTGATGCCCAACTTGTAATCACTGATTTAAATGGTCAACAGCGTATCGTGAATGTTTCCTTATTTGGTACAGCACAATTATTACGTCAAGGCTTATCCGATTGGGATATTAATTTTGGTGTGAACAAGCTCAATTATGCATTGAAGTCATTCAAATATGATGATGATTTTGTTGCAAATGGTTCATATCGATATGGTTTAACTCAAGATACAACGATTGAAAGTCACGCAGAAATTGCACCTGATTTACAGCTTGCAGGGCTTGGATTGATTCATCGTTTACCGAAAACGTATGGTATTTTTAATGGTTCGTATAGTTATAGTCAATTAAATGATCAAATTGGGCAACATTATGTCTTGGGTTACCAATGGAGCAATCGGACTTTTAACTTTTCACTGAATCATCAGCAAGCAACAGAGGATTTTGCTGATATTGCAACAATACAGGACTATGCTTATATCCAAAAGTCAGATCAGGCTTTTTTTAGGTGTCAATACAAATTATGGTCAGTTTGGTGGAAGCTATGCTCGTCAGCAATATGACCAATCTGAAAATGAGTTTCTGATTTTTAACTGGTCTTATGTCTTTCCATCACGGCAATACTTAAATTTGAGTATGACGCGTGATTTGGGCAATCAAGAAAATTCATTTTACTTGTCTTTAAATATTCCGCTTGATCGCAAAACTAATGCGAAGGCTTCTGTTCAGCATGATCGTGATCATACGCAATATGCAGTGAATGCTCGCCGTACTGCAGTACAAGATCAACCAGATTGGGGATGGCAGGCTGATGCAAATTTTACTGATCAACAAAATTATATGATACAGGGTCAGTTACAACGTCAGAATGATTATGGTGAATGGAACGTAGGTATACAAAATTCAAAAGCAAATGGTCAGAATTACACGACTTCTATGGCATCAGCTCGGGGAAGTGTTGTGATGATGGATTATGATTTATTTGCAATGCGCCAATCCCTCGGTTCTTTTGCTGTAGTATCTACAGATGGTATGCAAAATGTGCCTGTGCAACTTGAAAATAGAAGTGTTGGCAAAACGAATAAAAAGGGTTTGTTGTTGGTTAAAGATTTAAATGCTTATCAGCATAATAGTGTTTCAATTGATGCTTTAGGTCTACCTTATGATTATAAAATTGAAACGACTCGAATAGATGCAGTACCGCAGAATGGGGCAGGCGTATATATCAAATTCCCGCTATATCGAATTAAAACTGTGCAATTTACATTGTTGAATAATTTAGGACAAATATTCCCAATGGGAAGTCGCGTCTGGAATCAAGATCAGCTACCAACAAGCGAGAGTAAAGAGCTTACTATTGTTGCTCGTGATGGCTTGGTATATTTAGAAAATCCAGTATCCTCAAATATTTATATAGAAAATGAAGGACAATATTGTCAACTGAAGCTGCTTGATTTGAAAGATCAATTTGGCTTTATCGATTTAGGAAACCAGACATGCGAATAAATCAGTTTGCTATTTTGCCTGAGATAAGCGTATCAAACATGACAATAAGATTAATTTTCCGCAATCTTCTATTGAACGTTGGAATTTTATTTATGCTATTTTGCTTGATTTATAGTCCAGAAACTCAAGCTGCACCTTCTGGAAGTTGTTGGGTTTCAGCGAACAAATTAAGCTTCGGGATGGTGAATAGTAAAGGTACATCAAGCAATACCAATGCAACCGTGACTTGTCAAATAGATCATCAAACGAAACCTGTGAATACAGCAGTCTGTTTTTACTTCCAGCCAGGTGAACCAGCTTTATCCAATAATCGTAGACGTCTTATTTCTGATACTTGGGAGTTTGCTTATCTATCTTATGACTTATTTTATGATCCAGCACTTAGTCAGCGTATAGATACACATATAAATCCTTCAACTTTAAAATGTGTATATAAGGTTGTTGCTGTTAACGAAAATAAGGTTGTTTATAATATCCCGATTTATGGAAAGATTTATGCGGGACAAAATGTAAAGGCTGATCACTATAAGAGCTATAATATTCCAATGTCTATGTTATATGCTTTTAGTGAAAATAAAGTTCCAACAGTTGCAGATGTCATTACTGAAAATAAACAAGCAAATAACAATTTTGAAATTGATACTAATTATGAAAATAGTTGTGTTTTGAATAACATGCCTGATTTAAATTTTGGTCAAGTGAGCGATTTAAATCACGCTGTGAGCAGTTATACCTCCATCAGTTTGTTATGTCCAACAAATACAACATGGAGAGTTAGTCTGGATAATGGCTTAAATTATAATGGTTCGACTCGTCGTATGCGAAATGGCAATCAATTTATTCCATATGGATTATATAGGAGTGCCGATTTATCTCAGCCGTGGGAAAGTACAGGTGATTCACAAGGTACTGGTACGAGTGGTACGCAACAAATCTCAATTTATGGCAAAGTTCCAGCACAAGCTTTAATAATTCCTGCTGGTGATTATGTTGATACTGTAACAGTGACTCTAACTTATTAAAGTGAATAGTTAGAGCCAGAAAGAATGAGGTTAATAGTTAATGACAGCAGTTACCGTATCTGAATAGTTTCCTGCTGGAACATTGGTATGCTCAGCAGTAACTTTGCTCCAGATAGGAATATTTTGTGTTGTACCTGTGCCTGTATTGGTATAAGCATTATTTACATCACTGCCCCAAATAACTTGTTGAGTTGAGTCTTGGTAGATCTGGTATGGAATCGTCATTTGTGTTGTTTGAGTAGTCATGAGACGCTTACTTTTAAGCGAAATATTATAAGGCGTGCCTTGAGTGCAAGTGACATTCAACTTACCTTGCGTTGAAACCTCTGGCGAAGAGCGTTCAACTGTTCCAAAATCCACATCTGATGTAGTTTTAGATGAAATATTACAAGACTCTTTAATTGTAATCTTGATATTAAAATTTGACGAATCGTGACTCTCCGCAAATAAAACTGTGGATGAAGTAATCAAAATGGAAATAACTAAAGCATAAATAGATGTTTTCATAAAATTATAATGTTGTGTAAATAATTTGAGTAAGAATAATCTTAAATTTACTATGGAGCATAAAAATAAAATCATATTTGCAATATGTATAAATATACTCTTTGGTTAAATATACTATATTTTTTCTACGAATTATAAGTTTCTTTTGGAGCTAAACGTTCATTTACACGAAAAGAATGAATTCGTTTGAATAATCTATGTATATGAGCTCAGTTTGTTATACATATTAGACCTCTTGTGTAAGCGAGGTTTTTAGTCATTTTCGATTTATGCAATATCTTATCAAAGGTCATCCCTGTTCAAATTTCGACTAATGCAAGAGGCCTATTGTACTTCAAATAATAATTATGCGATGAAGTGATAAAGAATAAGAATATTTTAAAGCAGTACTTAGGTAGGAGCTTAGGAAGCTAAAGAGGGTTTTCACGGAGTATTTTAAGCAAATTGAGACAAATTACTGTGCTGATGATTGAAAGGGTAGTTCGTCTGTTTAAGATGTAGAAAAAACATTCACACCTTCAATAGGAGAAATTTCTTCACATGTTTGGGCTATTTTATGACGAATTTTGATGAAGATTGAATTAATTGAACGAACAGAAATATTGGTTAATTCAGCGGTGTCTGTTGCTGTAAAATTCATGGGGAAAAAGGCGAATAATCTGTATGAATTTCGCCTCTGCGATTTTTTATCTGGAAAATCTTTTTTGTTTAAATCATTTTCATTAATTTCAAATATATTTACATGAATATTCAAAATTTGTATTAACTTCAAGTTAATAAAAGTGATTCAAGGTTGATTGATTAAACCCGAATAAAAGGCTTTTATAGACTTAGACGACAATACAAAACTAAGATAATGACATGGAAGGTTCTGTTCAGCATGAAGAGCGTAAGTGGAATACACGCCGTCAGAGAAAACAATTAAAAATTGATCAAGTATGCCAGTATACAGATGGTGTAGTGATTCCGACTCAAGATATTATTAAAGTATTAGAAATACTGATTACATCAGGTGATCGTGTTGTATTAGAGGGAAATAACCAAAAGCAGGCTGATTTTTTATCGCGTTCATTGGCGCAAACTAATCCTGCTGTGTTAAATAATTTACATATGATCATGCCGAGCGTAGGTCGTTCAGAACATCTTGATTTATTTGAAAAAGGTATCGCTAAAAAACTAGATTTCTCATTTGCAGGTACACAAAGTTTGCGTATCAGCCAATTACTTGAAGATGGTTTATTGGAAGTCGGTGCGATTCATACTTATATCGAACTCTATTCACGTCTATTGGTCGACCTAATTCCAAATGTAGTGTTATCTGCAGGCTTTAAAGCTGATCGTCAGGGCAATATTTATACAGGACCAAGTACAGAAGATACGCCTGCATTGATTGAACCTGCTGCATTTAGCGATGGAATTGTGATTGTACAGGTCAATGAGCTAGTTGAAGATGTTACTGATTTACCACGTGTTGATATTCCTGCTTCATGGGTCGATTTTGTTGTGGTTGCAGACAAGCCTTTTTATATCGAGCCGCTATTTACACGTGATCCAAAGCATATTACTTCCATGCATGTACTCATGGCAATGATGGCCATTCGCGGTATTTACGAGCGACACAATGTTCAGTCACTTAATCATGGTATTGGGTTTAATACCGCTGCGATAGAATTGATTTTACCGACTTATGGCGAATCATTGGGTTTAAAAGGCAAAATTTGTCGTAATTGGACCTTGAACCCACATCCAACTTTAATCCCTGCAATTGAATCAGGTTGGGTGGAAAGTGTGCATTGTTTCGGTACGGAACTAGGCATGGAAAAATATATTGCAGCCCGTTCAGATATCTTTTTTACTGGTCGTGATGGTTCCTTACGCTCTAATCGTATGATGTGTCAACTTGCTGGACAATATGCAGTTGATTTGTTTATTGGAGCAACATTACAAGTAGATGGCCAAGGTCATTCATCAACGGTCACCAAAGGTCGTTTAGCAGGATTTGGCGGTGCACCGAATATGGGACATGATCCACGAGGTCGTCGTCATGCTACACCTGCTTGGCTGGATATGCGTTTAGTAGGTGCGACAGAAACCGATACTTATTTATCACGTGGTAAAAAACTTGTGGTTCAAATGGTTGAAACCTTTCAAGAGGGTGGTAAACCTACTTTTGTGGAAACTTTAGATGCAGTCGATGTCGCTAAAAAATCCAATATGCCTTTAGCACCGATTATGATTTACGGCGATGACGTCACCCACTTATTGACCGAAGAAGGCATTGCTTACTTGTATAAAGCTAGCAGCCTACAAGAACGGGAAGAAATGATTGCAGCAGTTGCAGGCGTGACTGAAATTGGGCTTAAGCAAGATCCTAAAACAACAGAACGTTTAAGACAAGAAGGATTGGTGGTTTTCCCTGAAGATTTAGGTATTCGTCGTACAGATGCAACACGTGAATTATTAGCAGCAAAAAATATCAGTGACTTAGTAACATGGTCTGATGGTTTATATCAACCGCCTGCAAAATTCAGGAGTTGGTAATGAATGCATTTGTACAGAATCAGAAACGATCTTATAGCAGTTTGTTAGCTGAATTTGCTGTCCATGCTTTAATTGATGAGGTGAATTTAACCCCGAAACCGGCATTGGTCGATCGTAGAGGGAATGGTGCACATCATGATTTAACGCTAGAACTGATGGAGCGCTCAGCCAAAAGCCTAGAACCAATGTTTGAGGCTATGGCTCAAGTAGCTTTAGAACATGGCACTGTTTCACAGCATTTACGTGAAGCGATTGGGCAAATTGGACGTGATGGTGAAGCTGTGATGTTGATGGAAACTCAAGGAATAAATACACATCGTGGTGCAATTTGGGCTTTGGGTTTATTGGTTACGGCAACAGCTATGCATAGCCAGAAAATGAATATCAAGGCAAGCGAAATTTGTCAAATTGCAGCAGAAATTGCTTGTTTAGAAGATAGATTTATACCGCAACAACAGCAAAGTCATGGGCAATATGTGCAGAAAAAATATGGTGCAGGTGGTGCAAAACTTCAGGCACAACAGGCTTTCCCAGTGATTATGCATTTTGGCTTACCTCAGTTACGTGCCAGTCGTGCAAAGCATCACCCTGAAGTCGTAGCGCGAGTAGACAGTTTGTTGGCCATGATGGCAACACTTAAAGATACCTGTGTGTTGTACCGTTCGGGCGAATTAGGTTTAAAGCGAATGCAGAAAGGTGCGCAATATGTACTTGAATTAGGGGGGTATGCCACGGACACAGGCAAGCGTGCATTCAATTTTTTAGAAATAGATTTAATGCGTTTGAATGCTTCCCCAGGAGGAGTAGCCGATTTATTGGCGGCGACTTTATTCCTTGACCGCGTTGAACAACTTTAATTCAAAATAAATAGGAAGAAAAGTAATGGAAATACTGAATTTTGAGTTTCCTGCAAGTACCGCACCAGCTAAAAAAGCTTTGGTTGGTTGCGTAGGTTCAGGCGACCTTGAAATATTAATGCAGCCGAATGAAATAGGGAAAATAACCATTCAAGTGGTCACATCTGTGGATGGAAGCTCGAAGCGTTGGAAAAATTTATTTGAACGGATGTTCAGTGCGCAAACTCCCCCCGCAGTTCATGCAGATATTCATGACTTTGGTGCAACCCCAGGTGTAGTACGTTTACGTTTTGAACAAGCATTGGAGGAAGTGAACCGTGGCTGATTTAGCAATGTTACTCAATAAGCCCAGTTTTATTGAACTGAACGCACGTGAACGTGTCAAAGCACTTTTAGATGAAAATAGCTTCCGTGAATTATTAGATCCTTTTGCACGCGTGATGTCACCGTGGTTGATGAAGCAAAATATCGTTCCCCAAGCGGATGATGGTGTGGTGGTGGCCAAAGGCATTATCCAACATCAACCTGTAGTCGTGATTTCAATTGAAGGTCTTTTTCAGGGCGGGAGTCTGGGAGAGGTCGGTGGCGCAAAAATCGCAGGTGCGCTTGAACTGGCGGCTGAAGATAACCGCAAAGGAATTCCAACCACCGCGATTTTGTTGCTTGAAACAGGCGGTGTGCGTTTACAAGAAGCCAATTTAGGTTTGGCAGCGATTGCCGAAATTCATGCTGCGATTGTAGATTTACGCCAGTATCGTCCAGTGATTGGTGTGGTTGCAGGTAGTGTTGGATGTTTTGGTGGCATGTCAATTGCTGCGGGATTATGCAGTTATTTAATCATGACGCAAGAAGGTCGTCTGGGACTCAATGGGCCACAAGTCATTGAGCAAGAAGCAGGAGTGCAAGAGTACGACTCGAAAGACCGTCCATTTATTTGGAGTATCACAGGTGGGCAACAACGTACTGCTAGTGCCATGATTGACAGTTTTGTTGAAGATAACCGTAATCAAATTAAACAACAGATTCAAGATTTTATGACCCAAGGTGTACCACAGTTACATCGCAGTTCGAATTATCAGTTTTATCTGCCACGTCTAGAAAATATTGATACTGCTGAGCAATTGACACCAGCGCAAGTACAAGCACTTTATCAAGGAGCGTCATTATGAGTCATGATATTGATCAAAACACTTCAGTGCGTGGCTTAAATTGGTTTAATGCACTCACGACGGGTTGTCGCCAAGTTACAGAATATACCGATTCTGTTTTGGTTGCAGATGGTCATTTTCAGCAACAGGCTGTTCGCGTAATTGCTGTCGTACCCAATACAGAAAATTTATATCCACGTGCCCGTAACGGTGAAGTAGGTGTCTTAGAAGGTTGGACTTTGGCTGAAGCAGTTGATGATGTGATTCAACAAGACCATCAGCTTGAGTCTAAGCGTGCTATTATTTGTGTGGTTGATGTACCAAGTCAAGCTTATGGCCGCCGTGAAGAAGTGCTCGGGATTTATCTAGCTTTAGCTGGTGCTGTCGATAGTTATGCCAGAGCTAGATTAGCCAAACATCCTATAATTAGTCTACTGGTGGGCAAATCGATGTCAGGTGCTTTTCTTGCGCATGGTTATCAGGCTAATCGTATTTTTGCCCTGAATGATGAAGGGGTCATGGTACATGCAATGGGTAAAGAGTCGGCTGCTCGTGTGACTTTACGTTCTGTTGACGAGTTAGAAAAGTTGGCTGCCAGTATTCCGCCGATGGCCTATGACATTGAAAGTTATTCTAGTTTGGGGTTGCTGACAGATATTTTAACGGTATCCAATCCTATTCAACCCACTGATGCAGATGTTGCACAAGTTCAGCAACGCATTGAGCAAGCAATTGTTGATGTGCAACAACAAGGTTCTGTTGGACTAGAAAATCGTTTACATGGTGTAAATCGACAAGCATCCAAATTGGTTCGTGATCGCTTGGCTGCGGATTGGTAACAGCATGGAAGCCCTGCAACCCCATGATTTGTTATGGGGCCTGACCACTCAAACACTGGAAAATTCAGCACCTGCATGGGCAATAGAAGCCCTGCAAGCTGGACATCCAGTCGTGGTTAGGCGGGCCATCACAGATCCATCGATGGTTGCAGTCGGCATACGTGGCAGTGCGCGCCATCAGCGTTATGCCACACAGATGCAAAAATCTGCAGTTATACGTTGTGTGAGTCCAGAGCAGTTAGTGAATGTTGATTTATGTCAATTTCCACATTTGCAACAGCGCTTAGTCAGTATTTCAAAAGTTCTGAATCGCTTTGCAGTGCAATGGGGCTACACAGGCAGTGTTGGTTTTGAGCTTGCTACAGGTATTCAAACTGTACATGCACAGAGTGATATTGATTTAATCATGCGAATGCCAAATTATTTGGATAAGCAGCTTGCGCATCAGATGTTGATTCAATTGGAAGAAACGACAGAAAAGTTGGATGTGCAGTTACAAACGCCACAAGGTGGTGTGGCATTGAAGGAATGGGCAACAGGTTCAAGTAAAATTTTGCTTAAATCTAGCCATGCTGCGGTATTAGTCGAAAACCCTTGGCAGGAAAAGGAATTTATATGAGCACGATGTGGGTATATCCAGGACAGGGTGCTCAAAAAGTTAATATGCTTCATGACTTACCTGAGCATCCTTTAGTACGACATTATTTAGAGCGTGCTTCTGTGGCTTTGCAGCGTGATGTACTGACCTTAGATCAACCCGAAGCCCTCGCTTCAACTGAAGCTGTACAACTGTGCTTATATTTGGCGGGATATATCAGTTCTGCAATTTTACTTGATGCAGCGGTTCAACCTGATTATGTCGCAGGTTTATCGATTGGGGCATGGACAGCAGCAGCAGTGGCGGGTGTTTACAGTTTTGAGGATGGTTTGAAATTAGTGTCATTACGCGGTCAGCTTATGCAAAAGGCTTATCCTTTTGGCTACGGAATGACTGCAATTATGAATGCCGATAAGTCGCAAGTGATTACATGGGTTACCGAGGTCTATCAAAAAGTAGGGAAGGTCTATATCGCAAATTTAAATGCGGCTAACCAAATTGTGATTTCTGGTTCAGAACAAGCAATGGAGCAGGTCGTGGAGATTGCAAAAAATCAGGGAGCGATTGCTAAAAAATTAAATGTTAGTGTGCCATCACATTGCGAATTATTGGATGAACAGGCACAACAGTTGGTTCAGGCGATGGAGAATATTGCTTTATATCCAGCAAAGTTTAAGTATTTAAGTGGTACATCCGCACGATTAGTACATGCAACAGAACAAATTAAACAAGATTTAATTTTTAACATGTGTCGAACCATTGATTGGGAAAGCACAGTTCAAGTGGCGTGGGAACGAGGTGTAAGGTTACAAATCGAAGGTTTACCAGGTTCAGTTTTAACTGGACTAGCAAGAAAAGTTTTTAAAGAAGGTAGCGTTTTGTCATTTCAAACAACTCGCAGAGACAGTCTGATAGTTGCAATGCGTCAACAGGCAATAATTGCTGATTGAACATTGATATTAAGGACAATTGAAACTGGAATAACCCAAGGAAAATGAGGGAATTACCATGATTATTTACGGCGTTGGTTTACTCGCACTATGTACACTTGTAGGTGTAGTGGTGGGTGACATGTTAGGTGTATTGTTTGGTGTGAAATCAAATGTTGGTGGTGTTGGTATTGCCATGATTTTACTTATTTTTATTCGAATCTGGATGGATAAACGTGGCTTCATGACTGCGGAAACGGAAATGGGTGTGGTGTTTTGGGGCACTATGTATATTCCAATTGTGGTTGCAATGGCAGCACAACAAAATGTGATTTCTGCGGTATCAAGTGGTCATATGGCGATATTCGCGGCTATTACTACAGTGGCTGTATGTACTCTTACGATTGCTGGTTTAAGTCGTTATAAAAAAGGCGAACCTTTACCAGATGAAGATGAGTTCAATACAGTTAAAGTAGGAGATAAAGCCCATGTTTGATTTAATGTTAGATGGTTTAACCCATTTGGGTTTAGTGACAGCGTTTGCTTTGATTGCTTTAATAATGTGGCTTTCAACCAAGCTGTCAAAATATTTAACCAAAGGTCGTGTGCATGCTTCTGCAATTGCAATTGTAATTGGTTTAATATTAGCTTACATCGGCGGAAGTGTAACAGGTGGCCAAAAGGGCATTACAGACATTGCTTTGTTTACAGGGGTTGGCTTGATGGGTGGAGCGATGCTACGTGATTTTGCTATCGTAGCAACAGCATTTGAAGTACAAGCAACTGAAGCGAAAAAAGCGGGCTTTATTGGTGTGTTGGCACTCTTCTTAGGAACTATTTTTCCTTTCATTGTCGGTTGTATCTTTGCTTGGATTTTTGGTTATCGCGATGCAGTCAGCATTACCACCATTGGTGCAGGCGCAGTAACCTATATTGTTGGACCAGTTACAGGTGCCGCAATTGGAGCAAGTTCAGAAGTTATGGCTTTATCTATTGCAACAGGTTTAGTAAAAGCGATTTGTGTTATGGTCTCTACACCTATGACTGCAAAATTTATGGGCTTAGATAATCCACGTTCAGCTATGATTTTTGGTGGATTAGCTGGAACGGTAAGTGGTGTATCAGCAGGATTAGCTGCAACAGATCGTCGTTTAGTACCTTATGGTGCATTAACTGCAACTTTCCACACAGGTTTAGGCTGCTTAATGGGACCTACTATATTGTTTTTATGCGTAATCGCATAAAAGCTAAAAAAATTTGAATTTTTTTTAGTGTGAGTTCTTCATCTATTTCCATCGAGTTTATCCTTCAGCGCTGATGGGATTTGCCATAATATACTAAAGTGCATGGTTTAATCGGGTCTTATACAATAAATATTTGAAATATATATTTTATTTTTAATAATTAAATACAGGAAAATAAAAAACTTGGTAAGATTCTAATTTAAAAACAAAAATAGGGACTATCCTCGTTCAAGACTTATAGAAACAAAAATTAAGCTAAGGATTCGCTTTTACCATAGATTTTAATGCTTCTGATAGGGATAAACTTACTCATATTTTTGCTCATTATATCGGCTTTGTTACACAATCCTTTAAAAATAAGATCTCTCAAATTTGAGTTACAATTTGGATATAAATTCTACAGATGTGTGCTGAACGTATTGGTAACTTTCAATTGTAATATTATAAGTGGCTAATTTATAGAAATTTATTTCAATTAGGTACAGTTTTTTTATGCCATTTATTTATATTAATCACACAAATTACAAAATATTTCCCAATCAGCCATCAAACACTCACGTTTTTCAAGAAAAGCATTACATAAATATAATTAAGTGGCTTCGACTTCATCAAGAAGTTTAGGGGTAAAGAACATGCTCACATATCTCACGAGAATAATTCGTTTTATCGGCTGACCGTTCAAAAAAAGTTGATCTAAAACAATGAGTGATAGTCACACGATTTTGTTTAGGTTAAATTAGCCTAAGTAATCTATATTGTTCACTATATCCGTGATTGGCATTCTCATCCTAACCATGTATCGACAAGACATAGTACTTTGGATGAAGTATCACAAAGCGATTTACAAAATATGATAGATGATCCAAATAATCACGTTTTAATGACTATTATAAATTCTAATAAAGTCAGTTTTTATCTTTAATATAGGGGATTATTGGAAATCTTTGAATCTAGTAAGCTTGTTCTATTCATTATTTTTGCAATTCCAAGCTTTATTTCAATAAAAACCTATTCGTTACTGTGCCCAAATCATGAAAAAGATAGTACAAAGCTAATTATTGAAGCCATTACAGATAGTTATTTGAACTATATTTTATTTTTATACGTGAATCACTGGAGAAGTACTTAGACCATGTTCGTGATCTACAGACAAACAACTTTGAAGAAATAGACCAACTCAAATTATTATTTATAAAATTAGATCATCACATCGACCGACTTAGATAGCGCAGGATTTTGCATAACGAATATTATGTTCATTAGGATAGTCAGCACCGTGAATATAATTCCAAGATTCACGGTGCTGATCTGTAGCTACAACAGTGTTGTGTAGGCTACAGTCTTAGATATCCTATTTAACATAATATACATTATGCGAAATTGGTATAATTATGTATTTGGTTGTTAAGGATTTTTCTTGGGAATTGGATTAACACTGTAAATCTGCATTTGAGCACCAAACTTTGTTTGTGACTCTACAAATTGATTTGCTCTATAGGCATAATTAATGCTGTGTTAAATCAATTAGTCATAATATCTAATTTATAACAGATTAATTTTATCTTTTATTTACAATCACGTTATACTTATCGTTGTTGATCACTTTGGAAATTTTAATGAGTCAGAATCTAAAAATTGAGGCAATGCGTAATGCAGCGGATTCAGTCGTTACTATTTTAAAATCATTAGGAAATACTGATCGATTACTCATTTTATGTCATTTGGCTTATGAAGAACTTAACGTTTCGCAAATTGAACAATTAACCCATATTACACAACCAACACTCTCGCAACAATTAATGATGCTACGTAAAAGTGATGTTGTGAATACGCGACGTGATGGGAAACAAATTTTTTACTCGATTAAAGATGAAAAACTTGTTTTAGTACTCAATCAGCTTTATGACTTATATTGCCCAAAATGAATAAAATCTAAAAAAATATCATAAGTAAACATTCGCAATTTGCCTGTCTTTTTATCACTTTTCATGCATAATATATATGTAAATGTGATAAAGAACCTTTTATGTCAAAATCCGCATCAAACATCGCCCGTTGGTTTCCTGCATGGCGATGGTTACAGGACTACAGCTCATCAAAATTTAAATCAGATTTACTTTCAGCACTCATTGTTATTGCAATGCTTGTTCCGCAAGGTATGGCATATGCAATGGTCGCAGGTTTACCGCCAATAACTGGATTGTACGCTAGCATTATTCCTATGATCATTTATGCATTGATTGGCGGAAGTTCAACCCTGTCTATTGGACCTGTTGCCCTGATTTCAATGATGACTTTTGCTACATTGAATCCGATGTTTGAGGCAGGTTCCCCTGTATATATTCAAGCAGCGTGTTTATTGGCATTATTGGTTGGTATTATTTCCTTTATTTTGGGCTTATTTCGTTTCGGATTTTTGATTCGTTTAATTAGCCATCCCGTCATTAAAAGCTTTATCATTGCTTCTGCCGTACTCATTGCGTTGAGTCAGGTTAAATATCTGTTTGATGTACCATTACTGACCAATAATATTTCTGAATTTCTAGTCAGTGCTTGGCAATATTTCCCTTACATTCAAACTCCAACAATGATTTTAGGCTTAAGTGCGATTTTGTTTTTGGTCATGTTACCCAAAATTACTCAAATTACAGCTATTCAAAAAATCATTAGTAAACATACCCTGTCCTTTTGGATGAAAGCCCTCCCCTTACTTTTAGTTCTTATTTCAATTTTGATGGTGCATTTTCTACATTTAGAAGACTACGGCATCAAAACTGTGGGGGAAATTCCATCAGGTTTTCCACCTTTAAGTATGCCATTTTGGAGTTGGGAACTTGTTATTAAGCTACTTCCTGGTGCTGCAATGATTGCGATGGTGAGTTTTGTTGAATCTATTTCTATTGCTCAGGCAACAGCATTTCAACAACGCAGCAAACTAAATAGTAATCAGGAACTTATTGCTCTTGGTCTTGCCAATATTGGTGCAGGTTTATCCTCATCATTTCCTGTTACAGGGAGTTTATCACGCACTGTGGTCAATGCCGATGCGGGTGCAAAAACACCTATGGCAGGCGTTTTATCATCGTTATTCATTGTTGTTGTGAGCATGTATTTCACTAATGCTTTCCGTGAATTACCGCTTGCAATTTTAAGTGCAACCATCATCGTTTCTATTTGGAAGCTTGTCGATTTCAGACCTTTTATTGAGACATGGAAATATTCGAAAGCCGATGGTATTGCCATGTGGGTCACTTTCTTTGGTGTTTTATTTTTAGATATTTCTACTGGTTTGATGATTGGGGTTTTCTCGACTTTTATTCTACTTTTATGGCGTATTAGTCGTCCGCATATAGCAGTGATTGGGCAAATTCAAGGTACAGAACATTTTCGTAATATCAGTCGTCATCAAGTGATTACTTTACCCAGTATTGTGTCGGTTCGTATTGATGAAAGCTTAAGTTTCTTAAATGCCAACTCTTTAAAAGAATTTATTATTGCTGAAATTAGTCAAAATACACAGCTCAAGCATGTCGTTTTGAATTGTACAAGCATTAGTAGTATTGATTTGAGTGCACTTGAAACTTTAGAAGAAATTAATCAAGAATTAGATAAATTAGGGATTCAGTTACATTTGTCTGAAGTCAAAGGTCCTGTGATGGATCGTCTCAACCGCTCTAAACTTACCCACGATTTAAGTGGAAAAGTATTTCTTACTCATTACCAAGCAATGCAGACTTTACATCAGACAGAAGCCCAAATTTCTACTTAATTTTAAGATTGGTCTATAAATTCATGTATATTCATATATTTAAATTCGAAAAAAATTCGTTTTAATTGAATATGATATTTTATATGGTTAATAAATGTATCTGATAAATGTATTTTCAGTATAAAATACTCCGCTTGTTTTCTTGATTTGTGCAATGTGCACTTGGTAAGGCTCAGTTATGTTCTCAGCCCTGGCTCGGTTAAGTCTGGTTTCTCGCATCATTATTGCTATCGCTTTGGGTGGTTTGGTTGCGACTTTATTTCCACAAGCTGCTCCATATGTAAGCTTGTTGGGTGATTTGTTTATTAAGGCATTGAAGTCGGTTGCACCGATCTTGGTGTTTGTCTTGGTACTTGCATCTATTGCTAATTTTAAAGTGGGTGAAGGCGCAAGTAACTTAAAACCTATTTTAGGTTTGTATGGCATAGGGATGTTGTTGGCGGCATTTAGTGCTGTCGTTGCAAGTGTTTTATTCCCAAGTACTTTGTTCTTAACAATCAATCCTGAAACTCAGATGCAACCTCCGGGAAGTATTGCTGAAGTAATGAAAAACTTATTGCTGAGCTTTATTACTAATCCAATTACAGCATTGCATGAAGCAAACTTCATTGGTATTTTGGCATGGGCTGTGGGTCTAGGTGCTGCATTACGTCATGGTTCAGACGTGACACGAGCAGTTATTACTGACATCTCGCATGCCGTAAATTCAATTATTCGTATTGTCATTAATTTTGCTCCTTTGGGTATTTTTGGTCTTGTAGTTGCAACATTTGCACAAGCTGGTCTTGAAACACTTGAAAATTATGCACATTTACTTGCTGTTTTGGTTGGAACAATGCTCTTTGTAGCATTGGTGATTAACCCGATTATTGTTGGTGTAGTCATGCGTAAAAACCCGTATCCTTTGGTCATAAAATGCTTAAAGGAAAGTGGTATTACCGCATTTTTCACCCGAAGTTCAGCGGCTAATATTCCTGTGAATCTTGATTTAGCAAAACGTTTAGGTGTGACTGAATCGACTGCAAGTGTTGCGATTCCTTTAGGTGCGACCATTAATATGGCTGGTGCTGCAGTAACCATTACTGTTTTAACTTTGGCTGCTGTCAATACATTACATATTGAAGTGAGCCTTGTAACCATGATTATTTTATCTGTGGTGGCTGTTGTGACGGCGTGTGGTGCTTCTGGTGTTGCGGGTGGCTCATTATTATTGATTCCTGTTGCCTGTGGTCTGTTCGGTATCGACTCTACCGTTGCGATGCAAGTCGTTGCAATTGGTATGGTAATTTCGGTATTACAAGACTCAACTGAAACAGCACTTAACTCATCTACAGATGTTTTATTTACCGCAGCAGTTGATTTATCTAGAAAATAAGCGATATTGGAAGGCATTGAAGATTAAAGTAAAAATATCGCAATGCCATTTCAACGTTTACCCAACTGGATTCAATTTGGTGCTTTCATGCTCGCAATCAATGCGGGCATGATTAATGTTTTAGGATTGATTACTGTATTACATCAATCTGTATCCCATATGACAGGCAATGCTAGCCTGCTTTCTCAAGCGCTCGTTTCAGGGCAATCTTCGCAACTGGTCTATTTATCGTTAGTTATTCTTAGCTATATGATTGGTGCAAGCTATAGTGGTTTTATTCTCGGAAATAGCCATTTTCAGCTTGGTCGGCGTTATGGTATTCCACTGATTTTAGTCACTATTTTCATTCTGTTATGTTGGTCGTTTATCCCTTATTTTCCACGTTATGCTTTGCTTTGGGCATGTGTTGCAATGGGTGTACAAAATGCGATGGTGAGTCATTATCAAGGTGTAATTATTCGCACCACGCATTTATCGGGCGTTTTAACAGATCTTGGTTTAGCATTTGGTTATCATTTAAAAGGCTTAAAAACCGATATTCGTAAAATTATTTTACATCTTTTAATCTTAATTGGATTTATCTTGGGCGGTGTGATTGCATGCATTGCCCATCCTTATTTACAATTACATGCGTTTTTGATTCCTGCAATGCTCAGCCTGACACTGTGCATTGTTTATGGCATTATTTCGTATAAATTTTTACATTGTCAAAAGTAATGGATCGTAGTCATGGTAAAGAACGCTTTGCAGGCTCAATTATTGAAAGCTGGGTTAGTCGATAATAAAAAAGCAAAAAAACTCAGCAAACAAGCACAGCATGAGCAACGTACAGGTCAAGGCACTGAAGCTGAATTACAAGCAAAAATTGCCAAAGATCAGCAAGAAAAAGTTGCACGTGATCAGGCGCTGAATGAAGAAAAACAGCGTGCTTTAGATGAAAAAGCATTGAAAGCGGCTGTGATTCAAATGATTGGTCAACATAAAATTAGAGATACTGATGGTGACAACGTTTATCAATTTATTGATGATGCTAAAGTTAAAAAGCTTTATATTAATCAACAAATTTATAATGCTTTGGTATCGGGTAGTTTGGTGATTGCAAAAGATCAAGAATCTTATGCATTTTTACCGAAAGCTTTGGCTGATCGTATTAATGAAAAAATGCTTGGCTTTATTATTGTAAGTAATGCAAGTACAACCAACAATGATGTCACGGATGAAGAAGATCCGTATGCAGCTTATGTCATTCCTGATGATTTGATGTGGTAAATTACCTTTCATTTTAAGTCACTACATAAAAATCCCTCCCCTTGTGTCAGGGATTTTTTATTTTCAAATTTTTTATTTTCAAAAAATGCCTTGCTGTAACACTATCGAGTTAAATTTAAGATTTAATTCGGGTGATTGGCGTACTTTTTTCCCGAAATAAGTTAAAATCATCTCTATTATCGTTTTTTATCGATATATCTGTTTGTTTTTCATAATCTCTATTCAAAATACCCGAGGGTGATATGCTGCAATGGTTTGAACGTCTGGTCGATCCTTATCCCGAAAAAGGCTTAAATGAACCATTGCCAAAAACATTTTTTGCTTTTGTTTGGCAAGCAGCCTATGGCGTTCGACGTTATTTGCTAATGTTAATTTTACTTACAGCAGCAACAGCAAGTTTTGAAGCGATCTTTTTTGCACAGATTGGTCATTTGGTTGACTGGTTAACGAGTTCTACACCTGAAACCTTTATTACCAATCATAAAAGTAATTTGATGATTTTGAGCTTTTTCTTACTCGGAAATATTATATTTTCAAGTATACAATCTATTGTACGTCATCAGATTTTATACAGCAGTTTCCCAATGCGTTTGCGTTGGCGCTTTCATAATTTACTTTTGCAACAAAGTCTTGATTTTTTCCATAGCGATTTTGCTGGGCGTTTATCTGCCAAAGTCATGCAAACTTCTCTTGCTGTACGTGAGTTTTGGGTGATTTTGGGTGATATGCTGACCTA
Source organism: Acinetobacter sp. TY2 (assembly GCF_046269225.1). NCBI lineage: Bacteria > Pseudomonadati > Pseudomonadota > Gammaproteobacteria > Moraxellales > Moraxellaceae > Acinetobacter > Acinetobacter sp. TY2. The sequence continues at coordinate 63,688 of NZ_JBJZOR010000002.1, forward strand.
TGTCATTATTTACTTTATTACCATTAGTGTTGTTCTTGGTAATATTTCTCCACTTTTATTACTACCTTTAATGCTTTGGTTGGCGCTTTTTATTGGCGCAGCATGTTTTTTTATTCCACGTCTAGGTAGAATTTCTAAACAACAAGCCGATGCACGAGCGGTGATGACTGGACGTGTAACCGATGCCTATACCAACATTCAAACTGTAAAACTCTTTGCACATGCCGGTCGTGAAAGCAAATATGCTAAAGAATCCATGCAGACCTTTATGATCACTGTGTTTAAACAAATGCGTTTAGGCTCAATGTATGAAATTTGCATTAATCTACTTACAGCCGTTCTTTTCTTTGGTGTATTGGGTACAGCCGTTTGGCTTTGGTTAAATGGTCAAGCCGCTATTGGTGTCATTGCTGCAACGACTGCTATGATTTTAAAACTCAATAGTATGGCTGCATTTATGATGTGGCAAACCTCTGCCCTATTTGAAAATGTTGGAACAATTCAAGATGGTATGATGACCATGGGTAAATCTATTAACATCCAAGATGCACCCGATGCCAAACCATTGCAAATCACGCAAGGTAAAATTGAATTTAAAGATGTCAGCTTTGCCTATAACGAAAAGAAAGTCATTGATCAATTTAATTTAGAAATTAAAGCAGGTGAAAAAATTGGTATTGTTGGACGTTCAGGCGCAGGAAAATCAACTCTGATTCAACTACTTCTAAACTTCTACACCATTAACCAAGGTCGTATTTGCATTGATGATCAAAATATTCAAAATGTTACACAGGACAGTTTAAGAAAAAATATTGCGATGGTAACTCAGGACACTTCCCTATTGCATCGCTCTGTTGCTGAAAATATTAAATATGGTCGTCCTGATGCAACAGATGAAGACATGTATGCTGCTGTGCGTAAAGCCAAAGCAGATGAATTTATTCCACAATTAAGCGATCTCCGAGGTCAACATGGCTATGACGCTTATGTCGGTGAACGTGGTGTAAAACTTTCTGGTGGACAACGCCAACGGATTGCCATTGCTCGTGTATTTTTAAAAGATGCACCTATTTTAATTTTAGATGAAGCAACGAGTGCGCTTGATTCTGAGGTTGAAGCAGCCATTCAATCAAGCCTAGATGATTTAATGCAAGATAAAACGGTCATTGCCATTGCACATCGACTATCAACTATTGCTCAAATGGATCGTTTAATTGTCTTGGATCAAGGACATATTGCGGAACAAGGCACGCATGAAGAACTGATTGCACAAAATGGAATTTATGCTCAACTGTGGCAACGCCAAACAGGTGAGTTTTTAGTGGAACAAGAAAAACCGAAAGCAGAGGAAGCGGAATAAATGTTGTATTTAGAAGATTTAAATGTAGGTGATCATTTTAAAAGTCGTTCTTATGAAATGACTTTAGAGGAAATTTTAGAATTTGCACAAAAATTTGATCCGCAAGTCTTCCATACTGATGTTGAAAAAGCCAAAGACCATCTTATTTTTCAAGGCATTGCTGCTAGTGGATGGCACACTGCTGCGGTGACCATGCGTTTATGGACAGAATGCTTTCCTATCGCTAAGGGTTTAATTGGTTCTGAGTCAAGTTTACGTTGGCCTAAACCAACTCGACCAGGTGATCATATTCACGTTGAAGTTGAAATTGTATCGATTACTCCCTCTCGAACTAAACATGACCGTGCGATGGTGAGCTATGTAACACAAGCGAAAAATCAGCATGATGATGTTTTACTCATTTCCACTACCAAAATTGTTGTATTTAGACGAGACATTGAATAAAGTCAAAGGGCTATGTCGGACAATTTATCTATATTGCTGACATTTTTTATGACAAGATAAAACTCAGCCAACACACATAAAATGTGAGAGCACGGATCGCAAATGAAAACAATGTCAAATCGTCAGAACCATGGAATTCCGGGTGTTTATGGACTTTTATTGCTCGATATTGTTTCTCGATGGGGCTATAGCGCGGAGAGTTTATTTGCACCTTTTCACTTTACCAGTGAACAACTTGCTGAACCTGACTACCGTATTCCAACACCTGTTGCCAATGAACTTGTCAAACATGCCTTAAAAATGACTGGTGAAAGTACTTTAGGCTATCATTTAGGTACGCAAATGCGTATTTCAATTCATGGTTTTATCGGCTATGCCATTATGACTGCCAATGATATTACCGATGCTTTGGTTTTGGCAAACCGTTTTATCCAGCTCCGTATGCCATTTTTACAGCTATATTTTTCGACTTTTGGTGAAAAAGCGACATTACAATTGCAGTGCGATATTGAAATTGAACCTTTAAGAACCGAAATTGTCATGGGACTCACCTTTGGTATTATGACCATGGCAAAGGCACTGACGGGCATTAATCATTTGGAAGGTGATATTGATTTTGATTTTCCAATGCCTGAAGGTTTTGAAAAATACAATTCAAAATTTCAAGATCAGTACAACATGCGCTTTTCACAGCCGCATTTATTGGCAAGTTTTGATAAAAAATATTTAGGCTTAAAAATGGTCAATGCTGATCCCATTGCGAGCCAAATTGCAATTAATCAATGTGAAGCAGAGCTTTCTGCTTTGGGTGAACGCCGTCGCCTCGCTATGCGTGTCCGTGATATTCTAACCAATTCTGAACAGCATTATTTAAGTATTGAAAGCGTCGCAGAACTTCTACATATGTCTGATCGGACACTGAAACGTCAACTCGCTGCTGAAAATACATCATTTTCCACACTAGTTGATGAAGTACGTTATCGTCATGCAACGTCATTATTATCACGTACAGATTATTCACTTGAACAAATTGCCGATGAACTCGGTTATTCGGATGTCGCCAATTTTAGCCGAGCATTTAAAAGGTGGAGCGGTCGTAGCCCAAGCAATTGGCGGAAAGACCCTTACTTATAAGCAAGACCAATAAACTCAGTGTTTTGAAATACTTTTATTTTTAGTCAAAAAGCGGTATAACATTTTGCAAAAATAATAGATTACTTTTAGGGAGTTACCATGAACCATCCTTCAGACCTTAAATATGCAACTACCCATGAATGGGTGAAAATTGAAGGTGATCTTGTCATTACTGGTATTTCTGACCATGCACAAGATGCATTGGGCGATTTAGTTTACGTTGAAGCACCTGAAGTGGGGACTCAACTCACTGCAGGTCAACAAGCGGGTGTTGTGGAGTCTGTAAAAACGGCTTCTGATATTCATGCGCCTGTTTCAGGTGTTGTGGTTGAAGTGAATACTGAACTTGAAGATGATCCTGATTTTGTCAATGATGCACCGTATGGCAAAGGTTGGATTTATAAAATCAAGCCTTACAATATGGCAGATGTCGAAAAATTACTGAGCAGTACTGAATATGAAGCAGGTTTATAATCTATTTCAGATTAATAAATCATAAAAAAATCAGCCGAATGGCTGATTTTTTTAATTTCTACATATATAGAAAGTATTAAGTTTCTACAACTTCCGATGCTTCTTCAGGCGATGTGACTGCCTCCTGTACCATATTGAGCGATGTTGTATGTTGAGGTGCTGTACCTTCTTTGCGTCTTGATTCTAATTTTATTTTTAAACGTAATTCATTAACAGAATCCGAATTTCGCATTGCTTCATCGTATGAAATGGAGCCTTCATCATATAAATCAAATAAGGCTTGATCGAAAGTTTGCATGCCTAATTCACGAGATTTGGTCATAATTTCTTTTAAGGTATAAAATTGTCCTTTGAGAATATTTTCAGCCATCAAAGGTGTATTCAACATAATTTCAACAGCAGCTCGACGCCCTTGGCCATCTTGTGTACGAACTAAACGTTGAGAAATAATCGCTTTCATATTTGAAGATAAATCCATCAATAGTTGATTACGACGTTCTTCAGGAAAAAAGTTAATAATACGATCAAGTGTTTGATTCGCATTATTGGCATGCAATGTACCTAAACATAAATGTCCAGTTTCAGCAAAGGCTATGGCATGCTCCATAGTTTCTGTATCACGAATTTCACCAATCAAAATCACATCGGGTGCCTGACGTAAGGTATTTTTTAATGCACTGTGCCAAGAATGGCTATCTACACCTACTTCACGATGCGTTACCATCGATTTTTTATGTTTATGTACATATTCAACAGGGTCTTCAACCGTAATTATATGCCCTGCTGAATTTTCATTCCGATGATCAATCATTGCTGCAAGAGAAGTCGATTTACCTGAACCTGTCCCACCGACCACTAAAATTAAACCACGTTTTTCCATAATCACATTTTTCAGCGATGGTGGTAATTTCAGCTTGGTAAAGTTAGGAATTTCAGCGGTAATCGTACGAATGACCATACCCACTTGTAGTTGTTGTTGAAATACATTCACTCGATAGCGAGAAACATTAGGTACTGAAATTGCGAAGTTGCATTCTAATTCTTGTTCAAACTCTTTACGCTGGCGTTCATTCATTAAACTATAGGCAAATAAACGTGTTTTATCTGAGGTTAATGCCTGTTGTCCAATGGGTTTCATCAAGCCTTGATGCTTAATACTTGGTGGAAAATCAGCAGAGATAAATAAATCAGAACCACCGTATTCGACCACTTTTGTTAACATATGGAACATAAAGCGCCGTGCTTCATCCAATAATTCTTCAGTAAACATATTATCCACAGACCTTAAATTTTCACTATTTTTATAAAGTTTATGCACGTATCTTTGATACTGAGCATTTTTATAATTTTATATTGCATTGATTTAAAAGATATATATTTAAATACCTAAATAAAAAATAAAAAATAAAAAAATGAGTTTTAAATCTCAAAGAAATCAAAATATGTAAATAAAAACAAAAAAGATCATCCTGAGATGATCTTCCTATTTTTGAATCAACATCTACGCTGAAAGTTTTAATTGTATATTTTCTAACTGCTGTGCAACTTTTAGCAGCAAATGTTCAGTTTTATTCCAACTTAAACAACCATCTGTAACAGATTGACCATAAGTCATATGATCGCTAATTTTTTGCTGACCATCGACTAAATAGCTTTCTAACATTACCCCACGAACTTGAGTTAAATCTCTCTCACGAATAATTTGTTCAAGAATTTCAGGCTGTAGCATTGGGTTTTTACGGCTATTGCCATGACTACAATCAATCACCAATGCAGGTAAATCATGTTGCTTTGTACGTATTTTTTCAATTTCAGCCAATTGATAATTGGTGCCTGTATTTGAACCACGTAAAATTAAATGCGGTTTTGGATTGCCTTGCGAATGTAAAATCGCAGGCAAACCTTGTTGGCTCATCCCTAAAAACTGATGTGGATGTGCTGCTGACTGAATGGCATCCAATGCAATCTGAATTGAACCATCTGTACCATTTTTGAAGCCAATACTGAATGGCATTTGGCTTGAAATCTCACGATGAATTTGTGACTCACTGGTACGCGCGCCAATTGCGCCCCAACTGAGTAAATCATCAAAATAAGCCGTTGCCATTGGGCTTAAAATTTCAGTGGCAATGGGTAAGCCCATTTCTATAATTTGTAAAAAAAGTTCACGAGAACGCTCTAGCCCAAGTTGCATATTGCCTGAACCATCAAGTAAAGGATCGTATAAAAAGCCTTTCCAACCGACAGTTGTACGTGGTTTTTCAATATAAGTTCGCATCACAATAAAAATTTGATCTTGAACTTGTGTCTGGATTTTTTTTAGTTTTTTAGCGTATTCGAGTGCAGCAATAGGATCATGGATTGAGCATGGACCCGTAATTACCATGAGACGTGGATCTGTACCATTTAAAATATTTTCAATGGTTTGACGGTGTGTGTTTACTTGCTTTGTTAATATTTCTGATAATTGAAATTGTTGTTTTAATTGATGTGGTAAGCTCAGTAAAGTTTCATTATTACTGTGTACTGTATCTTGTATTGGGGTTTGATTAAGCATTTTCATTGGTCTATTCCTTTGGACTATCTCTATCAGTCCGATCTTTTATTTGAGCGTTTGATGTCTATGCGTTTGTAGATTTTCAGAAATAACCTGAAAAAAGTTTGACCAAGAAAAGTTGCTAAAATATGTATAAGTAAAAGTGTTCATTGGAATCTCCGAAAATTGCTAAATGTAAAGCATAAAAAAACCTGATCGTTGCCGATCAGGTGTAAACTTTGATGGGCAACTAAATTGTGCCCGAACGTGTCTAGGCAACTATTTAAAATATTGCCAAAAATAATATACGTTTAAAATCAAAGGTTGTTTTAACATTTTATGTCTTCACAATAAAATATGTTCATTAAAGTTACAATACGCTGTGTTTGTGAATTTGACAAGTTATTTCTAAAAGAATTGAATAAAAATAAGTAACATGTCGAATATCTATAGCAATTTAAAATGTTTATCTCAGTATTTATATCGGTGCATGATTTTGCATCATGCAAATGGCTTCATCCGCACAGATTGCACGGCTAAATAAGAAACCCTGCCCCATATTACAGCCAACAGCCTGTAAACGTTGTAGTTGTAAATCGGTTTCAATACCTTCGGCAATAATATCTAATGACAGAATTGGTCCCAATTTAGCAATACCTTCAACAATGGCATTAATCGGCTTTTCTTCATTCATGCGGTTGACAAAACCACAATCAATTTTTAAACAATCTACAGGATAATCACTGAGATGGGTAAAAGATGAATGCCCTGTACCAAAATCATCTAGTGCAATACGCACCCCTGCATTTTTCATTTTTTTCAAAGCGCGAATGACATATTCATAGCCACGCTCTGCCAACATATGTTCGGTAATTTCAATTTCAACCAATTCATGTGGAATATTATAAGTACTTAATCGTTTTAATAACTTTTCAGCGTAATTATCTCGCATAAATTCTACAGGTGAAGCGTTAATTGAGATTGGAACAGTATCAATGCCTTGCTCTAACCACATTGCAATATCTTGGAAAATGCGTGTTTGCATGGTTTCAGTGATTTTACTTGCCAATTCGTAGTCATTGAATGCTTCAACAATTGTTGATGGTAATTGAACTACACCTTCGGCATCATGCCAACGTAATAAAGCCTCAAAACCAATGAGTTCTCGTGTATCTAAACGTACTTTGGGCTGATAATAAGGTTCAATCAAATTACTACGTAAAATCTCTCGTGCTGTATCAAGTTGTTGGATTCGTAATGCAGAAATTTCATACATTTCATAGCTAAATCTTCGAAAACCACCACGACCACGATCTTTAAGGTCATTAAGTGCGGTATCAGCACATTTCATCAATCCTAAAGCATCTTTAGCATCGGTTGGATAAATAGCGCCCCCCATACTCATTCCGCTATTGATGAGCTTACCTTGATAAGTAACGGGCGCATCGAGCTGTTCTAAAACTTTTGATGCAACTTGATGCATTTCTTCCGCATCAGTCATGTTGGAAATAATAATAGCGAATTCATCACCACCCAAACGAGCCACATAAGCATTGTCTTCAAGACAATTCATCAAACGTTTTGAGAGAACTTTAAGAAGGTGATCACCCGCAGAGTGACCAAGTGTGTCATTGATATGTTTAAAATGATCCAGATCCACAAGAATCATACCCACGATTTTCTTGAATTCACGAGATTGCATGATGGATGCTTTCAGAGCTTTCTTGAATGAGCGTCTATTCATTAATCCTGTAAGTTCGTCCATTTCGCTAGAAATTCGAAGCTTATTTTCAGCAATTTTTTGTAAGGTTACATCACGTGAAACACATAAAATACTTGTCGTTTCTCCATTCTCATTAACTACAGGCGTAAGAATATTATCCCAATATTGGCGACCTTCACCTATACCACTCATACCAGCAAAACGACTATTTTTACCTTTAATGGCATCGTTAATTGCTTTTTGCCCTTTACTGCGTACTTCGGGTGGCAACAGGTCTAACCATTTCATCCCAAATTTTTTCTCACGTTCTCGACCCAATAAAGCCAAGCAACCGGAGCGGTTCATATGTGAAACTGTGCCATTCGGACGAACGATCTTAATACAATCTACACTCACATCAAGCATGTCGGTATGTGCACGTAACATGTCAGAAGTTTCACGTAATAAAACTGCACGTTCATGAATATTTGTACAGCTAATCATCCAATTGAAGTCGGCTATATTGGATTGCATACTTTGTGCTGATAATAGAAACCACTCATACTCACCAGTATGATAGTTTTTAATTCGACATTCTTTTTCGAATTTTTTTCCTGTTTTTTGTGCATGTGTCCAAAGGTTATACATATGTTCAGCATCTTCTGGATGAATGAATTTCATCCATTCTGTTTCAGAGATATGATGATTTTCGACACCAATATATTGCTTCAGTGCACTATTTGCATAGCGAGTAGACACACCAGTTACCCAAACTAAATGAGGTAATAAGTCAAAAGCGAATTGTAAGGCATCACTCATTTGTCCTTTAGATGGAATAATGACTTTCGGAGATGTATCGGCCTGATTCAAAATAGAATCACTTTGCAAGTAGCTGCGTGGCATATAGTTTCCTTTGGATTATCCGCACACTATTTAATATAAACTGAATAAAACAACTGTGTAATTTTTAATCGCGTTAAATATTTAGTTTAATTAAACGGTTTGTTCATTATGTCTAATTATATATGAAAAAATTATAAGTGTGAAATAAATCACATTTTATATGTATTGATATTCCTCATCAATGGCTCTAATTTACTCACTTTCAGATCAATTAACAAGCAATAGCCTGATAATATTTTTATTACTTTTTAAATACCTATATTATTTAAATATTAAGGAAATTGATCAGTTCGTTATATGAAGATAATTTTACATAGTTATCATTATTATAATCCATTTTTTAAAAATAATAATTAAAACAGTATCTTGATTTTCATTTTACTTTTAAAATAAAGCCTAAAAATATATGGTTTATTTTAGGCTTTTAATATTTTTAATACTATTGATTTTTATTTAAGTAATTTTTAATAATGATAATTACTTGCTCAGGTTGTTCAGCATGTAACCAATGCCCTGCATTTTCAATTGTTTCTAATTCAACATGATCGAATTGTTGATCAATTGCTTCTATATGCTCATCTTTAGAGATATATGGAGATTGTCCACCTCGAATAAATAATGTACGTTTTGACCATAATTTAAGCGCCTGCCAACCAATAATATCTGCATAATGATCAAAAATAAATTGGACATTAAACAACCAGCGACCTTTATTAAATCCTTTAAGTAAGAATTGGATTACCATCTCTTCTTTTAAGAAATTTTGCATGATTTCATAAGCTTCTTTACGGCTTGCTACGTTAGCTTGTTCTACTGCAAATAATGCCTTAAAAATAGAATCGTGGTGATTTTCTTGATAAGCAAATGGGCACATATCTAAAACAATCAAATTTTGTAAGCGTTTTGGAGCGAGTTCAGTCAATTTCATGGCAATTTTTCCACCCATGGAATGTCCAATTACAGAGAATTGTTCAATGTTTAAATGGTCTAATGTTTCTATGACATCTTGTGCCATGACCGTATAGTTCATGTCTTTATCATGTGCAGATTTGCCATGGTTACGTACATCCAATTGAAGAACGGAATATTCCAATTCTAAGACACGTGCAATCATACCTAAATTACTCAAACTGCCAAAAAGCCCATGGATCAGTACAATTGTCGGTTTAGACTGTGGCTCAGCGCTTTTTTGAAATTCAAAATTGAGTAGCATGACATGTTTCCCTGAAAAATATAGATCTACTTCGAAGCAGAGTATTATGCTAATTTTTTATTTATTCAATCATAATTTTCCCTAAATATTACAACGTTGATCTAGAACATTTAAACATAAAAATGGGATGCCTAAGCATCCCATAAGGATTTTGTGTCATCGGTTATGATGGCATTTAAGTCTGAATAAAATAATTCATTTTCAATCTTAGTTTCATTTATTTTACTTGACCAATAACCAATTGTTGATTGAGTAAAGTTCTGACTTGTTTTTGAAGCTTTTGATTATCCACCTTATTCTTTGCTGTCGCTTTAGCTTGATCACTAAAATAGCTGTAATGTGCTTTTTCATCTTTTCCTGCAAATTTCAAAGCAAGTACTTCATTTTGTTCAAAAGCTTGTTTCCAAGTTTGACGAACGGTTGCCCAATAGTCTTTGTTTTTGTCCCAATATTCATAAGCTGGTTTAAAATCAAAATCTTTAACTAAAGTATAGTGGTTTACGCCAAGTTCACGTGCAAGTACGGTATTAGTTTTACTGTCAAATTTGACATTATCCTGTTCATGTACCCAACCCGTTGCAGTTAAAGCCTGACGATTAATACCAATAATCACATCGTAATCATCACGTGTTGTATGTTCACGTCGTGGTAATGGACGATAAGTTTCATTAGATGTCCAAGAGATTACGCCATTATTTTTCTCCCAAAACCCCAAACCTGCATAGCGTGGAGAATCATCCACTTGCCAAACGGTTTGTAACCATTTGCCCTGTGCTTCTTCAGCTTTTAATGCAATTTTTTGCCAACGATAATTGCCTATATAGCTCCACATTTGCGTTGGTTGATATTCCCAATCTTGGCGCCAATGCTTCACAACATGCCCTTCACCAATCAAAATATGTTGTAAAGAAACTTTATTGGCGGTGTTTTCAAGCACAATAACGGTTTCGTGCCCCTCAGATAGATCATTTTCTTTTAATTTATAACCTGCTTTAAGCGCATACAATTCTTCAAAACGAAAATCAACTTTATATTCACCTGCCATTTTTAAAATAGCCTGACGTGCCTGTTCTTGAGTCAGGTTTTCATGCAGACTTTTTTGTAAAAATGCTTGTTTCAAATCCATCTGTGCATCCGTGGTTACTGTTGTTTTTTGTATTTCAGCATGAGTTACTGAGCACCCCAAAGCCAGTAACATCATAAAAAAATAATTCACACGTTGTTTCATAAATACATTCCAAGCTTGTCTTAAGATACTGATTTATTTCATTTACATTGGCATTTTAACGCTATTTTCTGTATTCTGAAATCTATCAGATTACTATTGTAAATTATTATGATAATCATTACCATTTGCAATTATAAATATTTTCAATAGCGAACCACCGTGAACAAGTGTTTTTTTGTGAATACGCAACCGATTCCATTTCGTCTTGCTGTCTTAAGTTTGGCACTGATTGGTTGTGGTCTAGGTACCCCAAATAGTGCTATGGCGGAATTGAATGCGGATCAAAAAATGCAGCCGATTGTGATTACCGCAACACGATCTGAAAAAAAATTGACGGACAGCCCGATCAAAACAGAAATTATTGATCAAAAAGAATTACAACGTACCAATGCCCTGACGCTCAAAGATGCGCTTGAGAATGTTCCCGGTATTTTATTAAGAGAAATTCATGGAAAATCGGGCTATGAAATTTCATTGCAAGGCTTAACCAGCGATCAAGTTCTTATTTTAATTGATGGTCTACCCCTGGCAGCAAGTGCCAGTTCCACGGTTGACTTGGATCAATATTTAATCAACGGTGTTGAGCGCATTGAGGTAGTAAAAGGTGCAGCATCGGCACAATATGGCTCGTCTGCCATGGGCGGAGTCATTAATATTATTAGCCAAAAAGTCAAAGATGGCATATCTATTTCAGGTCAAGTCGATATAGGCAGTTATGGCAAACAAAATGCCAACGGTAAAAGTGCTTCGGCGAACAATCACCATGAAAAAATAAATATTGAAGCAGCACAAGGTCGTTTCAAAGGGCGTGTCAGTGCTGATCTGTTGTCAAATGATGGCTTTGCGGTAGATCCCGATTTATACCCTTTGCAAGGTGATCAACAAAAACGTCAACAATATGCTTTATACGGTGCATGGCAGCCGTCTGATCAATTTTTACTATGGGCAGATTTTAATGATTACCAAGAAACAGATCATCAACGAAGTTTAAATTTTGTTCCACCTTTTTATTTACAGCAATACAAAGTAGAAGATATTGAGCGTCAGCGTTTTAGCGCAGGCAGTCAATGGAATATTCTTGATGATTTAAAGCTCGATATCAAAGGTGTACATGAAACTTATGACACTACATCCACACAAACTTTAGATGGTTATTTATCGGCATTACGCCATTCAAATCAAGAAAATAATCATGTCAGCACACAACTGAGTTTGCCTAAGTGGCGTAATCAAAATTGGCAATTGGGTTACGATTGGCATGAAGAAAAACTCGAACAGAACAATAATGGAAAATTTGAAATGCAAGGTGGCGCTGTCAGTCGAGATCGTCATGAATTTTATCTACAAAATGATTTAAAACTTAGCGATAAGCTAGACGCTGTAATAGGTTGGCGTTTCCAAAATGATGATGATTTTGGCGATCATAATGCATTTAAATTAAGCACAAAATATCGTTTTTATGAACAGAATGACTTACTTGCCGATCTACGTTTCAGCTATGGACAAGGTTATAGGGTTCCGAATTTAAAAGAACGATTCTATTCTTTTGATCATAGTCATTTGGGTTATATAGTAATTGGTAATCCAAACTTAAAACCTGAACAATCAGACAGTTATCAACTTGGTTTAAGTCTAGTCAAAAATGATCTATGGAATGCAGATATCAACCTCTTTTGGAATGATATTAAAGACTTGATTCAAACAGATTATGACAATGCCGCCGTGATCAATGGTATTACCCAATATTCTTATAGCAATGTTGCTCAAGCTGAAACGAAAGGAATTGAAACCACAGCGCAGTGGCAACTTTCCCCACAAACACGCCTCAATGCAGCTTATACCTATACACAAGCTAAAGATAAATCGACAGATTTAGATCTCACTCGCCGACCTGAGCACATTGCCCGACTTGGTGTCGATTATGCCTTCACGGATGCATTGGATGTCAGCTTACGTGCACGTTACCAAAGTGATGAATTTGGTGATAGCGCCAACAAATATACCTCGCCTGATTGGTTCAGTTTAGATGGTCAAATTGAGTGGCAATTTTCGCCTTATCTGACGGCATTCGCAGGTATGGACAATATCTTTGATGAACAACGTGATTTTAGTGCAGCATTTGATTATCGCCCGATTGCGGGGCGTTATAGCTATATGGGTCTACGTTTCAATTGGCAAAAAAGTTTAAATCATTAATCACAGTTAGATCAGTCTGAAATCTAGAAAGATTTTTAAATTTTATAATTCAACCATTTTTCAACAAGATGCTTTAAAACTAAGGAAGTAGTACATGAACAATCGTTCTGATTTGAGTAAAACAATAATGTCGAGCTTTACGACATCTTTAACCATGACACAGCTCTCTAAAGTCATGGCATTAACTACATTGGGGCTAATTTTAACTGCATGTGGTGGTGGCGGTTCATCAAATGACAATTCAAACTCAAATACAGGCGGTGGTAATGTTACACCACCCGCTTCTACCGATTTATTTACAGTCAAAGCAAAAGAATGGAAAATTCAACCTGCATCCAATACTTCTTATTGTTATGACATTGATATGCAAGCACAAATCAGTTGTGATGACAGTGATTGGGATTTGAAATTTGCAATGGGTACACGAACGCCATTGTTATTTACCAATAGCGGGGTGAGTGGCTCAGGAACAGGTGGTGCTTTATATTCTCCATTTGATGCAAGATGGGCAACGCTCAGTAAAGAAAAAGATGCAACTCAAGCAGGTGCATTGCCTGCTCAAGCATGGATTGTCGATGCATTTAGTAATGCATTTATGGACAGTAAAAATGGTATAAGTAGTTTCTTTGAATATGATGTATTTGGTGATCATCGTATGTCACCGAATTTTAAGACTTATTTAGTCACAACTGATAATAGTTCAACCAAAGTCATTGGTACGGTTGAGAAACCTGTATTTGCTGTACAAATTTACAATTATTATCAAGGTTCTACCTCAGGTTATGTCTCTTTACGCTATATCAATACAGCAAATCCTGAAGATGTTCGAACATTGACAGTTGATGCAAGTAAAGGTTGGGCATATGTTGACTTAAATACAGGCACAATTAGTGACAAAAGCACGGGGTCATGGCAATTAGCTTTCAACCGCTATAATGTCCAACAAAATGCTCAAGTCGGAAGTGTTGTTGCCTCTCAACCTACAGGCTTTTATGATGCAGATGGTAAAGTCATCACTGAGAAATTTAAGGATAGTAATGCTTTTACAGCGACCTTAACAGATTTAAAAGCTACAACAACAGCAACAGTTTCAAAATGGGGTTCAAATACGATTACTTCTGTGTTGAATCCTGCTTACCAAGGGGCTTATCCTGCCAAGTTAAATTATGGTTGGTATAATTATTATCCAACCATTGAGACAGCTCAGGCCGATGGTTTACAAGCTCCTCATATGCTCAAAGCCAATATTGACAATGCAACGATGATTCGTGGTAATAAAGGTTCAAGTTATGCACGTGTACATTTAAAAGAAATTAGCTATGCCGATCCAGCAAAGGCTGCCAGTCAATCGACATGGACCTTCGAATTTGATGTTCAACCGAGCAAATAAATGAAATGAGTTCTAGATGATAGGTCTTCTCTACTCTTTTCTTTGGGATAGATTGGATAAGTACGATGAAATCGTCATAATTCATTGTTACAACCTATAACTATACAACATGGAGCTTTGGCTCCATGTTTATCGTTAATAACGCTAAATATGCAAAAATGATGCCTGTTATAAACCAAAGTTGAATGAATTATAAGAAAATTTCGTATTTCTGCTGTTGAGTCAGACTTCGATATACATATATGATCGAGCACGACAAATATCGTTTAATCATTACCATTATTGTAGGACTTTGACCATGTTTCAACATGTAGATGCTTATGCAGGAGACCCGATTCTTTCTCTTATGGAAGAGTTCGGAAAGGATGAGCGTAGTAATAAAGTCAATTTGAGTATTGGTCTTTACTACAATGAGGACACGATTGTTCCTCAACTTGAAGCAGTTAAAACAGCATTGAAAAAAATTGAACCGCTTAATGAAAAGGTAAAACTTTATTTACCTATGGATGGTTCAAAGTCTTATAACGCTTCTACACAACAATTGGTATTGGGTGAAAACTCACAAGCTCGCCAAAATGGTCGTGCAGTGACGATTCAAACTTTGGGTGGTTCAGGTGCACTCAAAGTCGGTGCAGATTTCTTAAATAAATATTTTCCTGATTCTGATATTTGGGTCAGCCAACCGACTTGGGACAATCACATTGCGATTTTTAATGGCGCAGGCGTGAAATCACATTTTTATACTTATTTTGATGCATCTACCAATGGTGTTGATATTGAAGGAATGTTGGCAGATTTACAGACTATTCCTGCAAAAGGTATTGTCTTGCTCCACCCTTGTTGTCACAACCCAACAGGCGCGGATTTAACAGCTGAGCAATGGGATCGCGTGATTACTGTATTAAAAGAGCGTGATTTAATACCATTCCTCGATATTGCCTATCAGGGTTTTGGTCAAGGTCTTGAAGAAGATGCTTATGCAATTCGTGCGCTCGACAAATCGGGTATGAATTTTATTGTTAGTAATTCATTTTCAAAAATCTTCTCAATTTATGGCGAGCGTGTTGGTGGCTTAACGTTCGTGGCAGACGATCAAGAAACTGCATTAAAAGTTTTAGGTCAACTTAAAGCAACTGTACGTCGTATCTACTCTAGCCCACCAACAACAGGTGCGTTAGTGGTTGATACTGTCTTGAACAGCCCTGAATTGACTGCACAATGGCATGCCGAATTGAACGAAATGCGTGAACGTATTATTCAAATGCGTCTTTTACTGCAAGCAAAACTTGAAGCTGCATTACCAGGACGTGATTTTAGCTATCTTGTGAAGCAACAAGGTATGTTCAGTTATACAGGTTTAACTGCAAACCAAGTTGATACTTTAAAAGATCAATACGGTATTTACTTGCTTCGTAGCGGTCGTATTTGTGCTGCAGGCTTGAACTTGAAAAATATTGACTATGTGGCAACATCTTTTGTGGATGTGTTAAAAACAGTCGCTTAACACAACAAAATTTATAAATTAAATAGATCTTTAGTTAACTAGAGATCTATTTAGATTTGACAATTTGAGTTATTTTTGTACAATATCTATTCCTCGCCCCTTCCTTATAAAGAGTAACGCCAATGAAGTAAGTCATTTTCTCATCATTATTTTTTAATTTTTTTTGATGTGTAAAATAGACCATACTCTAGGCAAGATTTCTCTATAACTATATTTTCGTTTATTTTTTTAACATATACGTTTTATTTATAGCACTATATTCCTACAAAATCATTTTGCACGTCCTCAAACTATGGGGATTGTTATGACTCAGCAAGCTTGTGTAATTTCTAATTTAAGCTTTGAATTTCCAACTCAATTAATGTTTGATCAGCTTAATTTTGTACTATTTTCGGGACAAATATCGGCATTGATTGGTCGCAATGGTTTAGGAAAATCACTTCTTTTTAAGCTTTTACATGCTCAAAATAATTCAGAATTTGCTTTTTCAGGGAATATTTCATGGAATATACCACATGATTATTTACCTCAACTACAGCGTTTGAATACAAATACAATTGCACATACCTTAGGAGTTGAGCATTTACATCATGCTTTTTTACGTATTGAAAATAATACAGCAACTTTTGAAGATTATGATTTGGTTGAACATTGTTGGGATTTACCACAACAATGGCAAAACATTTTGCTCAATGCTAATTTACCGACAGATTTAGAGTTTCCTGTGCATCAACTCAGCGAAGGTCAAAAAACTAAATTAGCATTGTGCCGTTTATTCTTAAAACAGGATCATTATTTACTTTTAGATGAACCAAGTAATCATTTGGATGCCTCTGCTCGTCAATGGTTAATAGAATCAATTCATACGCATAAAGGTGGTGTTTGTATAATTAGTCATGATCGCCAATTGTTGCAGCACGCTCAGCATATTTTTGCTTTAAGTGATCTTGGATTAAGGCATGTATCTGGGAATTATGACGATTACTTTGAGCAATATCAGCTACAATTGAATGCCTTAACACAATCAATTCAACAGGAAAAACGTACATTAAAACTACAATGTCAGCAACAACATGAAACTCTGATGAAAACACAGAAAAGACAACGTAAAGGAATTCAATTAAGAGCAGCAAGTTCTCAAGCAAAAGTTTTGTTAGATTTTAAGAAAGAACGAGCTGGACACAGCTTTGGAAAACTTAAAGCACAACAAGTTCGTCAAAATGAAGAAAGCTATGAAAATTTAAATGAAAAACAGAAACAATTTGAAAAAATTAAGCCTCAAAAATTTGAATTTCATTTTCACTCTACTCAATCGGGTGAAATTTTAAGACTTAATGATGTCAAAATACCTTACCGACCTGATCTAAGCATAAAATTTGCTGTTCATATGGGTGAGAAACTTCATCTGAAGGGTAAAAATGGTGTTGGTAAATCGACTTTACTAAAAATGATTCATCAGCATGGAATAATTCAAAACGATTTACAAAATGTAGATATTTTCAAAATTGGACAAAGTATTTATTTAGATCAAAACTTTAGCTTATTAGATAATGAACTCACTGTTATAGAAAACCTAACACGCTTTAATCCCAATATTCTTGAGGTTGAGTGGCGTGGTTTATTGGGGCAATTACGCATTCGCCGTGAAAAATCTCTACTTCAAATTGCGCAACTCAGTGGCGGTGAAAAACTAAAAGTGGCATTACTTGCTATCAGCCATGCACAGCAAAATGTTGATTTATTGCTTTTAGATGAACCTGAAAATCATTTAGATATTGAATCTAAAGCATTACTTGCACAAGCAATCTCACAATTTAAAGGTGCAAGCATCTTAGTTTCACATGATGATATTTTTGTAGATCAATGTGGAATTATTGATGAATATGTATTGAATTAGCCTTTAAACAGACACCTGAATAAATTTAATTTATTCAGGTGTTTAAACCAATTATGAATTAACCACATGATGCTTGAATAATTTTTTTGGTTGTTGGATCAACAACAACAGTCACGCGATCTTCTCTATAATCCATTGTAACAGGTTGATTTGGTCCTACTTTACGTACATGACTTGCTTTGGTCAGTGACTTAATTTTTGCTTCTGATAAGTCATTTTGACCAATTAAAAGCGTTGCTTGATCTGCAATACATAATGTAGTTGGACTCTGCGATGGTGTAGAAGTACATGCAGAAACGGCTAAAGAAAGAGCAGCTAAAAATAAAATTTTTTTCATAAGAATCATCATCCAAAAAATATACCATAACAAAAAAAAGTAAATATATCGGTATGAAATATCTAAATTTTATGTACTTATCATGTAAATGAGAAAGCTAACGAATATTGATCTGTAAGCTTTCTCTAAATTAATTTTTCTATAAATTAATTAATTTTAAAAATGAATGACCGTGCGAATCGATTTACCTTCATGCATTAAATCAAAGGCTTCATTGATTTTTTCTAAACCCATTGTATGTGTAACAAAAGGTTCAAGCTGAATATCACCTTTCATGGCTTCTTCAACCATTTTTGGTAATTGAGTACGACCTTTTACACCACCAAAAGCTGTTCCCATCCACTTACGACCAGTCACCAATTGGAACGGACGAGTTGAAATTTCTTGACCCGATCCTGCAACACCAATAATCACTGATTGTCCCCAACCACGATGGGCACATTCAAGTGCTGAGCGCATGACATTGACATTACCGATGCATTCAAATGAATGGTCTACGCCCCAACCAGTCATTTCGACAATCACTTGCTGAATTGGTAGATCATAATCTTTTGGATTTAAGAAGTCTGTTGCGCCAAATTCTTCAGCTAATTTGAATTTTTCAGCATTTGTATCTATGACAATAATACGACCTGCTTTAGCTTTACGTGCACCTTGTACAACTGCAAGTCCAATACCGCCCAGTCCAAAGACAGCAACACTATCACCTGCTTGAACTTTTGCTGTATTGGATACTGCGCCTAAACCTGTCGTTACACCACATCCAAGCAAGCACACTTGCTCAGGATTAGCTTCAGGACTAATTTTTGCCAATGAAACTTCAGCAACAACGGTATATTCACTAAATGTTGAACAGCCCATATAATGGTAAATAGGTTCGCCGTTATAAGAAAAACGAGTTGTACCATCAGGCATTACGCCTTTGCCTTGTGTTGAGCGTACTGCAACACATAAATTGGTTTTATCAGATTTGCAGAATAAACATTCGCCACATTCTGCCGTATATAATGGAATAACATGATCGCCAGGTTTTACTGAAGTCACACCTTCGCCAACTTCAACAACGACACCTGCGCCTTCATGTCCTAGAACGGCAGGAAAAACACCTTCAGGATCATCACCTGATAAGGTAAATGCATCGGTATGGCACACGCCTGTATGGCTGATTTTTATGAGTACTTCACCTTTTTGTGGTGGCGCAACATCAAGCTCTACAATTTGTAGCGGTTGTCCTGGTCCAAATGCCACTGCAGCACGTGATTTCATCGTGAGCACATCCTTTATTGAATTACATAAACAGAGCCAATACAGTAACCTTTTTTACTTTACAGATTCAAGGTATAAAGGAATGATATGCTGTATTAATCATGGATTAAAAAAAGACCAATGATTGTTAAAAATTCACAAAATGAATCTGTAAAGATTATTTCAATATTCGGTGTAACGATGATGATTATGCTATTAACGGGCTATGCACTTCCACGCAATCAAGAATCTAAACTACATCAAGAAACACAAACTCATCCTGAACAATGGATTAAAACGTCGCAAGAACGTGCTCAAGTCGATGCTGGAAAAACTGGTTATATTGCTATGAGCGACGCCTTTCAAAGTATTGCTGCACGTATACATTTAATTCGTGAAGCACGTCATACCTTAGATTTACAATATTACATTTGGGCCGATGATTTTATTGGTAAATTGGTATTATATGAGTTGTTGAAAGCTGCTGATCGTGGTGTTCAAGTTCAGCTCTTAATCGATGATCAAAATGGTACAAAACTAGACCCACAGTTAAAAGCTTTAATGGCACATCCAAATATTCATATCAAATTTTATAATCCTTATAAATATCGAAATTTTAGAGTTATAGATTATTTATTACGTGCTGCAAAAATTAACCGCAGAATGCACAATAAATTAATTATAGCGGATGGCACGATTGCAGTTACAGGTGGGCGCAATATAAGTAGTGAATATTTTGATGCAAGTTCATCATTTCAATTTACCGACATGGATATATTATTTTTAGGTACTGCTGTACACCATGCAAATACTGTTTTTGCTGATTTTTGGTATCATCCACTGAGTTATCCTGCACAGCAATTGCTTGATACAGGTACAGAAAAAGATTTAACCAAACTTCGAGCGCAATACAAAGATTTAGAAAAACAAGATCACTCTACAGATGATAAAGTGGATGCAGAACAAAAACAGCTAGCACAACAATTAAAAGAAAATCGGATGCAATGGGCAGAAGCAAAATTCCTCGCGGATTCACCTGCTAAAACTTTAGATCAAGCGAAAGATCAGCAATTGATTATGTATCAAATTGAAAGAGAAATGGGACGACCAAAGAAAAATTTAGATTTGATTGCGGCTTATTTTGTACCTACTCAAGTTGGAACAAATTATCTAACCAATCTTTCCAAGAATAATATTGATGTTAGTGTCCTGACCAATTCATTTGTAGCCAATGATGTTGTATTAGTACATGCATTTTATCAAAAATATCGTAAAGATCTGCTCAAAAATGGCATAAAACTGTATGAATTTAAACCCTACATTGAACGTAAGCGCCGTACTTGGTACGAAATAGCAACAGGTAATGTGATCCCCGAAAAAGGTAAAAGTAAATCGAGTCTACACGCGAAATTTATAAGCCAAGATGATCAGGTTTTTATTGGCTCCTTTAATCTTGATCCACGTTCATTTCACCTTAACACTGAAGTTGGTTTAGTCGTCAAATCAGTAGATTTAGAAAAACAAATTAGTCAGTTGTTCAATGAACATAAATACAAAGTTGCTTATGAGGTAAAACTCAATGATCGGGGTGAATTAATTTGGTATGACCATCAGTCAAATGGAAAAATTCAAACGTACAGCCATGATCCGCAGACAACAAAATTCCAACGTTTTATGATGTATTCTGTTTCTTATTTACCAATTGAATGGTTAATGTAATTACATATAAATTACACTGTTCGTACTTTTATGAATTTAGCCTACCATTTAGATCTTTGTTAAAAACAGACATAAACCTTGATGCTCTTTAACTAAATTAACGTGCTGATAGCTAGCTTGTTTTAAACGCTGAAAATGTTCATATTTCGACATATACAGTTCGTTATTTTGCATCGCATCAGTAGCAAAAATATGATCACATACTAAATAACTTGCATTAGGTTTAAGTAGGCTTTTAACTTCAATATGAAATTGAGTAGCATGATGTTTATGTCTTAACTCATGTAATGCTTGATGAATAATCACGACGTCGTAATGTGCTAACTCATCTCGCCATTGTGATGTTTTAAAATCTGCAATAACATAACTTGCTCGCTCTAACTCGCCAGAAAGTAACTTATTTTTAGAAAGCTCATGCATCGCTTGAGAAAAATCTACAGCGCTATAGTGGATATTTAGACAATGACTTAGTAGATGTTTTGCTAAAAAGCCTGGACCTGAACCTATTTCTAAAACGTGGATTGGGAGAGTATTTTTAATATGATCTCGTTGTTGTTCTAATTCTTGAATTAAACTGACATAATAATCAAAAAAGTCATAACGCCAAGGACGTTTATCATTGGCTTCATTTGCCCAATTTAATGCATCTTGAGGGTTTCTGAGGTCGATTGGACTTGGTACATCTTGAATATTCATAAACTTATCCTTTTTGGCTTCTAGTTTTATCATCGCCAGCAAATAACTATTTATACTTATTTTCAATATATATAGGAATAATTTTACTCAGCTTTATTATTGTTTTACTATGCTCAACTTGCTTAATGCCCTATTTTTAGTTAGCTCTTCTCCCCATGCAGTTTTTTGATTTAAGTCAGCAATTCAATCTCAGTAATATTTTAGTTCCCCGTAAAACCTTAGATGATCTTAAAGAACAACATTGGTTTTTAAGTAAGGTTCGTGTCGAATATAACTGTATTCAAGAACATGATATTTTACAAGGTCAAGTCGTACTGAAGTCGAATCAAAATATTGAAATAGAACTTGAGTGGCAAATTGTTGATACAGGTCATGAATTACAAGTTTTATTTAAAGGTATAGAAGCTATTACTGTGGATGAAACCCTAGTCGTTGTCAAAGGTGCACAAATCATTGATGAAAATAACTGCCCTATTAGCACCCAACTGCTCAGTCTATGGATTGATGGAACATTACTTCCTCTTCTGCCTCATATTCGTCAAGAAATAAAAGCTCGACTTAATTTATGGGATTATGTGGAATATGAAGACTAATGCATTAGATAAAATGCTAATGGGTCTAAAATTGTAGAATTAACCATCTTCTTTTCCAATTTCGATGTTCTTTAATGCTGAAAGTGCCAAAGCTAATACATCAAATACTTTTTGATCAATGCATTGTGCAACATTAAATCGCATAAACTGCCCAGCATTTTCAGTTTGGCTAAATGAGTTCCCTGGCGCTAAGATCACATCATATTTTAAACATAATTTTGATAAATCAGTAGCATGAATACCATCAGGGAGTTTGCACCACAAAAATATTCCTGCTGTCGGTATGATCCAAGGATGAATCTCTAATTCTGCAAGCTTCCGAATGGTATCATTCATGGTTTTTAATAAGTGTTTTTTCAATCCATCTAAATACTTGGGATAACTGCTATCAATTAATGCTTGATAAATAATTTCAGCATTTAAATGGCTATGACTAAAATTTGTTGCAATCCTTAAATCGATCAATGCATCAATGCGTTGTACTTCGGAAATGATGTATCCACAGCGGACAGCGGCTGAAAGTGTTTTGGTAAAACTACCAATTTGAATGACTTGTTTAAAACCTGTTAGTGCAGCATAACGTGGTGCTGATGTTGTTTCAAAATCAGCAAAAATATCATCTTCAATGATCAAAAAATTAAATTTTTCTGCAAGTTTAGAAATTTGATATATCGTTTGTAACGAAACGATTGCCCCTGTGGGATTATGAATTGCTGAATTGGTTAGATAAATTTTAGGTTGAAGATTTAGTGCTTGCTCAAATATTGCTAAATCTGGACCATGCTCAGTAAACGGTATGGCAACGGCTTTAAGTCCATGCGCTTGAATCAATGCTCTAAAATTAAAATAACAAGGGTCATCTATTAAAATAACATCTCCCGCTTTCAGCACATTTCTAAAAATAAGATCTATTGATTGTGTAGCTGAATCGGTAATGAGAATCTGATTCAAATTTATTTTTAAATTATAAAGTTCTTTTTTCCGTGCAATATATTGTCTTAGTTCATTGTGTCCATTTGGCTTGGAATAATCGGTTAAAAAAATACGCTCAGATTTTGCAGCTTGCTTGAGTGCTTTACGAATCGTTTGTTCAGGCATCCAGTGACTTGGTAACCAACCACAACCCGGCTTTAATGTGTCTTTATTTGCTTCTAAAGATTGTCTAGAAATCCAAAGCGGATCAATTTCACGCTGATATTGAATTGGTGTTTCAGTATTTAGAGTCGGTTCAATTTTACCTAATACATAATAACCAGAACCTTTTCGAGACTCTAAAATGCCTTCTGCTACTAATCGTGCATAGGCTTCCACAACCGTCGAAATTGAATAATTGAGTTGTGTCGCCAACTGACGAACAGAAGGTAAACGAGCACCTACTATCAAAGACTTATTTGAAATTTGATCTTGAATAAATTTCACTGTATAGGTGATTTTAGTTTTGGCCATATAAAATACGTCAATAAAATTTAAAAATTGTATTGTTTAAATAAGCATAACAGTTTCGAAAAACTGTATTTGATTGTAGCTATTCCATTATTTAAAAATATCGTTAAATCATCATAATTTCAATGCGTAATTTAGTACTTAAGCCATGAGTGACTTTTTGATGAATAAAATAAATATAGGTTGGATCAATGGTTTTATTGGTGTAGCGATCTTTGCTGGATCATTACCTGCGACACGAATCGCCGTGATTGGATTTAGTCCTGAATTTTTAACTACTGTTCGGGCTTTAATCGCTGGATTCATCGGGCTCATGTGCTTATTATTGCTTAAACAAACAAAGCCTAATTTTCAACAATTCAAGTCATTAACCATTGTAGCTTTGGGTGTTGTTATCGGTTTTCCATTATTTACAGCACTTGCTTTGCAAAGTGTAACCTCTTCCCATGCGATTGTTTTTGTCGGCTTATTACCGCTAGCTACCGCTATTTTTGCTGTTTTACGTGGTGGAGAAAAGCCAAATTTGCAATTTTGGTTATTTGCAATTTTAGGTAGTACATGTGTAATGGGTTATATGTTTTACCAAAACCAAAACTTTAATTTAAACATTGGCGATTTCTATATGTTAATTGCCGTTATAAGTTGTGGTTTAGGTTATGCTGAAGGAGGAAAACTCTCAAAAGACTTAGGTGGTTGGCAAGTCATCTCATGGGCACTGGTCATTACATTACCGCTGATGTCCATTGGAACAATCTACTATTTCCCAAACAATTTTAATGCTGTACAGACCGCCCAAATTTTAGGCTTAATTTATGTATCCGTATTTAGTATGTGGCTTGGTTTTCTATTTTGGTATAAAGGTTTAGCTCAAGGCGGAATCGCAAAAGTAGGACAAATTCAACTCTTGCAACCTTTTATTGGGTTTTACTTTTCCTATTTATTGCTTAATGAAAAAATTGATTTATCGATGATTGTTGTCTGTATCGCAACCATTATTTGTGTGGCGTTAGCAAAGAAATTTGCTTAAAAACATTTTATTTCTTTATTAAAGATACTTTAATAAAGAAATACTTATAAATTACTTTGAAGATATTAAGCCAATATCTTCAAACAACTGTCTATAAGCTTCTGCTTTCTTTTCTAAAGCCAAAGGATATGCTCTAGAGGAAGAAGGCATACGATACAAAGTGATTTCGCGATCTGCAAACATGGTTTTAACAGCTTGACCAATTTTGGGTTTTTCTGTTTCTTTTGGCATTGAAAGCATTAAGGTGTCCGTAGCTTTATCTCCTGTCGTCATAATGCTATGACATTCAGGAATTTTGGCTAAAAGCTCTGTTAGATCCGTTGGTGTTTCAATCTGCAAAAATTTGTCTGATGCATTTCCTGTTAAACGAATGACCTGATACGCCGTGTCAAAAATTGCAATGCCTTTTTCAGTTAAAAAATTTCGGATTTGTTGTTCTTTAAAATTCTTATTAGATAAATCTAGGAAATGCTCTTTATCGTTGAAAAAAATTAAACCAAAAATTCGCCACATATCATTTTGATAGTTTGGATAATAAAAATCCATTTTCCAACGTGTTTTTGGTGGTGGAAAACTGCCAAGCATCAACAATTTTGCATTTACTGGTAAGAATGGTTCAAGTGGATGGGTTTCGATAATAGACATATAGTTTCAGAATCCATACTTTTACTTATTTACGTTGAATTTTTTCAACAATTTGCTTTGCCCAAAGTTGATAAATCTCTTTACTTGGATGAAACCCATCTTCTGCCATTTGTAAATTTAATGTTTTAAAATGCGCTAAATCAAATTGAATTAAATGATAGTCGCCTGCATTTTCAAATTTTCGCTTTTGCTCAATGAGTTTTTCTAATTTATTATTCATTGCACTTGAATATTGTCCAAACAACCAACTTAAAGGGTTTGGCAAGGCAGGAAAGAGATTCATTGGAGGAACGCTAGTAACTAAAACCATTTTGGGAGAAAATTTCCTTTCAATTACAGTATAAAATTCTTGTTGTTGCTGAATCCATTTTTGAGGTGAAATTAACTTAGTGACATCATTGACACCCACGGAAGTGATAACAATATCAAACCGTTGCATTTCTAACATTTGCATTCTTTCCAAAACTTGTAATGTCGTATCACCTGTTCTAGCTTCCAACTGATAACGCAGATCAAAGTCGTGTTGAAGCTCTGTTAAAATTGAGCCTAGTAATGCATCTTGTTGATTTTCGACACCAACACCCGCTGCAGCTGAATCTCCAACAATAAGAATAGATAATGCTGTTTTTCCACTATTGACCACTCCGTTACGTTGTCCTTTGGCTTCAGGTAATCGGAGTGTATTCTTTTTAACAAAATAGCCTTGAATCAATAAGGATGGCAATAGTGCAGCAGTGAGTATTTTCAGCATAATTTATAAGATGCATTAGAAGTGTGGCGCTTGCTATATCTTACACGTTTATGTCATTCCTACATGTATTAATTCATTTCGAGATGTATTGAAAACACTTCCTAAATCATCAAGTATTCAACAAAATACTCCTGTATGATAATTTTCAAACTTGAATATACGATCTATTTTTATTCTTTTTTCATGCGCTATAAATTAAGTCAATCATGATTACAATGGATGTTTGGATCAATAATTTGTCTAGGAAATCAAAAACCACTCAATAATATCATTGGTGAAGAACATCCGTGGCATACTTTGCTTAAAAAAGATCAATTTATTCAATCGTATGTTGATCAGTTACATATTTGGATCAGCTTATAAGCAATGGCTTGAAAAAATCATGTTTCTTGTACTGTGTTTTAACCCCGAAAAAGATGCATTAGATGAATCGACATTGAATGATTTCTTAGCATTGTTAAATAGTATTGTCAGTGCTTCAACGATTTCTCGGGTTAGATTACGTCATCAGCCGAAAATTGATAGTATTTCATTTGTTGAAATTCCACGTAATACGACAATTAAAATATTTGGCACTTCTACTGATCAGCATTGGGTGAAAGTCCGTGTTTTATTGGATGATACGGAGTCAGAAAGCTATTTACAGTTGGCATATATCGTTAAATCTTACCAATCCATACAAAAAATTGCATCTAAAATATAGAGGAATATATTCCTCTATATCCAAAAAACTTGCGAAGTAAACAGATTGGGAATAATTTTTAAACCACCACTATCATCTTACGAAACTAGTTACTCATTCCAAAAGAACAAGGAATATTAAATAAAAACGGTTTAACCTAACTTATTTACAATGCTTAAAGGTAATACTTTCATCGCTAAACCGAGTGGCAACCATGGCCATTGTGGGACATAGGCTTTTACAGGCTCTTTTTCAATAGCTTTTACGAGTAAATGTGATCCTGTTTTCTCATCCACTTCAAATGGAAGTTTTTTCGCACCTTCATTAATTTCAGTACGAATATAACCCGGGAAAATTGTGGTCACTTTTATACGTGTATTGAGCAATTCTGCACGAATACCTTCTGCCAAATGAGCCACTGCTGCTTTACTTGCACCATAAGCAGTTAAATGTTTTGGCATACCACGAATTGCACTCATTGATGAAATCATCACCAAATGACCAAATTCTTGTTCACGAAAAATTTCTACAGCAGCTTCAGATTGTGCCAAAGCTGAAATGAAATTGGTTTCAATAGTGGCACGGTTAATTTCGAATTTACCACTGCCAATGCGACGACCATTGCCAATTCCAGCATTTACAATAACACGCTCTAGCGTACCAAACTCTTGTTTAAACTCACGAAAAACTTGGAAAACTTGATCATAGTTAGTGACATCCAATACTTTGGCAATCACTTTTACGCCATATTGATTTTCTAATTCTTTTTTTAAACTTTCTAGACGCTCTAAACGCCGTGCACAAATCGCTAAATTATAGCCCTTTTGTGCAAATTCACGTGCCATTCCTGCACCAATACCTGAACTTGCACCTGTAATTAAAATTGTTTTCGCCATGCGATTCTTCCTTTCCTTATCTTAATATTTTAGCGATAAATTAAATCCACGTAAGTAATTGAGCATCTTCGGCTTTTAGGTAATGATGTTCATTTAAGCTGAGAAGTTGAGGCTCATTTCCGACAAGGCGAAGAGTCGTCAAACTTGCATTGGCAATCGCCCAATTTAAAGCAAAGGTTTTTTCAGGGCTGAGTCCAAGTAATTTACCCACTGCAACAGAAATCACGCCACCTGACGTGAATACTACGGCATATCGAGGTTTTGATTGCGCCAACTCATTACATAAATTTTGTAAAGTATCTTCGACACGGGCTTTAAAATGTGGCCAACATTCATCATATTCATGGTGATATTCGCCATCTGTCCAACGAGAAATAGCCCCTTCGAAAATTTTGGCTAAATATGCTCGAGGGCTAATTTCTTTAGCAACGTCTTGTTTCAGTAAATGCGGTTCATTAAAACGTGCATCATATTTGGCAAAAACTTGTTGATGATTAAACTCATTCCAGCCGACATTAATATGAGGCGTTGCATCAAGGAAACATTCTGCTAAAGAAAAATCTGCCGTTTGACGATGCCGTTGCATACCACCTGCAACAACATAAGGCTGTTCTTTCAAAATTTTCTGAAAATATTGTCCAAGCACAGTCGCTTGTTGCTCACCTGTCGTAGACAATTTATCGTAAGACTCAGCACCAAATGATGCTTGTCCATGACGAACCAAATAGATCGTGGTCATTTTGGTAATAATTCCTTCATTTTTTCGATATATTTTTGTGCAATTTCATTGGCTTCAATTTTTTGCTTACCAATCAATTTCAAGGCGCGAATATGTAGTGCATGAATGATGATCCAAAAATCTTTAAATGCAGGATTATCCGTTTGTTTATGATAGTAACGGTAGTAAATTTGCTGTGCGATGACAGCTAATCTAAAAATACCAAATACTTCATAAAATGCCCAATTTTCAGTTTTTAAACCTGTTTTTTCAAGATAATATTCCACCACTTCTTTACGAGTAAACATACCTTTCAAATGAGTCGGTTGGCGCCGTGTTGATTTAAAAATTTGACCATCTGTGTCTTCAACCCAATAAGCCAAAGCGGAACCTAAATCCATCAAAGGGTCACCAATAGTTGCCATTTCCCAATCCAACACCCCAATCACTTGCGTTGGATTTTTAGGATCGAGAATGATATTGTCAAAACGCCAATCATTGTGAATGACACAACTTTTTGAATCTTCAGGAATATTATTTTTTAACCATTCACGGACAAACTTAAAACTCGGAACATTGATAGTATGGGCTTTATCATAACGTATATCCCAACCTTCAACTTGACGGCGACAATAGCCATCTCCTTTACCTAAACTTTCAAGTTTAGTTCCTTTGTAAGGCACATCATGCAGTTCAATGAGTTTATTTAGTCCATTAATGCACAATTCACGGACTTCTTTTTCACCAAAATTTAATTCAGGTGGAAGTTTTGCACGCGGAATAATCCCTTCGATGCGTTTCATTACATAGAAGTCACAACCAATAATGGATTCATCCTGACAAAGTGCAACCATTTCAGGGACTACAGGGTAAAAAGGTGCAAGCCAATTTTGCACGTTAAATTCACGAACCATGTCATGTGCTGATTTGGCTTTAGTGCCTTTTGGTGGACGACGTAAAATTAAATCAGCATTTTTATATTTTAGGCGATATGTCCAATTCGATGCACCACCTGAATATTGTGTAACTTCAACAGGACCTGATATTTCTGAACCATGTTCAATTAGCCAATTGCCAACGGCACGAACATCAAGTTCTTCACCTGCACGTACTGCACCACCAAGATCAATTGTTGACATTTTTATTCCCTAAATCGTTAACCTAATGTTTTATCGCGCTTTGTTTCAATATTCAATAATATTTTTACTTAGTAACATCATTGAATATTATAGATAAATTAAATCCTGATCTCAGCATAACATGCGTAATTTTAATGCTTACTTTTATGTGATCCATATCCGCGTTTTTTTAGTTCTAATTTCGCAATCATCGCTTTATGAACTTCGTCAGGACCATCAGCGAGGCGTAGACTACGCGCTTGTGCAAAAAATCCTGTCAATGGAGTATCACGTGACACGCCCATACCACCGTGAATTTGGATTGCCATATCAACTACTTTTTCAAGTACCGAAGGTGCAACAACTTTAATGGCTGAAATTTCAGTGAGTGCTGCCATATTGCCAAATTTATCCATTTTAAACGCGGCATACAACGTCAACAAACGTGCTTGATCTATTGCAACACGTGCTTCAGCAACTCGTTCAAGATTACCACCCAATTTTAAAACCTCTTGCCCAAAAGCTTTACGATCCATACCTCGGTCAATCATCAATTCTAGTGATTTTTCTGCAGCACCAATACAACGCATACAATGATGAATACGTCCAGGTCCTAAACGACCCTGTGCAATTTCAAAACCTTGCCCTGCACCACCAATAAAATTCGTAATCGGTACACGGACATTATTGAAGCTGATTTCACCATGTCCATGAGGCGCATCGTAGTCACCAAATACAGGAAGCATACGTTCAATTTTTACACCAAGTGTATCGATAGGAACAAGAACCATTGAGTGTTGATGATGACGGTCTTTGGTTGAATCAGGGGTATGTGCCATAAAAATAATGATTTTTGCATTTGGATCGCCCAAACCTGATGACCACCATTTACGCCCATTTAAAACAATTTCATCACCCTCAATAACAGCTGTAGCTTGCATATTGGTCGCATCACTCGATGCTACAGCAGGCTCAGTCATACAAAAAACTGAGCGTATTTTTCCATCAAGTAAAGATTTAAGCCATTGTTCTTTTTGTGATTCTGTACCATATCGCCATAAAACTTCCATATTGCCGCTATCTGGTGCATTACAGTTAAAAACGATGGGAGCAATTAAACTACGCCCTGAAAGTTCTGCAATATGTGCATATTCTTGGACTGATAAACCTTGACCAAGTTCAGCATCTGGCAAGAACATATTCCACAAACCCGCAACTTTGGCTTTATTTTTTAAAACTTCGAGTTGTGCAGGCCATTGCCACTTTGTCCAATCACCTCCTTGATTAAGATGATGAACGTCATTCCAAAATTCTGTTTCTACAGGCTCAATTTCATTTTTTATAAATGCTTTGGTACGCTCAATATAATCTTGTGTACGTGCGGAAAGCTCAAACATCATCAAATCCTTTATTTATCTGTTCATTTATGCTTTACAACACATTAACCTTAAAACTATTATGAATAAAATGATTTAATTTGATTGTCTACTATGAATTTAATTCATCAAAATAGAAAAATTGATTTGTCTATTTTCCATCATTTAGATATTAATCTTTATCCACTTTTTATCGCCATTTATGAGCAAAAAAGCATTTCGAAAGCGGCACAAATGCTTTACGTCAGCCAATCGGCAGCAAGTCATGCTTTACAGCGCCTACGGCAACAGTTGCAAGATGATTTATTTGTTCGTGCTGGTGCTAAAATGCTCCCGACCCCCTTTGCTGAGCAGATTTATCATCCTATCAGTCAAGCGTTATTTTCGATTCAAAATATTTCTCAGCAACGACAACAGTTTGACTCCAGTATGGTCAAAACTTTAAAAATTGCTGTACATGATGAAATTGAGCCAATTATTTTCCCACGCTTAATTCAACATTTTAATCAGTTGAATTTAGACATTCAGTTTCAAAGTTTTCGCCTAGACCGTAAAACGGCTGTGGCAGATCTTGCTGCACAGCAAATAGATTTTGTGATTGATTTACAACAAAATTATGGCGATAAAATTCAGTTCAAAACGCTTGTTCAAGATTATTATGTGTTGTGCACTCATCAAAATCATATTACTGCTGATGATTTTTTTTCAGCACCGCATATAGGCGTTTCTTCCCGGCGTGAAGGAATTTTGCTTGAGGACATTCATTTGAGTAAGAAAAAACAAAATCGGCAAATTTTCCTAAGATGCCAACATTATTCCACGGCGTTGCAAATTTTGGAGCAATATCCTACTGCGATGCTGAGTATTCCCAAAGGAATTTTGAGTCATTTTCAAATTCCAAAGAAGTTAAATGTTTTGGATTATCCTGTTGATTTACCGATTTTAAATATTGGTATGTTTTGGTATAAAGATTTATTGGAGAATTCAAGGCATTTATTTTTGAGGGGTGAAATGATTAAAATATTTACTTAGGCTATTTGTAAAATCGGTCAAGTATCTTGTATTCATCAATTCATTGTTGTTTTAACAAGTGATTATTGAGCTTAATTTTTCCGGAATCTCACTATTTTTAAATTTTGCTTAGGCTATTTAATGTATTTCAATGAATTTATTGATTAAAATAGAAACAAATCATTCTAAAATAAAAGTAAGGACATTCACCTGATGAATAATTTAGGTAATCCACTGGACACTCCTTTTGGAAATACAACACCTCAGTCAATAAATAACTCATCTTCGGATAGTCCCCTCTCCCCTAGCGGGCGTTTTACTCGTTTATCTTTCCTCGCTTGGAATTTTATTTTAGCGATGAGTTTTTCGTGTATTTTTACAATTTTATTTTCTCTTGGACTTACAGGATATGCAATTTCAGCCGTACAAGACCCTACAAATTCTTTTAGCCATCCGCTGACCATCATTTCAATTTTACTCGCTGTCTTACTGTGTATTGCATTTATAGCCTCCATTATTATTATCTGTATTAGACGTTTGCATGACTTAAATAAAAGTGGTTGGTTGGCTTTACTGATTTTTATTCCTCTTATTGGAACCATTTTTTCAATTTATATTTTTGTGGCACGAGGAACAAAGGAACGAAATGCTTACGGAGCGTTTCGCCCAACGGAACAAGCTGAAAAGTTCTTAGGCTATTTGTATCTCGCTTTTATGGCTGTTTTCTTAGTCTTTTATGTGGCTCTTCTTAGTATTGTGATGACTAAACCTGAAATATTCCAGCAACTTCCAAGTATGGTTGATTCAGAAATAACTTCAAATACAGCATATCCTTATGGTGATGATTCTGAAAACCATACTCCTGTTGCCCCTCCTATCGAACAAAATGTTCATAACGAAGAAACTCAACAGCGCCCATTACATGTGAATCGTGACACATCGCCTCAAATTGAAGCATCAGAAGATACTCAAACAACCGCACAAATTCAGTTAGACAATGAGTTACAACGTGCTGAAAATGAAGCAAATCATGTACAACAAAGTGCTGAAGATGCTGTTCGTGATGCACAAGCGGCGGCTGAAGCAGCAGTTAATGCAGCATCATCACAATAAATAGAAATAGGCAAAATATTTCATTTAATTCATATACAACGGTTAGGATTCTCCAAGCCGTTTCAATTCATGTTGAATCAATGTGCTTGGTTGAATCATACATAGTTGGATTTCAGTATGATTTAAGGCTGAAAAAACCAAGTACAAAGCCGTATTTAGCTTTATCTGTATAAAACTGACTCAATGCAGTTAATGAAATTTGTTGTAGCGCTACACCATCAACCAAAACTTGTTCAAATTTGATTGGGATATTTTTCTTAAAATAACACGCCATTTGCATACATGAACGCTGTTCGCCTATCTTACAATATTCACTTAAATATTGATCAAATAAAATAATAAATGACTGATAACGCCCCAAATACAATGCCTGCATATCGGCTAAATAATCCGCATAGTCTCCTTTTTGCATAAATTGCGCCAAAATAGATTGCATATAC
Organism: Acinetobacter sp. TY2; assembly: GCF_046269225.1. Taxonomy (NCBI): domain Bacteria; kingdom Pseudomonadati; phylum Pseudomonadota; class Gammaproteobacteria; order Moraxellales; family Moraxellaceae; genus Acinetobacter; species Acinetobacter sp. TY2. The sequence continues at coordinate 97,479 of NZ_JBJZOR010000002.1, forward strand.
TGTGATGGTGCACTTCCTTCCATATAGTTACGATAATGCTTAAATGGTTCAATCAGTGCATTGGGTAAAATTAAATAAGAGAGCTTTAGACTTGGTAAAAGATATTTACTTAATGATCCTAAATAAATCGTGTGTTGATGATTCAAACCAAGTAGTGCAGGTTTTTGCTGTTGTCCCATAAGAAAAGCATCATAATCATCTTTTAAGATATAGGTACCTGTCTGCTGAGCAAGTGCATTCAATTGTTGCCTACGCTCTACACTCATTTCTACACCAGTTGGAAATTGATTGGCGGGTGTGACATAAATGGTTTTTAAATCGATTGTTTTTAAATAGTCAATATCATGAAGTTGTATGCCATGTTGTTCAACCTCAACATATTGAATATGTGTATCCATCATCTCAAATAATTGTTTGGCATTTTAGTAAAATGGATTTTCCATGAGTATGTGTATGCCTATTAAGATTGGTTATTTGTGCAATTTCATGACGTAATACAGCATGACCACAACTGTTATCTTTTAAGAAAACTTTTAGCCCATCTTGTGCCAAAACTTCTTTTTCTGCTTCATACCATTTTCGAAATGGAAAATGGCGTATTTCAGGCATACAATCTGCAAAAAAATGTAAGTTTTGATCGAAAATAAAACCTGTAAAAGCTGTTGGCTTTCAGATAATACATTCTCATTACTTGACACGGCGGGCAACGTAGTCGATGTATTAAGTTCAATTTTTCATTGAGCATTAACTTTTATAAAGGTTCCTTTGCCCTTAATGCGATATAACCATCCTTCATGTTCTAATTGCTGATAAGACTTTTCAACCGTATCTCGAGAAATACCTAAACTTTCTGAAAGAAAACAACTTGAGGGGCATTTTAAATCCCGTCCCCATTGTTAAGTCCGAATACTTTGCTTAACTGCCAAATACAACCCTACCTTTAACTTATACTGAGCGTTATACAACAATAAAGTTTGAATAGATTGAATAAATTCATTCATCTCTCTCACCATATAGTAAATCATCTATCAAATGTGCTGCATAATGCTCATCTATCCCCAATTGCAAACCAATTAAAGAGGCATTGTCCTATGCAATATACTGACAGGCTTGTGCCAAATGCTCAGATTTCTTTTTCCAAAACAATTTATTCAACTACCCCAAAATCAATGATCTGTGATTTCTCTTGTATTGGCTCCACAGTAACTCGATCAATCGTAATACCTGTTCGTGCTGTAAATTCAGAAAATAATTGCTAATGAGTGGCGCAAAAACATAAGTAGGATGAATCTGAACATCTGCCAACTGTACAAGATACTGATGTCCTTTCAATTTTGAATTTGAAGAAGAAAGACCACGACGTTGTTTATTCTGTTCTGTCGTCATGTCTGATAAATTTATTGATAGATCACAAGACAACAAACAATGTTTTAACGAATTAAAATGATCAATTGACTCAGCCTGCTAATACCGCATTCAATTGGAAACTCACTCAAATTTGACATCTCTGCTCCAAAACAACTCAATCATATTTACATTGCGCTACTTTATAGTGAATAGAGTCTAAAGTGGTCTGAATTTCATAAAGATAGTGGTCTGCTTCAAGAACTTATAACGTCCAGATGTTGAACAACGATAAAAAACGAATGTACAATTAGTAAAACTTAATAATAATCTTGTGGAATCAGTCATTTTAGGATTTTTGATGCAAAATTCTCGGGGATATACTCAAGTGAATATTTCAATTATGTAAATAACTTAACAAATAAGAAAATACTTAAAATGTGAAAAATATATGAATTTCAGTATATTTAAAGTTCTAAAAATCAAAGTAAAGCCAAAATATGAATGTTTTAAGTTGAAAAATGGTTATAAGTTTGAATAGAAGCCTTGTTTAAGCGACATTCAAACTAAGCATAAACCGTAATAAAAGTTTTTCAGACTAAGTCCAATTGCAACACACTCTCACTATCGTGTGTTTATTATTCTAAAACCTAACTTTTGCCAACGACATCAGAGAATTTAAAGTCCCTTCACGTAATGAACACGAAGTTTTGATGAGCGAATAAGTCAATCGAATACTCTAAAAGCATCTAAACTTTATTTAAATATCTATCCGAAACCCCTTAAAACTTCTTGAGTCTGTTGGTACATAAGCGGAACATTAAAAATATCAATCAACCAAACAAAGTAATCAATCAGATTAATCACCTTACAAAAACAACAATTTTTTATAGTTTAATTATTTTTTATTCATGACCTTACAATATCAAGTAACACTCATAATACAGGACTGATTTAAAAACTGAAATTTATCAAATAAATATTTGATATCAATACAATAAAAGTCACTTGTTCGTTGCTATGTTGAGTAATACGAAATTGAGCATAGATCAACATGAAAATAGTACTCACTATTCTCAAATCAATACTGTTCCGTACAAATACTTTGGATTCAGGCTACGGTTAAAAGTATATAAATACCAAATATCACAGAACATCTTATCTTTCGTTAGGCGATTACTTATCGTATTGAACAATACCATCACGATGAATAGTATTAACATGGACAAAACTGCTACATAAAACAAATGAATAGTTTTCGCCAATTCGGTTTAATATACACGCTAAGGACATATTATAAAAAAATATAAAAAATGTCATATTTTAACATTGCCAATTACTTACAAAATTAACAATATATAGCGAATTCATGGCATAGCTTTTCTAAGACAATTCAAAGAATTTATAAAGTTTATGTAGAAAAACATGCCATAATATGCAAACTTTGCAGACATCTTGCAAAGAAACTTGCAACTTATATATTGGAGTAGACACAATGAGTTCGACCATTTTGGTCATTCACGGACCAAATTTAAATTTATTGGGCAAACGCGAGCCCGAAGTTTACGGTCACTTGACGCTGAATGACATCAATCAGCAACTCATTGCTCAAGCTCAGCAATCAGATATTAGTCTTGACACATTTCAAAGCAATTGGGAAGGTGCGGTTGTAGATCGTATTCATCAAGCTCAACAAGATGGTGTACAGATGATCATTATCAACCCTGCTGCACTAACTCATACCTCTGTTGCTCTACGTGATGCCTTACTTGGCGTTGCCATCCCTTTTATTGAAGTACATTTGTCTAATGTTCATGCCCGTGAAGCCTTTAGACATCACTCATATTTATCAGATAAAGCCATTGGCGTAATTTGTGGCTTAGGTGCTAAAGGGTATTCCTTCGCACTCAATTACGCAATTGAAAAACTTCAATCTTCAATCCAATCATAAATTAGGACGACGAACCCATGGATATTCGCAAAATCAAAAAGCTTATCGATTTGATGATCGAATCAGATCTTCAAGCCATTGAAGTCAAGGAAGGTGATCAATCAATCGCCCTGACACGTCGTAATCCTGTGGTTGCAGGTGTTGCTACTGTTGCAGCACCAACTGAAGTAGCACCAGTCATTAAAGCTACATCACGTGGTGCAGTAGAAACATCTCCAATGGTTGGCGTATTTTACTCTGCACCAAACCCAGGTGAAGCACCTTTTGTCAATGTCGGTCAAACAGTTTCTGCTGGTGACACACTGGGTATCATTGAAGCAATGAAAATCATGAACCCAATTGAAGCAACACAAAGTGGCGTGATTGAAGAAATTTTAGTTAAAAATGGCGATGTGATCCAATTCGGTCAACCACTATTCCGCTACCGCGCGTAATTGATTGGGGATTGATATGTTGCAAAAAGTTCTCATTGCAAACCGGGGTGAAATTGCGCTACGCATCACTCGGGCATGCAAAACACTCGGAATTAAAACTGTTGGCATCTATTCTGATGCAGATAAAGACCTTATGCATTTACGCTTTGTAGACGAAGCTGTATGTATTGGTCCTGGTGCAAGCAGTGAAAGTTACCTTAATATTCCTGCCATTATTACTGCGGCAGAAATTACAGGTGCAGATGCCATTCATCCAGGCTATGGTTTTTTATCTGAAAATGCTGAATTTGCTGAAATCGTAGAAAGCTCAGGTTTTATTTTCATTGGTCCACGTCCTGAACATATTCGACAAATGGGGAATAAAGTTTCTGCCATTTTAGCAATGCGTAAAGCAGGCGTACCAACTGTACCAGGTTCAGCTCATGCAGTTACTCCAAATAATGCCCTTGCCGAAGCGAAAGAAATTGGCTTCCCACTGATCGTTAAAGCTGCCTCAGGTGGTGGTGGTCGTGGTATGCGTATTGTTGAACGTGTAGATACACTACTTGAGTCTGTTCAAGCTGCACAGCGTGATGCTGAAATGTGGTTTGGTGATGATACTGTGTATATGGAACGCTTCCTACAAAAACCACGTCACGTAGAAGTTCAAGTTCTTGCAGACGGTAATGGTCATGCAGTACATTTATACGACCGTGATTGCTCTTTGCAACGTCGTCATCAAAAAGTGCTTGAAGAAGCACCAGCACCAGGTTTACCTGAACAAGCGCGCGCTGATATTTTAGAAGCCTGCGTAAATGCATGTAAGCTCATACAATATCGGGGTGCTGGTACATTTGAGTTTCTATTTGAAGATGGTGAATTCTTCTTTATTGAAATGAATACTCGTGTTCAAGTTGAACACCCTGTTTCTGAAATGGTGACGGGCATTGATATTATTGAACAACAACTTCGTATTGCGGCAGGCTTAGGTTTGAACTTGCAACAAGAAGATATTCAAGTTCATGGTCATGCGATTGAATGCCGTATCAATGCTGAAGATCCTTCAACTTTTATGCCTTCACCAGGTAAAATTGAAAGTTTCTATGCACCAGGTGGTGCAGGTATTCGTTTAGATTCACACATCTATCAGGATTACAGCATTCCACCGTATTACGACTCGATGATTGCTAAACTCATTGCACACGGTCAAGATCGTGAAACTGCCATTGCACGTATGAAACAAGCATTGGATGAGATGATCCTTACAGGTATTAAAACCAATATTCCTTTGCATAAAGATTTAATTTTGCAAGATAAAAACTTCTGCAAACAAGCAATGGATATTCATTACCTTGAAAAACATCTACTCAAACAATTGCAAGGTCATGAAAAAGATGCTTAATGCATCATTTGAAAAGATTTAAATCAAAAAAACCTCTTTATGTAAGAGGTTTTTTTATGATTACATATTTTATCTATTTATTTTTAATTTCAATTACATCAATCATTATTACGGTAAAACACGGCGTAAGGTTGCAAAACACTTATCATCGGCTTCCGATGCACAAAAATTCAATGTTGAATTATTTTTCCAACGGACATAATACTGCGAAACTTCGCCCGACTGATCAACCTGATTACCAGAACAATCTTTTTCATTGTTTTCATACTTAATTTGCATAACTAACGCTGGCCATTTCTCTAAAGTATTGTCTGGAGATGGCTGATAGTCATATAAACCTGCTGACCACTCTTTACCACTATTTACTACAACCTCATTGCTACCACGAAAGTTATAATATTCAACACATTTCTTGTTTCCAGGAATATCCATCCCCCATAGACCTAAAATTTCGGGACGAGTCGTAATTTTTATTGTATTTGCCTGAACACCATTAGCTGGCAAAGTTTCCGCTGCAACTGCAAAATCAAAACCACAAAACAATAACGTGATAAATAAAGCTGTTTTTTTCATACCTAATCAGCATCTTAATGTCATATGTTTATAAATTAGCATAAATTTAGAATAAATCATGTAATATTAACCATATAGAAACAATCTGAGTATTTTCGAATCAAATCATCCGAAAAAACTAAACTACATCAAAATCATATTGATTTTTCTTCATAAAAATATATGCTTAATGGAAATAGACAATAAGATGTGAGTATTTCTAGCACTAATGTCTCACACGAACATTATAACGAATACAATAGGAAATTGACTTGTCTTTATCCATTCAATATTCAGACCAATCTTTCAAAGAAAATTTTCGTTCTTTTTGTATTGTTGGCATCATAATATTTGTTTGCGCACTTGCTGGAATATTAGGAAGACCCCTATTTTTCCTCGCTATTTTTTGGCCTGCAAATGCCGTATTACTCGGTCTATTTCTTCGTTATAAAAATTTAAGAAACGTCGGTGGATGGCTCGGCGCATTTACAAGTTTTATGTTGGCCGATTTGGTCACTGGTAACTATTTTATCTTGACGCTCTTTCTAAGTATTGCCAATGTTTTAAATCCAATTGTGACTTTGGCATTATTACGCCTATTCAAACTCGATTTTAAAGAATTCAATAAAGGGATGACCTTTTTATTTTTATTCATTATCTGTGCATTTGGGGGCTGTCTTGCAAGTCCAGTATTTGCCGTTTTAACAATTCCTCATATCCCTAATACATTTATGTCTACAGATCGACTTTGGGTCGACTTTGGTATGTGGTGGACAGGCGAAATTCTTAATGTCATTGCCTTCTTACCGATTCTTTTAGCAATCCCAGACAAAAAAACATGTCTAAGATTTATAAAAGATTGGAAAACCCTTCCCTTTCAGCCAAAAAATCTCACGCCAATTATTGCCGTAATTGTATCTGTTATTTTGACCCACTTTTTTATTGGTCCGGGTGCTATCATGTTCCCAATTGCTGCATTGGTTTTGGCATCACTCACTTATAATTTATTCTTTGTATCCATCATCAATTGCTTTGTCTGTATGATGATGTATAACAGTTTAACCGCATATTATATTGCTCAATCGCCTGATGCCTATTTAGCAACTACCATTTCAGTGCGAATCGGTTTATTCATGCTTGCTCTTACACCACTCACACTGACTATTATCAGTATGAATCGACAAAAGCTTTATCATCAAATTTTGTATTTAGCCAATCATGATGGCTTAACCACTGCAATGAACCGTCGCTATTTCTACGAGGAAAGTGAACGTGCGGTAACAATTACCCCAATAAAGCCCCAACAAGCCAAGACCGTCACTATTTTAATTTTAGACTTAGATCATTTTAAAAAAATTAATGATACTTATGGTCACAATGTCGGTGATCTTGTATTACAAGAATTCACAGTACAAGTCCGCAAACAGATCCGCGATTCTGATCTGTTTGGACGTTTAGGAGGGGAAGAGTTTGCGATTTTACTCAAAGATTTATCATTACAACAAAGTGTCGAAATTGCGCAACGCATTTGTAATACAGCATTTTCAACCCCGATTATCCTTGAAGATGGTCAAATACTGCATATTAGTGTCAGTATTGGTCTAAGTTATCAAACTTTGCCATACTGTATTCCTTTCCAACAATTGGTCAAACGCGCCGATGATGCACTCTATCAAGCCAAAGAGAAAGGTCGTAATCAACTTTGTCTTGAATCGTCCTTACAGAATGAATTAAAGATGCAAATGCAACATTCATGAAGTTAATATCAACAACATTCAATAGATAAAAATACCGCAAAGGAATTGCAAATGAAATTTTCAGAATATGTTCGATATGATGGGCTTGGATTGGCTCAACTTGTAAAATCTAAACAAGTGACTGCGCAAGAATTACTTGAAACTGCACATGCTCGAGCTGAACAAGTCAATCCTAAATTAAATGCTATCGTCATCCCTATGTACGAACACGCTCGCAATAAAATAAAGCAACAAAATTTGCCTCAGGGTGCATTTACCGGATTACCTTTCTTACTGAAAGATTTACATCAAGAATATGCTGGTGTTGCAACTTCTTTTGGTTCAAATGCACTAAAACGAGCACATTATATTTCAAATCAAAGCTCTGAAATTGTTAAACGTTGGGAAAATGCAGGTGTCGTTGCGATGGGGCTGACCAATGCACCTGAATTTGGGATCAAAGGCATTACTGAACCTAAAGCTTGGGGTAGTTGCCATAATCCTTGGAATTTAAAATATAATAGTGGTGGTTCTTCAGGTGGTTCAGCTTCTGCTGTAGCTGCTGGAATTGTCCCAATTGCAGGTGCAAGCGATGGTGGTGGCTCTATTCGCATTCCCGCATCCTATTGTGGATTATTTGGTTTAAAACCGAGTCGTGGTCGTACGCCATGGGGTCCCCATTTTAGTGAGCTCATGCACGGCGCAGCAATGCAACATGTATTAACCAAATCTGTCCGTGATAGCGCAGCGATGTTAGATGCAACGCAAGGCCCAAACCATCAAAGCCCCTTTCATATTGCTCCTCCGTCTGAATCTTATTTAAATCTGATTGCAAAACCACCAAAACCATTACGAATTGCATTTTGTACTGAATCACCAGTGGGCACAAAAGTATCTAAAGATGCGGTTCTTGCGATTCAACTCACAGCTAAACTACTTGAATCACTTGGGCATCATGTAACGGAAAGCAAACCCGCAATTGATGGTATGCAACTTGCGAAAGACTTTACACTCACTTGGTTTAGCCAATGTGCTTATGCCGTTCAACAACTAAAATTACAGCACGGCGCAAAAAATAGTGATTTTGAGTTAGACACTTTGGCTATTGCAGCTTTTGGTGCGCAGACCTCTGCTTTAGACTATATTCGCAATCTCGAAAACTGGGGTGTTTATATCACACAAATGAATCGGTTTTTTGAGCAATATGATTTATACCTCATCCCATCTACTGCATCCGTTGCACCAAAAAATGGTGAAGTCAAAACACCTGCTTGGCAAATTCCAATTCTCAAAACACTTTTAAAAATTGACAAAGCACATATCTTGGCGAAAGGTAAACTGATTGATCAATTGGTGAAAAATAATTTGCAATGGGTACCCTTTACTCAACTTGCCAATATTACAGGGCTACCTGCGATGTCTGTGCCCCTATATTGGAACAAAAATAATCTACCTTTAGGTTCTCAGTTTGTTGCACCTTTTGGTCAAGAAGATGTACTTTTACAACTCGCGGCACAACTAGAACATGCACAACCATGGCATTCATGCTATCAAAGCATTATTGTCTAAGCTATTTAATACAATGTAATTCAATCTAAAATATCGTATTTAATTTAAATACGATATGATTTTAAATACGAATCTACATCATTTCTTATACTTGTATTTTTGAAGGTAATACTTTTACTAAGAAAAGTCCGAATATGATTGAACAACCTGCCAATTTAAAAATCATCTCCCCACCTAGGCTTTGCCAATAATGCCCTGCAAGTAAACTTCCAGATGCCACACCAAGCCCCCACATCGTGCTATACAATGCTTGCCCACGCCCTTGCTGACCTGCGGTAAAGTTTTGAAATATAATCCGCATTGCAATCATATGAAATAATCCAAAACTAAAGGCGTGCATCGTCTGTGATAAAAATTGTGCGCTAAAACTATTTGGAAAGGATCCTGCAATAATAAAACGTAATCCCGTCATCAGCAGACAAATACTTACCAAGACACGCCAACTTAATTTTTTCAGAAAAAATGTTGCATAGGCAAACATTATAATTTCAGCAATCACACCGACAGACCATAGAAAGCCAATACTTGTTGTACTAAAACCATTGGCTTTTAAATAATTACTATAAAAACTATAAAATGGGGCTTGTGCAAAAAGCATAATAAATTCAATGCAAAAAAAGGCAGATACCACAGGTCGTTTTAAAACAGGTAATAATGCTTCGAGTTGTTTCTGCGACTGCGGTGCATCTTGTGGCTCTTTGACTGTAAACGACCATAAAAATGCAGTAAATGCGATACATAACAACATAATGGGTAACATTGAAATATCAACAATTTCAAGCAATGCCCCAATACTAAATACACCAACAATAAAACCAATTGAACCCCATTTACGCACTTTTCCATAAAGCTCTGCACGGCGTTCACCAAGCCAAAATAAAGTCACGCCTTCAAATTGCGCCAATATAGCATTTTGGAAAAAGCTAAAAATTAGCATGAGCATAGCAACGGATTGAAAATCATTGGGAATAATAAAAATCAGGAACCAAATAACGGCTTCCATCCATGTTGCAATACGAACAAGTCGCATGCGTTTACCAGACTTATCTGCAACCCACCCCCATATAAAAGGTGCAAAAAATCGGGTAATAATTGCAATTGAAGAAAGTATGCCAATCTGCTCAAAGCTAAATCCCTGATCTTGCAAATACAAGCTCCAATATGGCATGAATGTACCAACAATACAGTAGTAGAAAAAGTAGAATCCACTTAGTCTGTGTTGGATTTGCATAGGTTGCATATAGTTGTATTCACTTGTATTTTCAATTAGTTACAAAAATTAAAGGTTGCATTAGATTGCAGTCATTTGTTTACTTTTGCAGATCAACAGTCTACAAATCAGTCTACAAAAAATAATTTTGTGAATTGTAATAAAATTTGTAGACTGTAATCTATCTATTCAATTATAAAGAAAAAACCGCCCTAAGGCGGTCTAATTTTCACTTCAACAATAAGTATCTTTGATGAGGTAGCATGTTCAGTTCAAACATATGCCCATAGTCATAATCTGGCAGTTTTAAATCATGCTTTTTGCATAGATCCTTTATAGCAGAATTCATATAGAGCATATTGTCATGCAACATAGATCTAGTATTGCAGAATCGGCTAAAGAGCTGAATCGATCAATGAATGCGGATATTGTGGCTAGATTGGAGCAAAGTTTTGAACAAAAAATTGGGGATTTAGAAAGCGTGCCCTTAGAGAAATTATTATCAGTTGTTATGAAGAAGCTTGGTGAAAACTCAATAAGCTTAACTCGTGAAGAAATTCAACGTGGAAAACAACTCTCAAAAAAAAATGATGAAAATTAACTTTAGGTAGTTTTTGGGGTTAAATCTAAGTTAAGTTAGAAAGTTAATTAATACTTTGGAGTGTAATGAATGTCTGAATTTAAATGTGTACTTTGTTCAACTCAAATAACAGAAGAAAATAATACTAAGGAACACATTATCCCTAATTCAATTGGTGGTAAGAAAAAGATTCGTAATTTTATTTGTAATGACTGTAATAACAAAACTGGGGAAAATTGGGATTCAGAACTAGCAAAAATATTTGCTCCTTTTTGTACTATGTTTGGAATAATAAAAGATAGAGGTGAAGTTCCACCATTAAGAGTAAAAACTATAAGTGGAGTAGAATACAAACAATTTTCAGATGGAACATTCCAAGCATTAAACCCAAGCTTAAGCATAATTAAAAAGGAGGAAAATAGTTTCGATATAGCAATTCAAGCTAGAACAGTTAATGAAGCCAATAAAATGCTTAAAGGGATTGAGAAAAAATATAAATTTAAAAAAGAAACAATCCAATCATTACAGGAACAAATAGTTTTTAAAGATAGTTATCTTAATGAACCAATAATACATAATTTTACCTTTGATTCTGAGAAATCTGGACGATCTGCAATAAAGTCTGCTTTAGCTTTAGCCACATCTGGTGGCATCAATCCATTTGACTGTGACTTAGCAATTAATTTTCTAGTTAATGATGGGGAACCCAACTTTGGATATTATGATTGTAATGATGATTTAGTGAAGAATCGAGAATTAGGATGCCCCTTTCACACTGTATACATACATGCAATTAAAGAAAAAGGTCAAATATTAGCCTATATTGAATATTTTGGTTATCAACGAATTGTTGCTTGTATGTCTAATAATTATTTAGGTGAAACTAAGCAAATAATTTATACAATAAATCCAATGACTGGTAAAGAAATTGATCTAATTATTGACTTAAACTTCACACCAGATCAAATTGAAAAAATTAATAACTATGAAATGTATAAACAGGAATCAGTTCGCCTTTCTTTTGGCCACATAATGGATAGAGCTATAAGCTATTCTAGGGAAAGAGAATTTGAGAGAGCTTTTAAAAAAGCATTCGAATATACAAATCAATTTCATGATACATCTCTATCTCATGAAGAGAACTGTGAAATCAAAGCTCAAAAAATCGCTGAAAGTCTACAACCTTATATTCAAAATTTAATAAAAAAAGCACCATGAGGTGCTTTTTTTATTTATTAAACAACAACAGGTTTATCAGGCTTACTTCTGGTTAATGATGCTTTTGTAAATGCCTGTCCTTGCAGCTCATTATTCTTACAAAACCAAGTACACCAAACACTATCACCATCGCCAACTTCAGTAATAGTAATAGCTGGACCACCTGACTTTAAATAAACTATATCACCTTCTTCAAAATCGTTCATTTTTGAATTCCTTACACGACAATAGTTATATATTTTTTGCCAACCCTAGCAAGTTGCTCTAGTTGAGAACTAAGTAAACCCTTAGCAGAAATTGTTAAGTGGGCTTCATTACTACTTGCAATTCTCGCAAACTGCTCGAGTTGTGAACTTAAATATCTAGATTCAGTTTTTGATAAATCAACATTTGCACCGATGCGTAATAGCGATTCTACTTGACTTGATAATAGAGTCATAATTTCTACCTTTTATATATAATGTCTTCTTCTAAAGTCTTTCAAAGCAACTTCGAATGAAATTCGAAGAGTTCCAATTAGTGCAATCCAAGGAATAAATCCTTGTATTATTAATGGAATGGTTTGCATATCCATATAAATTTCACCCAACAACCAAAATGGTGTAGGCTGAAAAAACGCTCCTAAAATCGCCGTAAAAAGTACTCCAAAGGAAAATATAAAAATTGTTCTTTGAAATACGAGTAAGTAATAGATAATCATAATAAAACTCCATTGTAAATTTTAGAAAGCACACAAGTATGAATACCTGTGCACTAGATTGCTTAAGCTGCACATCGAACTAAAAAAGCCCACGCCTCATAACCATACTCATGCGCATCCAACACCTTGCCAGAATTGCCTCGTACTTTACGGAATCTACAAAAGATCCATTTCATGCCTTGTGGCGGTTCTTGAGTACCTAACTTCTTAAGCACATAACTCACCTCCTCTCCCAAGGAGATTTGAAAAGCTAACTTAAATGATCTACAATGAAGTTCCTTACGCTTTATAGTAGTCATCTGAGTTAGCCGAATAGCCCTTGGGTGTACTATCCGAAACTGATATGAGAGATAACTTTCATATCAGTTTTTTCATTTTAAAGAATTAAATTTATTTTTGGCTGCTAAGTAACCAACTTTAAACTGAGCTTGAATCTGTTCAATTGACAATCCAATACAAACCTCTGTTGGCATTAAAAATTCAGCTGCAAACATATCAGCTTGCCATTCTGAGTCTTCGAAATGCTTATGAGTAGGTAATGATCCTCGTGCAAAAGTAACTCCTTCATGAAGGAACAAATGTCCCAATTCATGGGCAGCAGTAAAACGTGCGCGATTATGCATTGGATTTGTGGGGTCACATAAAGCGTCATAGACATCTTCACGTAGAATAACTAATGCTGCATCTGGGTTTGTCCACCCTTCAACATCAGGCATCTCGTGAATTTCTCTAACCTCAAATGTCACCTTATATTGATGCAATGTATGTTCAAGAATTCTCACCAAATCAATGGCATCAGTTGGTAATAAATTGAAAAATTTATCCCGTACTGTACGAGCTTTATCCTTGATGCTTTGTGCACTCAAAGGGCAAACTTTATACCCTCGAGGCACTGAACAACCAGATGTCATATATTAATTCCCTTCTAAGATTTTTCTCAGTTCAGCCAAATCAACCGATTGTGCTTGAATACGTCGAGCAAACATTAATGCTAGCTCTGCTTCTTCAGCATCATGCGTTTTGATTGTTACGTTTTCTACACTTTGGCTTGCAGCATGAGTTAACAGCTTTTCTTCATTATTCGTCAGTCCTAGAGCATTTGTAATTTTTGTAATTAATTCAGCACTTATTGGCTTTTTACCTGTTTCAACAGCTGATAAGAAAGCTGAACTAACACCAATAGAAGTCGCAAGTTCATTAAGGTTGCTATCGTAATCAATCCGAAGCTTCCTAATTGCTTTTCCAAATTCTGTTAGTTTAGACATTTTCGTAACCCTATTGCGTTACTCATTCATTATTGAAAGAGTAAATACTTTTTACAGTATTAAACAATAATACATAAATTACAAATTTAATTCAACACTAAGATTAAAAATATCAATCTAAAGGTTAATTTAATAAAAAAAGGCTTCCTTCAGCTAATCGATGCCATTTTATTCATACGACTTTACTCCTACATTCATTGAGCAAACGAGCTAAGAGTTCTAGACTTCACGTAATGTTTTGACTTCAAAATAATTTATGAATTTTTTACTCATTTTAGTTTTGGGGTTCATTTCCATTCAAGCCTATGCCAAAAAGTGCGCTGACTTTAAAACACAAAAAGAAGCACAAGCTTGCTATGAACAACGCAAAAAGTCAGGGCAAACGGGTTGGAAAAGTTTAGACAGCGACGGCGATGGGCATGCATGTGATTGCCAGCCAGGTGGAAATGGCACAAAATGCCCGAAGAAGAAATAGCGTGCTAACAATAATAAAGCTAATAATTACTGCGATAGCAATATTGTATTTTTAAAAATTAAATATATGTATTAATTGAAATTATTTTATTATTCTATGATACTACTTGAACATTAATAAATAACATAAATCTAGCCCTAACCTCTTTTGAGTTCTTTATGACTAATAAGACAATTACTTCAACTCTAGCGTTATTCATCACATTATTGATTATTTTCTTTGTAACGTATTTTAATCAACAAAGATACTACGATATCCAAGAAAAAAATCGAAAGTATGGGTATGAAAATATCCTTAAAGCAAAATCTGAAACCAATAAAATGTGTCTCAAATATGCCCCACAAGATGAATGCTTGTCTTTGCTTATTAAAAGCATTCAAGAACTCAATCCAGCTGGCTCAGGTGAACTTACACAAAACAACAAAGTAATAGTATCTTGGAATAATGAAAGGCATAAAGATGATCGAGATGCACTCGTTGTATCCAAAAAATTAGAAGAGTTTCAAGGTGATTATTCTATTAAGCTTTCTAAGCTAACACGTCACCAAAACCTCGTTAAATCCTCATTTAATGCAATGTTTTTATCAGTATTGGATTATGCTGATGCATTCTCAGCATGGATAAAAGGCGAACCATCAACCTTTGGTGATATGAATGCTTTTACATTTTTTAAATACATAGCATGGGGGCGATTTTATCCTGTACTTCCAATTTGGATCATCGCATTAGGCTTACTCACTTATACTTTAAATTTAGTATTTAGAAATAGAAAGCTTCAAACCTCTTTAGATAGCCTTCAAAAAGATATTCTCCACAAAGAAAATCTTTTACATAGAATGAAAATAGATAAAGATGATATTCAGCACAGTTTCAACGAACTACAAACAGAATCATCTAACAAAATTCAAAACCTGAGCAATGAAAAAGACATGTATAGTCAAAAAGTTGCTGAATATGCTAATAATTTTGAAAAAATTAACAGCGAAAAGCAATTTTTACATTCTGAAATTTTGCGAACAGAAAATCTTGAAAAAAATAGAACTCAAGAATCTTTAAAGCTTGAAGATCAACTGAAAACTCAAGAAAAACTACTTCTTGAGCTAAACGAAAAGCAAGCTGCTTATGATGTTGATATGTCAAAAACTCTTCAAGAAAAGGCTGAATATAAAAAAGAATACACTGAAGCCAAAGAAAAATTCGAGGGACTTCAAAGCTTATTATCTGAAAGCAAAAATAATGAAATTATTCTTTCTGAAAAATTAAATGATTTAAACCAATCACTAAATAACTTAAATACAGATTTATCAGCATCCAAATTAGATCAACTAAAAACTCAACAGGATCTCGAAAATAAAGCTAAAGAATTGAATGAATTCTTAAGCTATGTTTCAGATATGGAAGATAAATATAAAAATGATATCCAACGCAAGTCAGATGAATTGGAATTAATTAAAAATAATTTATCTGAATTGCAAACTCAAAAGGAAAAATTGGAAATTAATTTGGATCAGATTGTTGGAAACGATATTTCCTCAAGAAAAATATTTAATATTCTTGTTAAAAACCCCGAAATGCCTAAAAGTATGACATATGAATATTCTGAACCAGAACATCACTCAAAAGCATATCTAAAATCAATTCATAATGCATTTAACAGCCAAAAAAATTACAAAATTGGTGGACTAATAACAGACTTACGAGGTACTAAGTTTAATTCAAAAACACCAAATACCTTAAGAATTGTTAAAGATTATGCTGTTAGTCCCGATATTACTAGATCTGGATTTGGGTTGGTCGCTGTAGAAAAAGATCATGGATATGCTGCCTATATACACCTAACAGCTAGTAGCTCAGCAGAGGCAATGTTAGCAGCAAAAGCAATTCAGACTTATTGTTCTGTGTTTAAAAATTATAAAATTATTTCACTCAATGACTTATCAGTTTTATGATACCTGGTCGCTCTAGAGATTACATAGCATAAAGCTGTTAATCTTAACATTAAGTAAAATCTCTATAACTAGTTAATATCTTATAGGGATTTTACTTATTCATTTCTAAATATTTGTTGCATCCTGTCATCCATTCTTTGGATGCCTCTTCTCCGAACTCCTTATTCACTGCCTTACAACTTGTTAGATTAACGATATTGTTGTCTTTAAAATAACGGTATCCATTGTATTCAGCAGAATTTTTTATGAATCCTCCTGTTTCCCTATAGTCGTAATAAGCGTACATACTATATGAGACGCATAAACATAAAAACGTAATCAGTGTGAATTTAAGTGTCATTGTTATTATCTTAATATTTTTTTCAAAATAGCATATTTGTATTTAAAAGCTACTTTTTTTCGTTTTCGCGCTATTCACCAACCAAGATGATTAAAGGTAATAAATTAATTAACAACAAATCATCAAATCCTCCAAAACATCAAATCAAGAAGTAAGAAAAGCCGTCAATTAAGGACTTTTTCAAACAGCTTTTGTTCTATTGATCAAATCACAAACGTAAGTCATCATAAAGAACCATGATAGTGCGCTAAACCTCATCATAGTTTCATTTAAAACATTGATACTTAAAGATAACTTTCAAACATTTCGCATAAGGTGTATTATGTTAATTTTAGGAAAATTTAACTCATGAGTGATCCTATTTGGAACTAATGATAAGAGAAGTCGACTAGGAAACTATTATAACCAAATAAAGTCTCGGTTTAGGCTGTGTCAAGTGATGTGTATTGTTGTATCACACTCATCTTCATTAACCTCAGATGATTTTTTATGATAACTATTTAATATTATTTTTCTTATATAAGTTTTATTTTATTTACTTGTTTCTTTTTATCATTATTGATTTTTAGAAAACTGTTATATGGGTTAGGTATTTTATTATTATACCTACACTCTATTTTTATACTAAATATTATCAATTATTACCCCTCCCACTTATAATGGTTTTGATCCAGCATCCAGTTCTAGGGGGCAAAGGGCTGAGGTATATTATTTTAAATTTGATGATTATAGTGAATTTTATTTCCGAAATAATATCAAAGAGTACAAATTAGATTTTAGTAAATTAAGTATAAATGATAATGTTTGTTTTACACTTCAGCGTAATAAGGATTTCAAAAACAATTTACGTAGGGCAAAAATAATTTCAAGTTGAACAAAGACTCATCTGAATAAGCAACCATTTAATATAATAGCACTTATGTGAAATAACCCTCAATTGAGGGCTTTCTCAAATAACTTAAGCTCTTTAGCACGACGATTTACAAGCCTCAGTTGTCTTTTTATAAATTCAAAACATTTAAGAATTAACTTATTAATGACAAAATACTAAATATTTCTACTTGAATACAACAGCTTTAAATTGCTAAAACACTAGAACCGAATGTTTTTATTTATTAATAAATAGCAGAAGTATCATTTAAAAATAAATACAACTCATTCAAAACTTAACAATCTACTTTCTCATGCTGAACTAAACTTCAGCTCAATCAAGGGGGTATGATCTTGATTATATTATTTTTCCTTGCCATATTAATTCAATTTTTAACTTTATGGGCGGTCTTCTATTTTTCTTTTTCACGAAAAATGGGCTCAATAACTATCATCTTTATCACTTTATTTACCGCATTTATTACACCATGGTCGCTCATTTTAGGGATTCCATTAGTTCTAATTAGTCTGATACTAATAATTGATCCACTCAGAATGTTTTTCATTACTCAACCCGCTTATAAAATGTTAGCTAATTCAATGCCTAGTATGAGTACAACGGAACGTGAAGCTTTAGATGCAGGTACAAGTTGGTGGGAAAAAGAATTATTTATGGGTGCACCAGATTGGTCTAAATTTGATACTTATCCTTATCCTGAACTATCCGAACAAGAACAATCCTTTATTGATAACGAAGTCGAACAACTCTGTGCCATGCTAAATGAATGGGATATTCACACAAATCAGGATCTCTCCCCTGAAACATGGCAATTTATTAAAGATAAAGGTTTCTTGGGCTTAATTATTCCTAAAACGTACGGTGGTCGAGAATTTAGTGCTTTTGCACAAAGTCGAATTATGAGCAAAGTTGCATCTCGCTCACTCACTGCTGCAGTCAGCTGTATGGTTCCAAATTCACTTGGGCCTGGCGAGTTATTACTTAATTATGGTACTGATGAACAGAAAAATCGGTATCTTCCAGGCTTAGCTAAAGGTACTGAAATTCCCTGTTTTGGCTTAACTGGTCCTGAAGCTGGTTCTGATGCGGGCGCAATTCCTGATACTGGAATTGTCTGCTACGGTGAGTTTGAAGGAAAAAATGTACTTGGCTTAAACATGAATTTTTCTAAGCGTTGGATTACTCTTGCTCCAATCGCAACGGTAGTCGGACTTGCATTTAAACTTCATGATCCTGAAGGCTTACTAGGTGATAGTACTAAAAGTGACTATGGTATTACATGTGCATTAATTCCAGCCTCTCATGAAGGTGTTATCGTTGGGCCACGCCATCACCCTGGTGGTTCTCCATTTATGAATGGTACCGTTGAGGGGAAAGATGTCTTCATTCCTATTGATTGGATTATTGGTGGTGCTGAAAATGCAGGTAAAGGATGGCGTATGTTAATGGAATGCTTGGCTGTAGGTCGCGGTATTTCTCTTCCTGCACTCTCTACAGCGGCAGGTGAAATGACTTATTTAACTGTAGGTGCATTTGCCAAAATTCGTCAACAATTCTCAATTTCTGTTGGTAAATTCACTGGTGTTCAAGAAGCCACTAGTGAGATTGCTAGTGATACCTATATGTTAGAAGCTTTCCGATACTTGGTCACATGCGGATTAAACCAAGGCGGTAAACCTGCAGTCATGACGGCTATGGCAAAATACTACGCCACTGAAACTATGCGTAAGTTAGTTAACCACGGTATGGATGTTGTCGGAGGACGTGCAATTCAACAAGGGCCTCGTAACTTCATAGCTTTGTTATATCAAGCCATTCCAATTTCGATTACGGTGGAAGGTGCTAATATTCTTACTCGTTCATTGATGATTTTTGGTCAAGGCTCAATGCGCTGTCACCCCTATTTATTTGAAGAGCTTCAACTACTTCAAATGGATTATAAAAAAACTGCACACAAAGAAATGAATACAATCCTTTATCAACATTTAGGTTACACCTTTAATCGAACTGCTCGTGCTTTAGCTTATGGTTTTACAGGTGGCTCAAATCATGCACCAAATAGTGTAGATGATTTTACTGCTCCTTATTACAAAATCATAAATCGTTTCAGTACAAATTTCGCCCTCACCGCCGATATGTGTTTAGGCTTATTAGCAGGTGAAATCAAACGTAAAGAAATGCTATCAGGTCGATTAGCAGACATTCACTCATATATGTTTATTGCAACGTCTATCCTCAAGTTTTATGAACATGGAGAACATACCCAAGCAGAGCAAAGTCACGCTCAATTGGCCTTAGAAAAAATCTTATTTCAGGCACAAGAAGCATTTATAGGGTTATTTGATAACTTCCCTTATCCATTAGCTGCTAGTTTAGTAAAGTTTATTTGTTTTCCATTCGGTCGACCAATAGTGCAACCAAGTGATAAATTAAAGCAACAGGTTGGTGATTTAATTATGGAAGACAACGCCTTTCGTAACTTATTAAAGCAACATGTCTATTACAATACTAATCCTCAAGACGTAACAGGTCGAATGGAGTGTGCATTCCAAAGCCTACTTCAAATTAAAGACCTTTGGGATAAATTTAAAAAGTCGGAATCAAAGGATTTATTTAAAGGTTTAACTTTTGAAGAGCATATACATGATGCAATTCAAATCAATTTTATTACTCAAGCCGAAGCAAATCGTTTACTTGAATACAATGCAATACGCTATGACAGCATGCTGACGGATATTTTTAATGAGCATCTAAGCGAAGTTTTACCATTAGAAAATCATCATCTATCTTCACAAAAATAGCTTCTAAATTTCTACTGAAAGCCGTCAATTGAGGGCTTTCTCAAACAACTTCCGTTCCACAGCACGTCTATTCATAAGACCCTGAATCACCTTGCCACCACCTTTATTCCAAACATTGAACTGAGCAGCTGCAGCTTTATAATCACCAAGATTCAAATTTCTTTAAATCATGTGCCATATACGCTTTGGCTTGTGCTTCAGTGCAAGTATCCCCTTTTTTTACTTTGATACCATTGGGATAAATTGTGGTACCGAAACCGATGGTCCATAAACGAGGTCAAATAAAAAGCTCTGTAATGAGCTTTTATACCGCTTCAGCAACCATTAAATTACCATGGTTACGTGCTTCACGTGGTGTAAGCATTCAAATTTCATCATCACCAATTTCTATTTTAGCGGTACCGTCAGGAACTACCATTTTAGACATGATTCGTGAAACACGATGTTTAGATGTCGGAATGAATACAGCACGCTGTACACGTATAATCTGACTACTGACTACTATCGACCAAATAACATAAATGATCATGAATGACGGAGAGCTTTAACTCAGTAAGCTGCGACAAAGTCTCTCTAGTGACGATTTGCTCATGTTCTAGCACTTGAAACCCAAAATAATGAATGACAAAAATAGAATTATGCCCACCCAAACACCAGTTAAATCAACGAATACCAATATTTTTCTCATCATTGTAATTGTTTTTTAATCTTAATTGTCATTATTAAATAGCGCTTAATTGAGTTTTAGATAGTAAGTATTTCACAAGGATATTTTCAAAATTTAAAACTATATAAGTTGACAACTTCAAGCACTAGTTATTATAGTTAGCCACCTTATTATATTACACCTAATCAAATGAAGCTCGATCAAAAATATAAAGCACTTTTGTGTGAGGCTCAAAAGAGAAATTTACCGGATATTGAAGGTATACAATTGTGTTTTAAAACACTTTCACTTGCTTCAAACATAGATAGAGATTGTGCAAGTCAACTTGCCATCCATGATTTATCTGAAGGCAGATTTGTTCTTTTATTCTTATTAGATGCAGCAGAAGTAGGAGTTGCACCTAAAATTTTAGCAGAACAAGCAGGAATCACTCGTGCAACTGTAACAGGTTTGCTCGATGGCTTAGAGCGTGATGGATTAGTAGAGCGACATGCAAACATAGAAGATCGTCGTGCATTAACTATTCAGCTCACATCAAAAGGCAAATTGATAGCTAAAAAAGTCTTTGACCAACATAGTCGTTGGATTGCCAACCTATTTGGCAACCTCTCATTACAAGAAAGAAATCAATTAAGCACATTGCTAGAAAAAGTATCTATCAACCTGACTAACAAGGAATCATTATGAAGCACTATCTTATTGAACTATATACTCCAAATGCAGAGTGGAAAGCTTTGTCACTAGAAGAAAGGAAACAATTTTTAAATAATGTAGGAACTGCAATGAGTGGACTTTCCGACTTAGGAGTTCAGGCTCTGACACTAACAGAAATCGAATCTAAAGTTGATCAAAGCAGCGAGCATCAGTTTTTAGCAGTTTGGCATTTCCCTAATAAAGAAGCTTGTGATGTCTTACTTAATGGTATTAAAGCCAGTGGTTGGTATAACTATTTTGATCATGTTAATGCTGTTGGTAAAGAAAATAGTTTTATAGAGCATCTTGATTCACTTTCTAATATTTGATTTGTATAAATCAATTTTTTAAAATTCTTATAAGAGACAAAAAAGCACAAGCAAAAAAACTCTAGCTTGTGCTTATAATATTAAGTTTAGAACTATATAGGTCGTTACTCTTTTAAAGGCTTAGAATAAAAAGAGATTTTCCCAATGGTTATTCCAGCATCATTTTGTTGTGTGAATACTGGTTTTGTTGTTAAATCTGTAGGCCTGAAAATAAGTTGAAGTTGATCAAAATTAGTCGCTCCAATTTCTTGCAAATTATCTGAAATATTTAATTCAACATCATTGAGCTTTGCCCCTGAATGATGGCCGTGACCTCCTTCATCAACGCCGAAATATGAGAATGTCATTAAATAACTCTTTTTAGAGTTCTCTTTATTAACCAAATAAACACCATAGGTTAATAGAGGATTATTCTTCAATTCTATATTTTCAAGCTTTAAAAAACTTTCTGCAGGTTTATTATTGAGATTAGATTTTAAATTTTTTGCAGGTATTGCAAGGTTAATTTTATCGGGCATTTGACCCAATATCGCTGTTGATTTTAAATCAAAACTCTCATGACTACCCAACGGACTTGAAATTGCTTTAAGCGCACCGAGTGAGTGTTCTGTATTTTTCAAATCGAGTTCTTCATATTTAGGCATATATTCAGAGCTAAATGCATCGGCTACTTTTACAGTAACTTTATTGCCATTTTCATCCACAAAACTCATTTCTTTTTCAAACCATGCAGGATCCATCCCTAAATTTTTCTTAGCCCATTCAAGTGTAATTTCTTTTCCTTTACTTTTTGTTTCCATCCATTTTTGCCATAATCGGTCAATATTCCGATGATGTAAATAAAAGATTGGATCATTCCCTGCTGCAGGAACAACTCCCATATAAGGAGCAATACAATTAGCACCAACTCCACAATGCATCATTCCATGCGGATCTTGCTCAATTAAATTTGAAAAACCATTTCTTTCATTTGAAAAAAACTTTTCAGCTTTCAATGCCTCTGAACCTAATATATCAACACCTTCCCCTTTTCCATTCATGTAAGCATTAATGCTTTGCTGTCCTTTATTTAAGCCCTTAGTGCGATATTGACTATATATTGACTTATCTTGCTCAGTAAATTGTGTTGGCAAAGCTACAGAAAGACTTTCTTCATCATAATTATCTTCATACTTCCAATATGGCAATACGAACTCAGCACTTCCACTCGCTTTTTTCAGTGTTTTATTAAAGAAATGTAGATAGAGTCGATGCCAAGGTAAAAACATATCATTAGCTACATCCTTAGAGCTATGTGGGCAAGTCCCCCAAACATCTTGTGCAATTTTATCATCTAAAACGGTTTGATTACGAATAGCCGTATAGTATGTCGTATACGTTATACAGAGTTCTATTTCTTCTTTCGCTTTATTTTTGAAAGCTTCACTAAAACAACTCCCTACTTTATTTTTAATAGTATCTTTTAATGCTTTTGCATTTGGATCAGTTGATAGATCTTCAGCAAAATAACCATGTATATTTGCCCAATATTGTAAACTCGTCCTAAAATCCTTTGAATCATGAGCAGCATTATTACGCTTTTTCATCTCGTCAAATGCTTTATCTAAGATCTGTATATTTTTTGGATTTTTTGAAAAATTTTCATAACTTTGAATATTCGCGAAAGTTGTTCCTTGCATAAAAAAAAGAAGACTTCCGACACCAAATCCCATCATAATTTTTTTCATTATTATTTCCACTGTAAAAATTGAATAATAATTAAAACACAGATATTATAAATTTTATATTTATTTCAATAATTTAGATCAAAGTGGAGTTTTCATGAAGCCAAAATTAACAATCTTGCTTTTTAACATGCTAGCACTTTCAATAAGTATTTCACCCACAGTTTATGCAAAATCAGTGGTTATTATTAATCCAAATGAGTTCCAACAAAGTCCCAATGGAAAGCCACTAGAACTCAATGTTCAAATGAAAAAAAGCACAATTTTTAATCCAAGTCTTAAAAAAATTGATGAAGTTGAGCTTCGACAATATATTGACGGGAGCAGTCAAAATACAGAAAATAATTCTCTAGTTGGTCCCACTATTCGAATCCAACCGGGAGCATCTTTAAAAGTTCTACTAAATAATAAATTAGATAATGACGAATGCAAAAAACAAGATGATCACAACACCCCTCATTGTTTTAATAATACAAACCTACATACTCACGGTTTAGCTGTAAATCCGGGTTATTTTAAAAAACCTGACTCCAAAGATACCGGTATTGCAAGTGATAACGTCTTTATTAATATAAAGCCGAATACGTCACAACCATTTCAATTTGAAATTCCTAAAAACCATCCTGCAGGCACATTTTGGTATCATCCGCATCTACATGGTTCAACAGCACTACAAGTATCTAGTGGTATGGCTGGCACACTTATAGTTGAAGGCAATAGATTTCCAAAATTCGAAAATAATAATATTGTCCAAGTCGGTGATATTGATATTCTCTTGAAAGACGCAGATGAAAAAATCCTAATGTTTCAACAGATTCAATATAATGAGAATGGCAAAATTGATGATTATAATGAATTAAAAGATCCATCATCTTGGGCTAAATCATCACGTTATACATCAATTAATGGATTAGTCTTGGGTAAATTAGAAATGACCCAAAATAAATTTTCTCGTTGGAGAATGATTCATGGAGGAATTAGAGATACTCTTGGTTTAATTATCAAAGAGCTACCAAATTCAGCCGATTTTAGTGATGATAAAGTTATTCAACAATGCCGTGAATATGGTGAATTTATTGATAACAAAGAAAATAAGGACATTGAAAAAATAACGAGATTTAACCAACTCAAATCTATTAATTTTAACACCTTTGCCCATGACGGAATTACTATGGCAGAGACTCAACCAACTAAGCTATCAGTATTACAACCTGGTTATCGCCAAGATGCTTTAATCTCTTTCCCAACAGTAAATAAATATTGTGTTTTTGATACAAAACTGAATGATAAAAATGAAATTAATAAAAATATTTATAATAAGTTGAAAGCGCAACTATCTGAAAATCATGAACTATATGCAAAACTGATTAGTTGGGTTGATGTTAAAAAATCCACAGAACGTGAAATAAATATTCAAGCTTATTTAGCGAATCAAGCAAAACTGAAGAAATTACCTACTCAAATCATAAATCAAATTGCAAAAAATGACTTATCAGCTTTTGCACCATACAAATCCCTAGAAAATGAACAAGTAAAAAATGATAAGCAAGAATTGAATTTTAATATTAATACTAGCTCTAAACCTACTTTTGAAATTAGCAATAAAATCAATGATGATAAAAATAGTAAAGCATACACAGGTAAACAAGAAGATGTACGTTATCTAAATTTTAAAACTACTGATGAGAGCAGTTACATCGACGAGTGGAATTTAACATCTACTCTAGGTGGACACCCTTTTCATATTCATGTAAATCCATTCCAAATCCAAAAAATATTAAATGAGAAAAATGAAGATGTTTCCGGCAATCCCTCTAATGGAGGTCAATATGATGTTCAATTTAATAACCTGAAGCATGTATGGAAAGACACTATTTTTGTCCCTAAAGGATATACCGTCATAACACGTACCCAATATGACAATAATCTTCTTGGCGATTTTGTTCTGCATTGTCACATTCTTGATCATGAAGACCAAGGAATGATGCAAGATGTACGTATTTGTGATCCAAATGAAAGCTTAGAGATGTGTAAAGCTAGACCTTTCGCAGGAGACACACCCAAAATTCAGCATTCTCATCATTAAAAAATGAGCCCTCAACTGAGGGCTTTCTCAAACAGCTTTTGTTCTATTAATCGAATCACAACCATGAATAGTCACAAACAAACCATGATAGTGCGCTGAACCCTATCATGGTCTCATATAAAATATTGATGCTTATGAGGAAATATCGAGTATTTCCCATAAAGCGTATTGTGCTAATTTTAGATAAATTGCTTAAACCTCAATATAAATTGACAAATTTAAAATCGCTTTGCTTTAGCATTTATTTATATTTGATTACCTTTGTATAGCAATAAAAAATTAGTAAAATTAGAGAATAATATTTATTAAACTTAATGGATTAAATAATATGAAAAATTTTATTTTAATGGGATTATTGGCTATTGGTCTTAGTGGATGTATGAGTGCTACCCCAAATTATATAAATGGGAACTACTACTTAGCAGGAGACTCATCTTGTAAAGCAGGCAGACAAATCTCTAAGACTCGCATCATGTGTGTAAATAAAAAAGGCCAAGATACTGGATACAGAGATGCGATGACTGACCAACAGCTATACATGTATCAACAGAATAGGCAACTAGAGCTACAGATGTTAAATAGTCAACCTAGATCGACTAATACTACTTGTTATAACAATGGGTATGGAATGATTTCTTGTAACTCCAACTAAATTTTCAGCTTGTGACAAATTATCATTATAGATGAGCAACAATCTAAGTAAAAAGCTCCATTTAACATAATGGTGCTCGAAATAGCCCTCAGTTGAGGGCTTTTTGATACAACTTAAATATAACAAATAATAGTGAAATCCATACGGGTAGCATCAATACCGACAGCATAAAACCCTGACTCCACATAATATAAAGAATGATTAACATAAAAGCCAAAACCACATAATTGGTGAATGGCGCAAATAACGCTGGAAATTTGGTCTTGATGCCCTGATGTTTCATCGCTTTTTTGAATTTTAAATGAATTAAACTGATCATCATCCAATTCAATACTGCTGCTGCTACTACAATATAAATCAGGTAACTTAATGCTTTTTCAGGTACAAAGTAATTAAGCAGAACACAACCAAAAATAAGCAATGCTGAAAATAAAACAGCAGGAACAGGAGTTCCTTGTTTAGTAACGTACTTAAAAATTTGCGGTGCATTACCTTGCTCTGCCAAGCCTAGTAGCATACGACTATTGGCATACATACCACTATTACAAACAGATACTGATGCTGTCAAAATAATAAAATTAAGTAAATGTGCAGCCCAATCAATGCCCATTTGCTTAAAAATAAGTACAAATGGACTTTTATCTAGACCACCTAAATCTAATTGATTCCAAGGTACCAAAGACAAAAGAATAGCCAATGAACAGATGTAAAACAAAAAGATCCGAATAACTGTCTGATTCACCGCTTTAGGAATATTTTTTTCGGGATCTTCTGTTTCAGCAACAGCCATCCCAATCAGCTCAATTCCGCCAAAAGCAAACATCATAAAAGCCAACATATAAAATAGGCCTTCAAAGCCATGCGGGAAAAATCCACCATGTGCCCATAAGTTGCTAATAGAAGCCGTTGAGCCAACATCTGCCGTCATTAGCAAATAGATACCAAAAATAATCATTGCAATAATTGCGAGGACTTTAATCATTGATAGCCAAAATTCAGACTCCGCATACAGCTTTACATTGGCTAAATTAGCAAAGGTCATCACAATAAAAAAGAACAATACAGATGTCCAAGCAGGAATATGAGGCCACCAATAACTGACATATTTCCCAATAGCCGTCAGCTCGGTCATTACTACCAAAATATATAAAACCCAATAATTCCAACCCGTCAAAAAGCCAGAAAAACGTCCCCAATATTTAAAAGCAAAATAACTGAACGAACCTGTAACGGGTTCATGTACAATCATTTCACCAAGTTGGCGCATAATCAAAAATGCAATTAAGCCACCAATCATGTAACCTAAAATGATAGATGGACCAGCGGATTGAATAATATGTGCTGAACCTAAGAATAAGCCTGTGCCAATTGCACCGCCCATAGCAATCAATTGAATATGACGGTTCTTTAAACGGCGCTGAAGTTTAGGCGTCTCGCTACTCAAAACAGAATCTCATTGGATAAAACGTGAATTGTAGATGCTAAGCACCATATAACCTAGCACATCAATGGAAATAATTTTAGATTTACATTTTGAGGATCTAATTTATCGTTAAATGAAGATAGAATAGTTGAAGTTGATGATAAATTCTTTCATCACAGTCAACATATCTCGATCTTAAAAACACGTAACTTACACCACTTCGCCCTATTGATATTGATATGGTTTATATATGCAATTGAAATATTAATGTGAAGGTCGATCAAACAGTTTAGGGTACGGAAAAGTTCATTGTTATATTTCCTATCGACAAAGAATGTTTTACTTATAGGTCTGACTCGTATAATAAAACCAATTAAGACAGCGTCACGATAAATACTCTGCCCTTTTTCGCCAAAATCTAAATCATCTATATTTTACTTATTAATTCTCATCTTTATAAAAACTCAGTATATTTTAAGAAAATCTATTTAAAAGAATTTCTCAAGAATATACATGAGGTCTGAAACCAATTAGATAATGAGTCAAAATACAACACAATATATTGTTTTATATAAATTTATTAATCAATGTTAATTCATGCTTGTATTATAAAAAAGCAAAATCTACTTAGTCTTTGATGGATTGGCATCGGTTGAATATGGTTGCATTTTCAATATCTTATAAAAATTAAAGGTTACATAAGATTGTAGTCATTTGTTTATTTAGCAGATCAAAAATAAATCCAATAGATTAGTTGTAGACATTATATAAAAATCATAAAGTAAATTCTTTAATGAGAAAATTACATGATTTGTAAACAAATTTACAATACATCATCCCTATCGTTATTCAAACTCGATATATTTATTAAGTACTTAAATATGCGAGCTATATGATGAACAATACATTTAAGATTTTTACCCTTATTTCTGGAATAGCATTCCTGAGCATGGCTACATTAGCATATGCTAGTGATGAAAAAGTACAAACTGTAGCAAAAGTTGATCTTAATAAATATTTAGGAACATGGCATGAAATTGCGCGTAAACCGCTATATTTTCAAAAAAAATGTGATTACAACGTAACTGCAAATTACTCGTTAAATGAAAATGGAACAGTTAAAGTTGATAATAAATGCTTTAACAAAGATGGAAAACTTCAGCAATCGATTGGTGAAGCATCAGTACAAAATAGCCCAGAAAATTCTAAACTAAAAGTGAGTTTTTTACCAAAAGCGCTTCGTTGGTTACCTGTCGGACGAGGTGATTATTGGATTTTAAAATTAGATGAAGACTATCAAGTTGCATTAGTGGGCACACCAAACAAAAAATACTTATGGTTATTGAGCAGATCCCCAACACTTGATCCAGCCATTGCTACCGAGTTCTTAGATCATGCTAAAAACCAAGGTTATAACTTAAGCGATTTGATTCACACAAAACATAAATAAATAATAAAGCCCTCAATGAGGGCTTTTAATTTTTTTAAAAATAAAGCGCGGTTTAAAACCCAATTAAAATATCCTAAAGAAACTGAGATTAATCCAATGGGCAATAACGCATCCAATCATTTTTAATCTTTTGTAATTCATCTCCAGCTAATTCTTCGTGATAATAAATACAATACGTAGTATCAGGATATTCAATAACATGTTTATAAAGCAAACCAACCAAAGATTTATAAATCACATCAGGAAAATCATCTTCATCCAAAGTGAGTTCATCAAATTCATAATTAAAATATACATTTTTCTTTGCTTCAAATGCTTCCATCACAACCACAACAAATCTTGATTCTAAAAAATGTAACTTATACCACTTGGGCCTATTGGTATAGAAATAATTTTTATATCTTTAAAAATGATTCAACATATAAACACTAGGTTTTATCAAACAACGTACGCTCAACAGAACGTCTATTCACAAGCCCTTGTAAAACACGCCCACTCGCCTTATTCCAAACATCAAATTGTGCAGATGCACCATGATAATCACCAACATTCAACTTTTTAAGTAAAGTAGAATTTCGAAATGCGCCTGCACCAATGTTATAAGTCAGCGAAACCAATGCATCAAACTGATTCTGATCAATTGAAACTTTTACAGCTTGATCAACAGCATGTTCAAATTTTTTTAAATCATGTGACATATAAAATTTTGCTTGCTCAAGTGTACAAATATCACCTTTTCTAACCCTTGTACCACTTGGATAAACTATCGTACCGAAACCAATACTCCACACGCCTACGCCATCATCATAAGCAGATAACTGTAAGCCTTCAAATCGACAAATCATTTCAATCCCTTTAGGACTAATCATCATCGTATCTCTGGCAATCCCAATATTACGATCTGAGTCAGAAGCAGTCGCAACCGAAGAGTGCATCACATCTCGTTGTTTTCGTCCCAAGAAAGTATCACTAAATACTTCTAACAATTGTAAAATTGATTTCATTTAACACGCCTTCATTTTACATGAACCATAATTTTTAGATTTAGATAAAGCCCCAATCACTTTGAATAATCGATAAGTAATAAAAAAGCCCATCTTACGATGAGCCTAGCTTCTAAATCTAGAGAGACTTAGATAACTGTAATACCACTTGCTTGAGGGCCTTTTTTACCAGCTGTAACGGTAAATTGAACACGTTGACCTTCATTTAAAACTTTGAAACCAGATGACTGGATTTCGCTGAAGTGTGCAAAAACGTCTTCACCGCTATCTGCAGCGATAAAACCAAAACCTTTAGTTTCATTAAACCATTTAACAGTACCAGTAGTGATATCTGACATACATTTCTCTCAAAAAAATTAAATAATAGTAGAAAATAACTTTTAAAATATAAACGTCTTATAGAACGATGGAGAAAATCAACAACGAAACAAAATCAGTAAACACGATAAAATTTATAATTCTAATATGATGCAGATAGAATAAACGATTTGAGTAAATATAGATAGAGTTTCACATTACTTATTGTATTTAAAATGATCGCCATGGATCAATAAACAACCAAAAAAATAAGAGTAGGTGTTATACGAATAACTAAATTAAAAGCCTACATCTGTAGGCTTTTATAACAACTTCAAATTCAACACGAACTTAATGCATTGAAATCTCTAGTTCTTCATCTTTCGCCATAAGTACAGATGCTAAAATTGGTACAGCCATAATTATAGGGAACATCAAAATCCATGCAACAACTGTAACTTCTTTCGAAAGCATAAAATGGATACCCAATGCAATCACCAACAAAGTCATAAACAGTAGAACTGCAAAACGGATGACAAAATTTTTCGGCATTATCTTCTCACTCAGGATCAAAGGCTTAGCCTGAGTATATACCTCATATTTTCATTTTTGTTATTTTATATGCATCTATTTTAAGTTATTTTAGCACTTTCAAAAATTTAGAACCGCCAATTTGGCGGTTATATTTATTAATGTGGAACGACAGACCAAAGTACATAAAATTCTTGAATCTTTGGTTCTAAAAATTCATCATTATCATTATCATAAATAAAAAACTTTTCTTCTAAAATGTAAGCTGCGCCACGTTTAGCAAGATAATCTTTTAGGAATACTTTAAATTTATTTGCCTGTTCAGGGAATACTTGTTCTCCATCATAAAGAATCATAATAACCTCTCTTTTCAACGAGCTACTTGATAAATATATTCTAGTTTATTTGTGATAAAAAACAATTATATTTTTATTTGTGTTACATAAATCACACTATTTTTATGATCTATTTTAAACCAATTAAAATTTAACAAATCAACTCCCCACTATATTCTTATTCCATGTTATGACTAATGAAATAACAATGATGGAGAATATATATGAGTTATCAAAATATCCTTGTTCCAATAGATGATTCTCCTATTTCCTATGCCGCTGTTGAGCATGCCGAAAAAATTGCTCAAGCCTTTGGAAGTCATATCACGATCTTGAGTGTGTTGGCTGTAGATCCTATGATTGGCGTAGATTTTTATAAAGTTGCACCATCTATTACTGAGTATATTCTTGCTGCTGAAAGAAATGCTAAAGGTCGCTTAGAGGATCTGCAACAAACATTATTGGGACATGGCATTCATGTAACGACTCGCATTGCACGAGATGTTTCAACGGCAACGGCTATTCTCAATATTGCAGATGAAATAAATACAGATTTGATTGTGATGGGTTCTCATGGTCGTACAGGGCTTAAAAAACTTGTTTTAGGAAGTGTTGCTCAAGAAGTTCTCAGCATCTGCCCTTTACCTGTGATGATTGTTAAACAATGAGTTATTTTCTCTTAAATTTATCAACCCTAAAATAAGCGTAGAAAGCTTTTTAGACGTTAATCCGCTGCTGTTAAATATCATCAACTATATTTTGGTTGATTCATACTTTTTAGTTAAAATCATTCTTGAAAAATGAATATCGAAATGAATCATTTTTTGAAAATTTATCCAACTACTTCACATTAATTTTCAAATAAATTTTGTACTCTATTTAGCTACTTTAATCATATCTTTTTATATGTTATGAATATAGGGAACAATAAACAAAGAGGTGAAATCATTATGACTTATCAGCATATTTTAGTCCCTGTAGACGGCTCAGACATCTCATTTTCGGCAGTAAAACATGCCGTTGGACTTGCTAAAGCCTTCAATTGTAAAATTACGGCAATTAGCGTCATTGCTGAAGATCCATTTTCAGGTGCAGATTTTTACTATACAGCTGGTATGCTTCAAGACTACTTCAAAGAAGCCTATAATAATGCACAGCAAGCACTCGAAAAAGTGAATGAAATTGCTACAGTTGAAGGTGTCAACATTGAAACTTCAATAAAAAAAGGCATGGTGTCTGCAGAAACTATTATTGATACAGCTGAAGAATTAAATGTAGACCTGATTGTCATGGGTTCACATGGTCGTAAAGGCTTCCAAAAATGGTTACTTGGTAGTTTTGCACAAGATGTATTAAGCCAAACGACATTACCTGTATTTATTGTTAAAAAGTAAAATAATCGTTTAAAAATAAAAACCCCACATTTGATGGGGTTTTTTAATTTTCACAAACAATTCAAAATCATTGCTTTGTGATGAATTAGAGTAACTTAGTTTAACGCAATCACTTTGACCAAAATACTTTGTGACTCTTCGAAATCATCAAAAATTTGCTTACGCACTAACTCTTTAGATTTGACCTTAAAATCATGCTGCTGATAGTGAATAACATCAGGAATTTGATCAAAATAGTGCTGATCAACATCTAGACTTTCTTCAAAGAGTGGAGTCCCCAATTGATATTCTCGACTTTTCAGCACAACATACTTCACTGTTGTTTTCATCAATTTAACTCCTTTTCATATCCGCTTTATTTTCATTTATAGCATTATTTTACTGATAAAAAATCCCTGATTTACTGATTTCGTATAGATTTTCCGCAATTAGTCTTTAAAAGGCATCAACCAACACTATTTAATATCTAATAATTTAGTTTCGTACAAATCATAAATGAACCATTTTCTCTATCACTTAACATAAATAATTAGCCAAATTTAATAAAAACTTAATCAAGTGTCACACTTAATTAAAAAATTAAAAATATTAGGAATCGAATCAAAAAACATGATAAATATAATTTATAGCTTAATTTCAATAATTTAACGAAAAACAATTTAAACAATACAAACATAAATGGATATTTTTAACACAAATTAAAGATAACCAGTTCTCACTTTATTATTTTTATGATAAATTATTGTGAATAAAAACTAAATGGTCATAACAATGAAATATTCAAGCATACTTATGCTAACAACTTTGTCACTAAGCAGCTTAACACTTACAGGATGTGTGGTACTCCCTGGTAAATGGTTTAAACCAACAACCAACGCCTTAAGTAACTCAATGAATCCTTCAGATACGGTTCGACGCACTGAAACATCAGGATCACCACTTTGTGATTCTAATGCTGTTTGCCCAGAATTTTCTGTAGATTGGAGAAGCTCAGAGGGACAATACAACTTGTATTCAGATATTTTTCATATTAATCAGTATGATATTCAAAAAATTAACTTTAATATCGATGGTCAAAACTATAGCTATACTCCAACAACACCTTCAAATTATCGTAAGCTTCAAAACTCTAGCCTGATTGACTCAACTAATTACGTCACAGTTCCTCGTAGTTTTTTAACTATTTTAGCAAGAGGTAAAACTATCACCATGACCGTTAATACAAATCAAGGTGATGTGAGTGGTGCACTTTTAGATAGTAACCGTGAGTCTGGTGGTTATAAAGTCTTTATGCGTGGTTATAAACAATAATTGATACTATTTATTTCTCATTAATAAGAAAATAAAAAGTAGTATTCGTCAGAATGCTGCTTTTCTATTTCCTACCTATCTAAATGTTGACTTTTATTCATAATTCGACCACTAAAATAAGATTGGTTATTCCATTTTTATGCATTAAACGGTAAATTTAACAAGTTCAGTGCATTGTTATAACAATCAATAACAGTAAGATCCATGTTACTCAGGAAAATTTATGAAAATTCAGCTCGCATTTCTTTCATCTGTACTTTTATTAACGGCATGTGCTACTCCAAATTCTCTCAAAGTTGTGACAAAAGGCCCTTTAATCTGTGAAACCAACGAGGTTTGTCCTGAACTTGCAATGCGTTGGAATGAAGAAAAACGCGATGGTTTTAAAATTACTGCCGATATTAAAAATACTGAGCAATATAATATTCAACAGTTTGTATTTAATGTCGATGGTCAGCCTTATGCTTATTCAACGATTGCTGCAACAGAGAATAGTACACTTGAAAATGGTACGAAACTATCTTCAAATTATATTATTGTCCCAGTCAGTTTCTTAAACTCTTTCCGTAGTGGTAAAGAAATTTCATTGAAACTTATTACAGATAAAGGTGATATAGAGCGTCCAATTCTAAAAGCTGATGGTCAACAATCTTCTGCTTATTTAACCTTTATCAAAGGTTATTCTCAACACATTACACAACCATAAATCCGTTAAAATCTCAAAAAAAAACCAAACATAGCGTTTGGTTTTTTAATCAAATACAAATTGTGTTAAATCGGAGTAAATGGTGCAACTACATCGGAATTTTGCGCACGATGACGCATAAAATGATCCATCAACACAATCGCAAGCATCGCTTCAGCAATTGGCGTTGCACGCACCCCCACACATGGATCATGACGACCTTTGGTCAATACATCAGTATCTTCCCGATTCATGTTAATGGTTTTACCTGGCGTAGTAATACTTGCGGTTGGTTTCAGCGCAATGGCAATACGAATGGTCTGCCCCGAAGAAATCCCACCTAAAATACCACCTGCATGATTGGCAAGGAATCCATCTGTCGTAAGTTCATCACGTGTTTCATGACCAAACTGCTCCGCAACCGCAAAACCATCGCCAATTTCAATACCTTTCACCGCATTAATTGACATCATGGCATGGGCAATATCGGCATCTAAACGATCAAATACTGGCTCGCCCCAACCCACAGGAACTTGTTCAGCTAAGATTTCAAGTTTTGCACCACAGCTTGTGCCCTGTTCGCGCAACGAAGTCACTAGTGCTTCAAAACGAGGAACAGCATCGGCATCACCACAGAAAAATGGATTATTGGAAACTTCATTCCAATCCAAAACTTTAGCTTTCTCTGTACCAATCTGTGTCACATGACCACGAATTAAAATACCAAACTTTTCAGCTAAGTATTTTTTCGCAATGGCACCAGCAGCCACACGCATCGCTGTTTCACGTGCGCTTGAGCGACCACCACCACGGTAATCACGGAAACCATACTTCTGTGTATAGGTATAGTCGGCATGACCTGGACGGAAAGTCTGAGCAATGTTGCCGTAATCTTTCGATTTTTGATCTGTATTACGAATCAATAAACCAATCGATGTACCTGTTGTTTTACCTTCAAATACACCTGAAATAATTTCGACTTCATCAGGCTCTTTGCGTTGCGTGGCAAATTTTGATGTACCTGGTTTTCGGCGATCTAAATCAATCTGTAAGTCTTCAGCAGACAAAGCCATGCCCGGTGGAACACCATCAACGATTGCCATTAAACCAACGCCGTGAGATTCTCCACAAGTCGTAACACGGAAAAGTTGCCCAATACTGTTACCTGCCATGCCTACAATTCCTTATGCTTGTATAGATTGAATAAATAAATCTCGGTATTGACGACATTGTGCTGCGGTCAGTGCAAAAATACCTGAACCACCGTTTTGAAATTTCAACCAATGGAAATCAATGGTATTGAAGTTCTGTTTCATTGCCCATTCAGAATTACCAACCTCAATGACAATTAAGCCATCTTCTGTTAGGTAGTCTGCTGCTTGAGCTAACATTTTACGCACAAGATCTAAACCATCTTGACCCGCTGCTAAAGCAAGCTCAGGCTCATGATGAAATTCTTCAGGTAGGTCTGCCATATCTTCCGCATCTACATACGGTGGATTTGATACGATCAAATCATATTGATTTTCAGCAGGAATTTTGTCAAATAAGTCTGATTCAAGCAAAGCCACTTGATACTGTTTGTCGTGATGTTCTGCATTGATTGAAGCAACTTCTAAAGCATCTTTAGAAATATCGGTTGCATCAACATCAGCATCTGGGTATGCATACGCCAAAGCAATCGCAATACAACCTGAACCCGTACACATATCTAAAATACGCTGTGGTTTCTTAGGTTGTGGATTTTCAGGTAAGTTGTTTAAGGCTTCACGCACTTGATCATTTTCATCTAAGCAATATGGCGCGAAACGTTGATTGATCAACTCTGCAATTGGTGAACGAGGAATTAGCACACGCTCATCGACATAATAAGGTTTGTCACAGAAATAAGCCAAGTTCAACAAGTATGAGGTTGGTACTTTTTCATTGACACGGCGTTCAAGTAACGCAAGAAATTCAGATTTTTCACTTGGTAATAATTTAGCATCAAAAATTTCAGCATCTGCCTTCCATTCAAGCGACAAGGTCTGTAAAACCAAGGCTGAACTTTCTGCAAAATAATCTTCAGTCCCCTGACCCAAGTGTGCATCGTATTGACGTAGTGCTGTCACACCAAAGCGAATAAAGTCACGAATGGTTGTTAAATTTTCAGCAGCTTCCTGTAAATGTTCAGGGCTAATAGTCGGTCGATCCACTTAAGGCGTCTCCAAGGGTAAATTTTTAAACGCCTTATGATACCTTGTTTTGATGACTTTTATAATGCTTTGCCCATGCTCAATTTAGAAATTATTTCAATCGGTACAATTGTTTTTCAAGTAAATCTGCTCGAGTCACAGTCATTTTAATTGCACAATTTAAAAAATAAGTCTTTCGTTCAATCGAGTCTGAACTAGTTTCTTTACGACAATTGGTTGCGCGTAATTTTTTCCATTGTTTATTTGCTGCTTTTTGACTTTTCTTTTCCGCATCACCATAAAGTGTTAAAGAGGCCTTAAAATTATCTTGAGCGCGCTTATGTTGATAACGATATTCAGCATTCATACAACTCGCAACAGCACTTGTTGCAATGCCTGCACTATTCATACATGCAGCATAATTAGCGCTATACCCCACTGCTTGAATTTGCATGGGTAATATACAGATCGCTCCCAACACGGCGAGTGCTTTAAATTTCCCCAAAATTTGTACGTTCATTTCATCCCCAATTTTTATGCTTTAAATCATTTCTAAATTTTACGCTGTTTCTTTAAATCCATTTAAGATCAAGAAACTGAGTTTTTACGTCTGTCCATTCTATGCAAAAATATCATAGAACAATAGTCTGTAACTTTCACAATCTGTATCTTTCAGCGCTTAAATTTATCCCTTAAACACAATTTAATGTATGCTTCTGTTCAACCTTGATAATAAAGTTAAATATTGAGTCAACAATGCTAGAAATGATCAACATCCTATTTCCATCAATTGCCTTGATTGGTCTAGGATTTTATTTATTTCATTCACGTATGCTCGATGAAAAATTTTGGAATGGTGCAGAAAAGCTCAATTACTATATTTTATTTCCATCGTTATTATTTAGCTCTCTTGCACATGCCGATATCAATATGGGGCATCTCGACTCCATATTCATCGTTATTTTTTCAGTGATGGCTATTGTGATTGGTAGTGTTTATGCATTTGCATTCATCAAGAAAAGCCCTGTTGCAGAAATAGGCGTATATATTCAAAGTTTGATTCGTTTCAATACTTATATTGGTTTATCGATAGCTGTTACTTTAAATAACCCTGAAATTAAAAGTATTTTAGTCAATATCTTGGCAATTGCCATTCCATTCGTCAACGTGGTTTCAATATTATCATTAACACCTAAAAACCAACTTAAGATTAAAAATATCTTTTTATCTTTAATCAAAAATCCGCTGATTAGTTCATGTTTACTCGGTATTACATTTAATGTTCTAAATATTCCAATTTGGAATGGATTTACAAGTTTACTCAATGCCTTTTCAAATAGTAGTTTGATGCTTGGTTTACTTTGTGTCGGAACTGCAATTCAGCTTAAAGGCATGAAGGAGTATTTAGCTCAATCACTGATGATTAGTGTTTTAAGACTCCTTCTCATTCCATGTATCGTATGGTTATTGATTCAATTTTTTAATTTAAATTATGAAGCCATTGTTGCCATTATGATTTTCTTTGCTATTCCCACAGCCTCTTCAGCTTATATTCTAACAAAGCTATTAAAAGGTAATTATCAACTCATGGCATCTGTGATTAGCTTGCAAACGATTCTATCTATTTTTAGTTTGGCACTCATTTTGTCATTATTACATCAGCCTTAATATCCTTTTTTATCTGATATTATCAGCAATCATTTTTACTTACATAATACGCTTTTCTAACCGCAAAAAAAGGAACAAAAACATTAAACAAGATCAGAAAAAATATTGAAATACCGAAATTTAAACCAAGAACATGACTCATAATAAGAAAATAAATATTTATTAAAAAACTAGAAATCATCATCAAGAAAAATGAAAAATTATATTGGTATTTTTGCTTTGCCATTTTGAATGAAGTATAGGACAAATAAGCAAATCATATTTTAAATATAAAAAAATTTCTATCATCAGAAGCACGCTATACATTTAGTATTTAAAAACCCTGAATAAATCAGAGTTTTTAAATTAATACACTATACACAACATTAAATTATTCACTCAATGCTGTTTCAATAAAGTGTAAATGGTCGACACCCCAAAACATCTCATCACCAACAAACCATGTTGGCGCACCAAATACACCACGTTGAATGGCTTCTTCCGTAACTTTTTTAAGCTGTGCTTTTACACCTTCATCATTAAGCCATGCCTGAACCTGTTCCACATTCAAACCCAACAAAGTCACGACTTGTATCAATTCATTCATATCATTTAAGTTTTTTGGCTCCCCAAACATCGCATTAAATAAACCCGCCAAAATACGCACAAAATCTTCAGGTTGATGTAATTGTACAGCAGTAATTAAGCGCATTAACTGTAATGTATTGATCGGGAAATATGGGTTCATTTGTACGGGAATATGCCAATACTTCGCCCAACGTGCCATATCTTTTATTGAATATGCTGCTTTCGCAGGTACCATCATCGGGCTATTATTCCCTGTGGCTTTGAATACACCGCCCAATAACATCGGTTTCCAAATTACTTCTGCCTGATGCTGTTGTGCAATTTTTTGAATTTGAAAAAATCCTAAATAGCTATAAGGGCTGCCTAAATCAAAATAAAATTCAACCTGTTTCATTCTTTATACATTCCTTGTGTGATTAATATTTGCCGAATTGTTTTAAATATTATAAAACTTACTTTTAATTAGTAACTATATTTTAAGTATTTAAACAATTTACCTTTTACAATTACCACTTTTCCATCCAAGGACGTAAATCTAATTCATGTGTCCATGCATCACGCGGCTGTTGCGCCAAATGCCAATAGTTTTCCGCAATATGTTCAGGGTTCAAAATACCGTCTTGATCTTTTTTCTCATACATTGTAGGAAAAGTATTTTTAATAAAATCAGTATCAATCGCACCATCGACTACCACATGCGCTACATGAATATTTCGAGGACCCAATTCACGTGCCATACTTTGTGCCAATGCGCGTAGTGCATGTTTTGCACCCGCAAATGAAGCAAAATAAGCACTACCACGTATTCCTGCTGTCGCACCTGTAAAAATAATGGTGCCTCGTTCACGAGTAACCATCCGCTTCGCAACTTCGCGACCCGTTAGAAAAGCCGCAAAGCATGCCATTTCCCAAATTTTAAAATACTTACGCGCAGTTTCTTCTAAAATACTACAGGGCACGTTCGCACCAATATTGAAAACTAAAACATCAATTTCACCAATATTCGCTTCTATGTTTTCAATCAATGCCATCACATCTTCTTCTTTACGTGCATCAGATGCGAAACCATATGCCTGTCCACCAGCTTGCTTAATTTCAGCAATTAAAGGTTGTAGCTTTTCTACACTTCGCCGTGTCATACAACTGATATACCCTCCTTGAGCAAAGCGTTTGGCAATTGCACCACCTGTCGCATCTCCTGCGCCAATCACTAAAGCCACTTTCTTTCCTTCAGAATTACTGGTCTTAAATTCAAAATTTTTCAGTAATGTATCTTCTGATGATGACAGATCATTTATATCACTCATTATTCTTCCTTTTTGAATGCTTATTGGATAACGATCATTACTATAACGATGACTATGTTATAATTTTGACAAGAGGTCAAGTCTAAAGAATCACCATAATTGTCATCATATTTTCAAAGGCGAATACTTTATGCGCTATAAAACAGGCTATAAAGAACAAAGAAGAAAAGAATTACTGCATATTAGTGGGCAAATTGCCAAAAAAAATGGCTTTGCTGCTACTGGTGTCGATGCTTTTATGAAAGCATCTGGTGTTACAAGTGGCGCATTCTATTCACATTTTTCATCCAAAAATGACCTATTTAAAGCCTTACTTGAAAATGAACTACAAAACAGTATTCAAATGTGGCAAGACAACCCTTTTGAAGATGCTGAACAATGGATTGAATTTGAGCTGAATCGCTATTTATCGCTTTCCCATGTTGAACGTCCTGACTATGGCTGTGTATTACCTGCGCTTGCAAGTGAAGTTGCCCGTTCAGACCTGCAACTGAAACAAACGTATCAAGCTGAATTAATGCGTGGTCAGCAAATTTTTAAGCATCATTTAGGCAGTGAAGAAAAAGCATGGGCTGTTTTGTGTCAATTGATTGGGGCAATTATAATGGCTCGAAGTATTGCCGATGAGAATCTTAAACAGACGATTTTAACCTCAAGTAAAGCATTAATTTTATCTTGTCTTAAATCTGTTGCTTAATGCAGGTATTCAATCTTTTTCACGGCCTGACCTAGAATTGCTTAAAATCATGCATTTTCCACGTTTTTTAGATTTAAATTTCAGCATAATTAAGCTACATTAAAGCGTCAAATTTAGCCTAATGCGTTCAAAACCATGATCTCCCTTCCAACAGATTTCCCTAAAACCGTTTACGCGATTCAACATTTGGCTTTTGAAGATCTAGGCAGTTTTGAAGATACGCTATACCAAGCGGGGTTTCGAGTTCGTTATTTTGAAGCAGGTGTCGATGACTTAAAACAAGCTTTTGAATATACAGGTTTAGTTATTATTTTAGGTGGACCGATTGGTGTCTATGAAACAGAAGATTATCTTTTTCTAAAAGATGAAATTATTCATCTGCAGCAACGTTTAGAAAAAAAACTACCTACTTTAGGCATTTGTTTAGGCGCTCAACTGATTGCCCATGCAAGTGGCGCTAAAGTTTATCCTGGGCATCAAAAAGAAATTGGTTGGTCTAAATTACAATTAGCTGATGTTGATAATAATCCATTACAACCTTTAAATGACATTGAAGTACTACATTGGCATGGTGATACTTTTGATCTTCCTAATCAAGCAACATTACTTGCAAGTTCAGACATTTACCCGCATCAAGCTTTTAGTATTGGTACTCATGTTTTAGCAGTTCAATTTCACCCAGAAGTACTCAATGATAGCTTAGAAAAATGGCTGATTGGACATACAGCTGAATTACGCAAAGCTAAAATTGATATCCCTGTTTTACGTGAAAATAATCAAAAATTTGCACCTACACTTGAACAAGTTGCTTCAGAAGTCCTACAAAATTTCATGCAAAAATTGATTTAAATAGTATTTTATAAAAATATTTTTTAATTTAATCAATTGCTTATATCTCTTATAAAGGAAAGATTATGACCGCTTTACTCAGTATTGCACTGATTCATTTTTTTGCACTTATCAGTCCGGGTCCTGACTTTTTCTTCGTTACCCAAAGTGCAATCCGTCAATCTCGCACTCATGCACTTTTTGCTGCTTTAGGTATTTCCCTGAGTATTTTAGTTTGGGCAATTTTAGCCATTAGTGGTCTACATTTTCTATTTCAAAAAATTGCATGGTTACAACACGTACTTATGGTTTGTGGTGGTCTATATTTGCTTTATTTAGGTTGGCAAATGCTCAAGTCATCCTTGAAAACAAAGAACAACACAGGTAGCCAAATACAAACCGAAGTACACTCGGATAAATCACATTTATCGTTATTATTCCAAGGCTTTTTTACCAATATGGCAAATCCAAAAGCCTTGGTTTATTTTAGTAGTGTATTTGCTTTAGCTATTCAATCGGATGCACCACTCAGTGCACAAACCTCCCTATTGGGTCTAATTTGGATTGAAAGTTTATTGTGGTTTTCTTTAGTTGCTGTATTTTTCTCATGGCATAAAATGACTCAATATTATCAACAATTTGCAAAATGGATTGATGGTGTTACAGGTGGAATTTTTATTAGTTTTGGTTGTTATCTTATTTTAGGTCGTGAGTAAACAGGTTCAATTTATAAAACAAATGCCATAAAAAAGCACCCGATTAACGGTGCTTTTTATTTTTAAAGATAAATTGGCTTCTCTTTCTGCCTACGTAGATATTATTTTGCATTAGCAACAAATACTTATTTTGTATCACCTACATTCAGCATATTAATTAAATTAATTCAAATTAAGCACTTAGGTTGTATTGATATTTAATTTTTTAAAATAACTTATCTATAAGTTTAAAAAACAGAAAATCGAATTAATTTTTATTTATAGTTACTTCCAATTTTTAATTTACACTGGTTCAATATGTAAATATTTGATAGGTTAAGAATTATATATCAATGGTTTATAATTTTATGTTAATAATTAAAACTATAAAATCTATTAATTTAACCATTTAACTACATTTATACACAATATGGTTAAAATATAAGCGCATTATATATAAAAGCTTCATTAAATTTTGGAGGTTAATATGATTACCCTTAAAAACGGGAAGCACTATCAAGAAAGGTCTGAGCAAGTTAAAACAAACCGAAGGATACCTGTATATATTTTAATATTAATTGGTTTATTTTTTCTCTCATTTGTGATTTATATTATTTTTAATTGATTGTATTTAAAAAACTACCAGATGGTAGTTTTTTAAATACAATCAATAACTTAAAATTATTAACAACTAACTATATTATCAAACAATGATTTTGTTGATATTTATCTTTGATTTTGAAAATTAACGGTGTGATACGCTATCTAGAGCCACGCTTAATAGGATTAGATAGTTTTATCGTATTTTTGGCGTAATCTCGGAGTAAATTCCTTATTATTTTAGTAATATTGTAGAGAAAATAGTAAAAATTAACACCTTTTTAAAAGTAATAGGCGATAAAAAAGGCCTATAAAGTAATTCATATTCACCTTATAAGCCTTTGATATATTGCAATATTACTTCGCTACAGAAGCCTCAGTTGTAATATTTACAGTAATCTTATCACCTACATTAGGCACATATGCACCAACACCAAATGCTGAACGATCAAAAGAAGTCGTTGCATTAAAGCCAATTGATTCAGCTTTAGTCATAGGATGAACACCTTGTTTGTTTAACACAGCATCCAATACGACAGGTTTAGTCACATTTTTTACAGTTAAATCACCCGTAATTTTGTATTTGTTTTGACCTAGCGCTTGTACTTTTGTACTTTTGAATGTGATATTTGGATATTTTTCAGCATCAAAGAAATCAGCATTTTTCAAGTGATCATCAAGTGCTTTAACATTTGTATTCAAACTAGACAATGGAATTGTTACATTTACAGCAGAGTTTACAGGTCTTGCATTATCTACTGAAATTGTTCCTTGAATGTCACTAAAATTTGCAGAGGGTGTAGAGAAACCAAAATGATTCCAAGTAAATACAGTTGCAGTATGTGTTGGGTCAATGGTGTAATCTACAGGTTTTGCAACACTGATTGTTGCGATAGAAGCGACTGCTAAACCTAATGCTAAAGACTTGAAGTTCATGTTGTTATCTCACTTAGAATAATGTTTAGTTTATACATTCATGATTTTAATGCACTCTTATTCATAAAACGATATGTCGCATAATTGCAACGATTACACAAAATACTCTATTATTTAAAATCAACAGAACAATAAAATACCTATCTATATGATTATTATATTATAATTTTCAAAAAATAATCTCTATACAGCTATTAAAAAGCGATTAAGCCAAACATAACGACAAAGAATCTACAAAAAATAACAGTGGAAGTCTGCCATAATATTT
The DNA here is from genome assembly GCF_046269225.1 of Acinetobacter sp. TY2. Taxonomy (NCBI): domain Bacteria; kingdom Pseudomonadati; phylum Pseudomonadota; class Gammaproteobacteria; order Moraxellales; family Moraxellaceae; genus Acinetobacter; species Acinetobacter sp. TY2. Next base: position 142,194 of record NZ_JBJZOR010000002.1, read on the forward strand.
TGACTCACTCACAGATAATAAAAGGGAAAATTATATTATGATCAATCGTGCATTTGTTGAAGGTAACCATACGCCTTACCGTGTTACATTGACCAATCCTCAAGGTCACACTTGGTATGCCGATGAACCTGCTGAAAAAGGAGGCTCAGATACGGCACCAAATCCAATGCAAATTTTACTTTCTGCTTTAGGTGCATGTACCACAGTCACTTTGGAAATGTATGCAGATCATAAAGATATTAAAATTGAACATATTCAGGTCGATTTAGCACTCAATCCTGCAGGTGATCCTGAGGCAGGTCAAAATAATATTGTGCGTACAATTACTTTAAAAGGTGATTTTACCGAGGAACAGTATAAGCGCTTACTTAAAGTTGCAGAAAGTTGCCCTGTGCATAAATTATTGACATCAAACATTCAGATTCAAACTGAATTAAGCATAAAATAATGTCTAAAAAATATAAGGTTGTAGAAGCAAAAAAATCGTATTCAAACTATGATCAATCGCCTTTGACAACATGTAGGAACATTTTAAAATAGTGAATACATATACTATTTTAATACACTAAAACGATTAAAGCCCCTTTCGGGGCTTTTTAATACTTTAAAAATTATAGCTTTTCAACCAAAATTCGATCTATTTGCTTTAAACCAGTTTGCTTTTCGTGATTCTTACGGCGAATTTTAATTTGCTTGTCGTCAGCCATATCCTGAAGTAACAATTCAACAGCAACCATAGATTCTATCGGCAAATCCTGCCCAATCCATTTTTGCTCACCAACATCCATCAAAATGATTTCTTCACTCACTTGTTCATAAAGACTCATATTTACCTCACTTATGGCTTATGAATAACCATATGGAATCAAAACCAAATTAAGGAGCACACTATATACCTTTTAATAAAAACTGCTAGCCTTTTCCGTCCATTTTTGACAATACATTTTATTGTTGATGCGTTCGATATATGAATGAATCAACCTATCGTTCATTAAAATCATGTTTATTCCTCTCGATGACCTAGCGCATTAAGTTTCACAATTTACTTTTTTATTCGTTATTTCAGCATTTTGATTTGAAAACTTAAAAGGCGAACCAAAAGTATCTGCATTAAATTGAATTATTTTCGCTGTCATTAAAGCCTGTTGAAACTTCTCCAATTGGTCTGATGTTTGAATAAATGGATTTTTATAGCTTTTTCCATCAAGTAGAATATCAATTTCTTTTTCGTCATTTGAACTCAACCGATCTAGTCCTCGCTTATCCTCAATCAAAAAACTTGGCTTTGCATTAGGTTCTATACAATTAAATTTCATCATCAATCTATCGTTTTTTACATTCTTATTACTCAAAAACTTTATACTTTCTTGTCGATTATTCTGATCAATATAGAGTTCCAAATAACTCCACTCGCCTAAACCTGTTAATTCCTTAATTTTATTTTCGAATTTACCCTGCGCATCCCAATCTACACGAATAGGCTCATCCATTTTATTTTGTTGAGCTTGGGTATTTACACCATTAGCCACACATAGTACTAAAACACAAATTTTAGAAAATAATTTCATTATTGTTTCCTTTTATAGTTTTAAATACATACAGTCTTTATTTTAAATATACGATGACGATTCAGCCGTAATGTTTTGTATATCTAATTTGTATATATAAATTACCCTTTCCTTTTCACTAAAAAGAATAATAAAAAACGCCCCATTTTCAGGAGCGTTCTTTATTTCAACTAAATATCATTATTAAGCTGTAACTTCTTTAACTGCTTCAATCACCGCTTCAGTGGTAATACCGAAGTGTTGATATAAATCTTTCGCAGGTGCAGACTCACCATAAGTAGTCATACCGATCACTTTACCGTCTAAACCAACGAACTTCCACCAATAATCTACATGTGCAGCTTCAACCGCAACACGTGCACGAATATGTGCAGGAAGAACAGCTTCACGATATGCAACATCTTGCTTAACAAATTCTTCAGCACATGGCATAGACACAACACGCACACCATCAAGTTGTGCATGTGCTTCCATTGCCAATGACACTTCTGAACCAGTTGCAATAATAATGGCTTTTAACTCACCTTTTTCTTTCGCTAAAACATAACCACCTTTAGCAACATCAGCAATTTGTGCATCTGTACGCGTTTGGAATGGTAAGTTTTGACGAGAGAAGATCAACGCTGTTGGACCTTCTGAACGTAACAATGCAGATTTCCAAGAAATAGATGCTTCTACAGTGTCACATGGACGCCAAGTGTTTAAGTTTGGTGTACCACGTAAAGATGCAATTTGTTCAATTGGCTGATGCGTAGGACCATCTTCACCTAGACCGATTGAGTCATGTGTATATACATGAATCACACGTTGCTTCATCAACGCAGACATACGTACCGCATTACGCGCATATTCCATAAACATCAGGAATGTTGCAACGTAAGGAATGAAACCACCGTGAAGTGCAACGCCATTGGCAATTGCAGTCATACCGAACTCACGCACACCATAGTGAACATAGTTACCCGCAGGATCAGATTCAACGCCTTTTGCACCTTTCCAAAGTGTTAGGTTAGAACCCGCAAGATCCGCAGAACCACCCAAAATTTCAGAAAGCTGTGGAGCAAATGCTTGAATCGCATTTTGGCTTGCTTTACGGCTTGCAATGGTTTCAGCTTTAGCATTTACTTCAGCAATATACGCATCTGCTTTTGCTACGAAGTCCGCAGGTAAATCACCTGAAGAACGGCGTTTAAGTTCAGCTGCTTCTGTAGGATATTTTGCAGCATAGGCAGCAAAAGTTTCATTCCACGCTGTTTCTGAAGCTGTACCTTTCGCTTTAGCATCCCAAGCTGCATAGATATCAGCAGGAATAACGAATGGCTCATCTGTCCAACCCAAAGCTTGACGAGTCAATGCAATTTCATCATTACCCAGTGGTGCACCGTGGCAATCTTCTTTGCCTTGTTTGTTTGGTGAACCTAAACCGATAATGGTTTTACACATAATCAGTGTTGGTTTCGCTGTTTCAGCTTGTGCAACAACCGTTGCGGTACGAATTGCATCAGCATCGTGACCATCAACTTTAAGCACTTGCCAACCGTAAGCATGGAAACGAGCTTCTGTATCGTCAGAGAACCAACCTTCTACTTCACCATCAATTGAGATGCCGTTATCATCATAATAAACAACAAGCTTCCCTAAATTTAAAGTGCCTGCAAGTGAACATGCTTCATGGGAAATACCTTCCATCAAACAACCATCACCCAAGAAACAGTAAGTGAAGTGATCTACAACTTTAATATCTTCTTTGTTGAATTGCGCAGCTAAAGTTTTTTCAGCAAGTGCAAAACCAACAGCGTTTGCAACACCCTGACCCAATGGACCAGTCGTGGTTTCAATACCTGGTGCATAACCCAATTCTGGGTGACCTGGTGTTTTAGAATGTAATTGACGGAATTGTTTAATATCCTCAATTGAAAGATCATAACCTGTCAAATGTAACAACGCATATTGCAACATTGAACCATGACCATTTGACAATACAAAACGGTCACGGTTTGCCCATTGTGGATTGTTCGGGTTATGGTTCATAAACTCACGCCATACCACATCAGCGATATCAGCCATCCCCATTGGAGCACCTGGATGTCCAGAGTTTGCTTTTTGCACAGCATCCATAGCCAATACACGAATTGCATTTGCAACACGACGTTCATTTAGCGGGGTTGTCATAGATCAGAGTCCAATAAGTTTGAAAATATGAGGAAGATGAATAAAAATTCAAAAGCTAGTGCTATTGTCTTAAAAAAAGCTGACGGGGTAAAGGCATAACTACATATTTATGCATTCAGGTTTCAAAAAAATGGAAAATTAAGCACATTAATATCATTTTCCCAATTTTTATCGCTTTGTTGTTTTTTTGCATTCATGATTTTTTTTAAATGTAAGTTAAAAATATTTCATATATGATTTGGAAAAACTGCTGCAACAGGGAAAATCTAAAATAATCATGTCAGTGAAGCAACAAATTAAAAGCTTAAGAGCACCATTTTATAAAATTTTATACCCGAACAAGCAAAAATTCACCTGCCCAATCTGTTTATACACAGGTCCATTTAAGGATAAAAAACGCAGATTGAATGCCAAATGCCCAAAATGTGGTGAAAATGAACGTGCTCGACTACAGTATATTGTTATCAAACAATTTTTTGACTCATATGAAAATATTGACGCTCAAATATTACATATTGCTCGTGAACGAGCATTGCAAAAATACTTTCAAAGTAAATTTAAAAACTATACTTCGGCGGATAAATTCCGTACCAATGTCGATATTCCTTTTCCTGATGCAAGTTTTGATATTGTTTTCGCATCACATATTTTGCTTTATCCATTTGATGATATTAAAGCCATTTCAGAAATGCGGAGAATATTAAAACCCAACGGGATCGCAATTATTCCTATGCCTGTTTTTGCTGAAAAAACCGTAGATGACTATAGTGGCAATGCACGTTGGACACATATGTCAGGTTTAGACTATTACAATCGTTATCGTCAGTTTTTCCCAAAAGTTGATTTATATTCTTCAAAAATGTTTCCTGAACACTATCAACTTTATATTTGGGATAGCCAAAAAGATAATCCCCTTGCTGTAGATGATGTCCGCCGTGAAGAACTCGTACCTGTTTGTTATGTATCCACAGAAAGCTAAAAAATAAGGACAAAAAATGCCATGATCACAATGAATCAGATTAAATTGTATGTTTAATTTGATTTTTTCATAACAATAGCCTAGTGATTATTGGCAAGTGGATGTAACATAACGCATCGAAAAAATAATGCCCGTAGGATATTCATGCGCGAGTACAGTGTTTTTACTTCTGAATCAGTAAGCGAAGGCCACCCAGACAAAATGGCGGATCAAATCAGTGACGCGATTTTGGATGCTATTTTAAAAGAAGACCCATATGCACGGGTTGCTTGTGAAACGCTTGTAAAAACAGGGGTTGTTGTTCTTGCGGGTGAAATTACTACAACTGCAAATGTGGACTTCGAAGCAATTGTTCGTAATACCGTAAATGGTATTGGTTATCACCATTCTGATCTGGGTTTTGATGGCTCGACTTGTGCTGTTCTCAATATGATTGGTAAACAGTCACCTGAGATTGCACAAGGTGTAGATCGCCAGAAACCCGAAGATCAAGGTGCTGGTGACCAAGGTTTAATGTTTGGCTATGCAAGCCGTGAAACTGATGTATTAATGCCTGCACCAATTTCTTATGCACACCGCTTAATGGAAAAACAAGCTGAACTTCGCAAAAAAGGTACACTTGCTTGGTTACGCCCAGATGCAAAAAGTCAGGTCACTTTTGCTTATGAAAATGGTAAGCCTGTTCGCCTTGATGCTGTAGTTTTGTCTACACAACATGATCCTTCTATTTCTCAATCACAGCTCAAAGAAGCTATTATTGAAGAAATCGTGAAAAAAGTTATTCCTGCTGATATGTTCCATGCTGGCACTCAATTTCACATTAATCCAACAGGTATGTTCGTCATTGGCGGCCCTGTAGGTGACTGTGGTTTAACAGGTCGTAAAATTATTGTCGATACTTACGGCGGTATGGCTCGTCACGGCGGTGGAGCTTTTTCTGGTAAAGATCCATCTAAAGTTGACCGTTCTGCCGCTTATGCAGGTCGTTATGTGGCGAAAAACATTGTTGCCGCAGGTCTTGCAGACAAATGTGAAATTCAAGTGTCTTATGCTATTGGTGTTGCAGAGCCAACTTCAATTTCAATTAATACATTTAACACTGCAAAAGTGTCTGAAGATTTGATTATTGCTTTAGTTCGTGAACACTTTGATCTACGTCCATACGGTATTACTCGTATGCTTGATCTCATTCAGCCGATGTACCAACAAACGGCTGCTTACGGTCACTTTGGTCGTGAAGGTTCTGACACTGCATTTACATGGGAAAAAACAGACAAAGTTGAAGCATTAAAAGCTTCTGCAGGTCTATAAGCCAATCTGTTAACTTTCTCATCGAGTATTTAAAAAACCCACATCATGTGGGTTTTTTATTCAATCAACTATTCTCTACAAAAATCTACGTTATTTATTTTTATTTAGAATTTCCAATAATGATTGTTGTACAGGGACTTCATGGTGGCTTTGCGTATAGATGTGTACGAGTTTCAATGTAATGACAACTGCAAGACAAGCGAAAATACAGAAAATCCAACTATTTATTGGACTACGAATATGATGTGAACCACAGTGATTACATTCTTTCGCATGATACGTCAGAACAGAATTACAACATGCGCAGTTATAAGTATACATTTTAAACTCCTTCATTTTTGGTACATGCCATCCATTTGCATATACTTTGTTTTATATTTATAAAATTCATACTAAGGAACACAATCAATAATTTCAAGCCTAAATTAAATGAAAAATGTTTCAGTTCCCTTAAATTAATAGATATTTGTGTCAAAAAATAAAATTTAAATATATTTCAATTCGTTAAAACATAGAACTTGAATGTAACAGATTATCTATTTATGTGTATAAATTTTTTGGAAGTGTAAATTATCAACATCAAGAACCTATCTGAATATTACAAAATACTTCTCTATGTTAAAATGAGCATGATTCGCACAATGAGCTTTAACATGGTACAACTCATCAATAAAGGTGGTTTTCGGGAACGCGCTAACCGTAGTCGTAAATATCAAAACTCTGAAAACCAACAAACAGTACTCGAGCCTACACAATACCGAGCTGAGCATACAACTAACTCAGCATGCCTACATATAGAAAAAGAACCTAAGCCTAAATCCCCACAATCTTTAAACAGTGATCAGCCGAACAAATGCACGGCATCTACCCATAAAAATACGGCGAAAATGAGGAAAAAAACACCTGAAATAATATCAATATAGCTTCCAGCGCGTTGATACATGGCTTTCATTTTGGGCATAGACATAATTAAAGTCAGCAATGAAAAGACCACAAACGTCTGTATCGGAATAATGACAGCAAGTTGCGGTTTCAAGCTTGCCCCTGCACTCGAACTCAGCGCTAAAGAAAATACACTACTAAAATAAATTAACGTTTTAGGATTGGATAAATTGGTGAACAAACCCAACATAAAATAATTTTGTGGCTTTTGTTCCATAACACCATCAAGTGAAGCCTGTTGTTTTAAACTTAACAAGCCACCCTTCAACATGCCATAACCCATTTTGGCAAGAAAAAATCCACCAATTAACATCAGGGCTTGTTGAATCCACGGCCATTGTTCAATCAACACCGTAAAACCCAATAAAGTCAGCACTACCCATACCACAATACCGACACTAATGCCCAAAACTATTTTTAATGTATTCGCTCTACTATTGGATGCTGCACTTTTAGCAACAAGTAAAACGTCTGGACCTGGGCTTAATTGTGCAATGAAATGTAATAAACAAATGGTGATTAACAAAGACATGGATCAAAAATCTGAATCGCAGAGTCCTAAATTATACTTAAAAATGTATCAAATATTAAAAAATAAACCTTCAAATTAAACGCTTTTATTTTAAATATAAATATTTAAAAAACAAAAAATCGGATCTGTGATCCGACTTTGATTTTTTATGAATACTTGTTCAATACAGTATATCTACAGTACTGATTAAAGATTAATTTTTCTTCACATCCTTTAATTCAATCTGTTGATGTTGAGGTTGAACTTCATGTGCTTCACCATCAATCACTGAAGAATCGTTATAACGCCCTGCACCACCACTTTGTTGATTCTGCATATCTTGCATTTGGCGCATCATGTCTGCAAATGGATTTTGACCTTGTGCGCCTGCACCGCCCATACCATTTAAATCGCCCATCATGCCACCCATCATATTGTTCATCATGTCTTGTTGTTTTTTCATCATTACTTTCATCATGGCTGCTTTTAGTGCATTTTGAACAGCAGGGATTAGTAATAAAACAGCAAGTACATCCGTGATCAAACCTGGAATTAACAACAGAAAACCTGCAATCAATTTAGGTAAATTCCCTGCCAATGATGGATCTGCCATTTGTCCCATCTGCATTTGTTGCATCTGAGGCATTAAACCTTGCGAGTTTTTACGGATAATACTTCCACCAATAAAAAATGCAGCAATAAACCAAAAAAAGACATACCACATACTGCCAACAAGATCGCCCACACCAATCCAAACGAGGATTTCGAGGACCAAACCGATAAGAACCACCAATGCAATTTTCATGAAAATTAATCTAATCTCAAATAATTCAATAAATTTTGATACAACATTGCACACATACGTGATCAATATTTACATCGTTGTTAAAATACTATATGGGCATTTCTAAAATTTTAAAGGGTAAATTTTAGCTTTCTACTCAAAATGCCATAAATTTTGGCTACTTTTATAAAGTAAACATATTGAAATGAGTGTTCCCAAAGGAAAAGCCATCAATAAAATCAGAGCAATAAATAAAGTCATACGACGTCCTCGCTCTGTTCCTTGCATAGATTCAAGCGATGCGAGCCAATGTAAATAACTGATCCACCCCAAAGGTAGTAATACAACTAAAAGTACAAAAACACTATTCATCATCTCAAATGTACTGATTAGCCCAATAGCCATGAAACCACAAACTAAAGCATAGAAAATGGCGAGTATGCGATGAATCCAATACACTTCTTTATTTTTGACCACGCCCTGTTTTAAACAAAAGGACTGAATATTTAAACCCATTACTTTCCTACAAAGACCAAATCAGCACTTATCATAATCATCTATAAAATCACTCATTCTTGAATCGAGTTATCATCATTAAAATTATACTTACATTTTCCTCGCCAAATCATATAATTGTCTCAATCTTTTAACTTCGTCTTTTTATGTCTTTAATTATTGGAATTGATCCAGGCTCACGTCTTACAGGTTATGGCATCATCGAAAAAGATGGTCAAAAACTAAAATTTATCGATGCAGGGACAATTCGCACAGAAACAACTGAAATGCCTGAACGACTCAAACGAATTTTTGCAGGGATTGAACGTATTGTAAAATTTCATGGTCCAACGGAGGCTGCTGTAGAGCAAGTCTTTATGGCAAAAAATCCAGATTCCGCATTAAAACTTGGTCAAGCTCGTGGCGCTGCTATTGCGGCATTAGTCAATTTAGACTTACAAGTTGCCGAATATTCTGCACGACAAATCAAGCAATCTGTTGTGGGCTATGGAGCGGCAGATAAAGAACAGGTGCAAATGATGGTGATGAGATTACTGAATCTTTCGATTAAGCCGCAGCAAGATGCTGCCGATGCTCTTGCTGCTGCTATTTGTCATGCACATGCTTCTGGCAGTATGAGTAAGCTTGCTGTACTCAATGCACTCGGTGGAATGGCACGTGGGCGTAGCCGTACCAGCAGTCGTCGTCGCTAAATCAAGAAGATTAGACTTATAAAAAGATAAGGCGAAATATTTATCATTTCGCCTTACTCAAATAACTCAACATTTTTAGATAGATGTTTTAAATCTAGTTACACCAAATACGCTACAGCATCTTTTGTCACTTCACGAATACTTGGCTGTTTTGAATAGGTCGCTATCAGCATTTTCCCCGATGTACGCAAATTTTTCTGTTGATTTGGATCAATACGAATCAAAACCAATTCATCGAGAATACGTTGGTTTTCAATTTCACGGCAAATAATTAAATTTTGATTACGCTCAACTATTTTAAACTCAGCAAAAGCTTTCTGTAGTTTATCTTTAAAGCTCAAACTTTTATCTTCGGTATTTCGACCTGAAAATTGGGTATAGGCAATAAGTGCAAGACATAAAGCCACCACAACCCCCACCACCAAATACTTTTCTATCATGTTATTTCACTCGAATAAATGTTTCCTGTTGATCATTATACAAATAAAGCCTTTCTATTTACTGACACAATTTTATCAGAACTTTTATCTTTTTTGTCCCTGAAAATTTGATTTCAACATCATACAAACCATCATTTAAAGATTTTAAAACTCGCTTTTTTCTCTTGAAAATAAAATCATCGTAATATTTTAAAATCGGTATATTCAGATATCTGCTCCAATTTTTTTTGCTCAATCTGCGTTACAGCAATCTGTGTTACATGCGCACATGTAGAACCTGTATAACAATGTGTAATTAACCTTGAAATCACAGTTTCATTCCCAACAACCACGGCCTCTACCTCACCTGTTGGTCAGTTTTTCACATAGCCATTCAGTTTTAGCGCTATAGCCAGTTTCTCAAACCAACGGCGATAACCAACTCCTTGAACTTTTCCGCTGATCAATAATTTGATTACTTGCATTCTAAATAACTCGAATTAACTAAGATTGACAACAGCATACACCGCTTCATTCATATATTGACAACAGCATACACCGCTTCATTCATATGCTGTGCTTGTAAACCACGCATACCTTTTTTCGCTAAATAATCACCTGCCAACGCATGTAAAGTCACGATTTCATGCAAATGAATTTGCTCAGAAAATTGTGCTTTTAAACTTGCAATCATGCCTGCGAGTACATCCCCCATACCACCTGTACCCATACCTGCATTGCCTGCTGTGCAAATCCAAAGTTGATCTTCTAAAATCAAACTGCCTGCACCTTTAAGTACCCATTGCCCTGCATATTTTTCTTGAAGTTTTTGAATGGCTTTCACTCGATCATGTTCAATCTCTGCGACTGAACAATTCAACAATTTAGATGCCTCACCAGGATGTGGCGTTAAATAAGTTTTTTCATTCAATTTGGTCGACTGTTCAGCCAAAAACCATAGAGCGTCTGCATCCAAAACGATTTGTAAGTGTTCACTTTTTTGAATGGGTGTAAACCATTTTAAAAATTGCTGTTTTGCCCAATCATCACGTCCTAAGCCCATACCAAAACTCACCGCATCGACATGATCGAGTAGGTTTTGAATGTCTTGCTCAGATAATAGGTTAATATCACGAAGCATGATATTGGGTGAACGAGAAAGAATGGCTGTGTGATGTTTAGCATCACAGACAATGGTGACTTTGCCCGCGCCTGCACTAAACGCTGACTCGCCTGCCATCATTACAGCACCGCCCATTTCCGCATGACCACCAACCACCAAAACATGTCCATAACTGCCTTTATGACCAAAGGCTTGCCGTTGTGGTAGCTGAATATTTAAAGGTGATAAATTCGCTAAAGTGTTTAACTCTAAATCTATAGGAATCACTGAAATCACATCGACAATGCCTGAATACTCCTTGCCCTGTCCTGTAAATAACCCTGCTTTTAGCCCTAAAACGGTGTAGGTATAATCTGCTTTAATAGCAAGAGGTAAAGGCTGTCCTGAATTAGCATTTAAACCACTTGGAAGATCAATTGCTATTTTCAAACCCTTTTGAGCATTAAATTTTTGAATAATGGCTTGCCAAGGCTCACCTAACTCACGATTTAAACCAATACCAAATAAAGCATCAATATGACAATCAAAGGCAGATAAAAGATTAAAATTCTGATGAATCATCACATGATTTTGCTTGGCGATTCTGATTGCAGATTGTAGGTCAACCGAATGACTAGTATCGCTTGCAAATATCTCAACCAAATAACCTTTTTGTTTTAAATAACTTGCGATGCAATAACCATCACCAGCGTTATTGCCTGTACCACACCACACGGCTATTTTTTGAATGTGTGAATATTCATTTTGAAACAAGTTATCTAAACGCTGTGAAACTATCCAAGCAACCTGTTGCATCAAGCCAAACGAACTATTTTGTTGCTCAAACCAACGATGCTCCCATGCTTGAATTTCATGGCTATGATAAACTTGCTTAGGCATGATTCTGTCCTTTTCTTCTCATTTTTAAATAGCGCATTAATTTACTATGTCGGCAACTTCAGTTACACCCTCTATTCCACTGCAACAGATTGATCCACATGAATTAAAAGCATGGATTAAAGATCAGGCTTTGCAATTGGGCTTTGCTGATTGTGTCATTGCTCGCCCCGATGCTCAAGCTGAATTACCACGTTTCAAAGAATATTTAAAACGTGGCTATCATGGCGATATGAAATTTTTAGAAGAAAATTTAGAAAAACGTGCAGACCCAACCCTGCTCGTCCCAGGTACAAAAAGCATTATCTGTGTGCGAATGAATTATTTGGTAGAAACACCAAAACCACGTTATGTGCCTGATGAACCAAACTCAGCCATCATTGCCCGTTATGCGCGTGGGCGTGATTATCACAAAGTCATGCGTGGGCGTTTAAAAACTCTATCGAATATTATTCGTGAAAAAGTTGGTGAGTTTGAATCTCGCCCTTTTGCCGATTCAGCCCCTGTTTTTGAGAAATCTTTGGCTGAAAATGCAGGCATGGGCTGGACTGGCAAACATACTTTACTTATTCATAAAAAATCAGGTTCTTTCTTTGTTTTAGGTGAATTATTTACTTCATTAGAATTGCCTTTTGATGAAGCAACAACGAAACATTGCGGTTCATGTACAGCATGTATCGACATTTGTCCAACTCAAGCAATTGTTGAACCGTACATGCTTGATGCTCGTAAATGTATTGCATACTTAACCATTGAATATAAAGGTATTATTTCTGAAGAATTACGCCGTGGTATCGGTAATCGAGTTTTTGGCTGTGATGATTGCCAACTGATCTGCCCTTGGAACAGCTTTGCAAAAAAAGCCACCATTGACGACTTTAACCCTCGTCACGGTTTGGATGATGTTAATTTATTAGACCTATGGCAATGGGATGAACAAACATTCCTTAATTGTACCGAAGGTAGTCCAATACGACGTACAGGTTATCAGAGCTTTATGCGTAATATCGCCATTGGCTTGGGTAATGCACCATTTTCTGAAGAAATTTTAAGGAAACTTCAACAACCACCACATCAACAAGATAATATTGTGCAAGTCCATATTGATTGGGCTATTGAGGAACAATTGAGTAAAAAAAAGCCATAAAATTTGTATATTAACCACAGTTTTTAATTTTTTTTACTTATACACGTTACTAACAAAGTTGGCTTAAAATTATCAACTTAGTCGCCAATTCAACACAACATTAAAACTCTTCTCTTTTAAAATTATGTCACTATATCTGCAAAAATTAGGCAATCTTTGCAACTAAATTGAACATTTATTTTTTATAAATTACTTATTTTTTATCGACAGATCCCATCAACTTTGTACATTTTTGCCCTTTGGATTTTGCACAAACACTGTATGATAAAACATAAATAACGTATATATCACGGATTTGACCCATGACCACCCGCAACGATTGGACGCGTGAAGAAATTCAACATCTTTATGAACAACCTTTTATGGATCTTGTTTTTAAGGCTCAGCAAATTCACCGTGAATATTTTGATGCCAATGTCATTCAAGTCAGTACTTTACTATCTATTAAAACGGGGAAATGTCCTGAAGATTGTAAATATTGTTCACAATCAGCACATTATGATTCAAAACTAGAAGCCGAAAAGCGCATTGCTGTAGACAAAGTGATTAGCGAGGCAAAAGACGCTCTTGAATCAGGTTCATCACGTTTTTGTATGGGAGCTGCTTGGCGTAATCCACATGAGCGTGATATGCCTTATGTTTTAGAAATGGTACGTGAAGTAAAGGCATTAGGCTTAGAAACTTGTATGACATTGGGTATGCTCAATCAATCTCAAGCTGAACGATTACACGAAGCTGGACTTGATTACTACAATCACAATCTTGACACTTCTCGTGAATATTATTCACATATTATTAGCACACGTACTTTTGATGACCGCTTAGATACGCTTGATCATGTTCGTAGTGCAGGTATGAAAGTATGTAGTGGTGGGATTGTCGGTTTAGGTGAAAACCGTAATGACCGTGTAGGTTTACTCCAAGAATTAGCAACATTGCCTATGCACCCTGAATCTGTACCAATCAATATGTTAGTTCCTATTGAAGGTACACCACTTGCCGATGTCGAAAAATTAGATGTTACTGAATGGATTCGCACCATCGCAGTTGCTCGTATTATTATGCCAAAAAGTTATATACGTTTATCTGCAGGTCGTGAAGCATTATCTGACTCTGATCAGGCGTTGGCATTTTTGGCAGGTGCAAATTCCTTGTTTAGTGGTGAAAAGCTCTTAACTACGCCAAATGCAGGCGATGGTAAAGACAAACAACTCTTCCAAAAACTCGGCTTACAAGCCGAGAAAGCCAAACAGACAGTTGCTGAACTATCTGTTGATGCGATGGCAGGTTAAAACCTAATACCTAGTTCTAAACTTTAAAAGTAAAATGGCATAAAATGAAATCTAATTTTATGCCATTTTTATACATTTTGATTACAACATAAAGTTATAACGAAGTAATTAAAATACCGTATTTGGCATTCAGAAACATACCTTCTCGGATCTGATCTGTACCATTGGCATGATGCACTTTTAAAATTTGAGTAAGCGCATCATATTCAAATGCATCAAAAATATCTTGATGATGACAAAGCCACGTTAAAGTATCAGCAAGTACATCATCTACAACATAGGTTTGCTTAGAAAAGTCTTTTGGCATAGCACATCATTTCAATTTGAATATAGATGCAGTGTAACGGCTTCAACGTAATAATGAAAAATTTAACTGCAAATATAAAAATCGAAGTGTTTATGCACTTCGATTTTGTAGTGGATCATGTATTTTTAACTTAAATTAATGCGCTTTATGAACTCCGCATTTACGACACTCTATATGCTCAACATCCCCTGCTTGATGCTCGTATTCGTAAATGTGAATACACAAAAATTCCCTTAATAGTTTTAACATTATAGATTTACCTCTCTATCCTTGGCTAAAGCAACTGACGATATTCCATCCTGAAATATCAATATCAAAATTTGCTACCCTATTATATTTATCATATTCCCATGATTATTCAAGTATTCATTTTAATAAAAATTAAAATATTTTTTGTATTTGTTCGCTTTCATTTTCATATAATGAGAATAATACAAGCTATTGTTTTGCCATATTTAATTTGAAAAATAAAATAAAAACTTGCTTAAATTAACTTGATTAACCCTGTGATTCGGTTAGGATGAAAGCAAGCTCTTTTTTTCCATTTATAGGAAAATGAGTCAGGAAAGATATAAAAACAGAATCTAAAATTCAAGTACATGTAAAGGATATAAAAAATGCAAGGACGTATGATGTTTCAATCGCTGTTGATCAGCAGCCTGTTAAAACATGCAGCACGCTATCACAGTGATACCGAGATCATTTCTAAAAATACAGACGGCACCATTACGAAAACAGATTGGACACATATCTCTGAAAACTCAAAACGCTTTGCCAATGCACTTAATGCTTTAGGCATGCAACAAGGTGATCGAGTTGCAACGATCGCTTGGAATAACCATCGTCATCTTGAGTCTTGGTACGCTATTTCAGGCAGTGGGCTAGTCTGTCACACCATCAATCCACGTTTATTTCCAGAACAATTGGTTTTCATTATTAACGATGCCAATGACCGTGTCATTTTATTCGATAAAACCTTTTTACCGCTCATCAAAGCCGTTAAACCCCATGTACCTAATGTTGAACACTTCATTTGCTTAAGTGCATTTGACCAAGACGTTGCCGATGCCATTCCAGATGTTAAATTCTATGATGTCGTCATTGCAGAACAATCTGCAGAATACGAATGGCCTGAATTTGATGAAAATACAGCAAGTTCACTATGTTATACCTCAGGTACAACAGGCAATCCAAAAGGAGCTCTCTACTCTCATCGATCAACCGTTTTACAGAGTTATGCAGGTGCAATGCCTGACTCTTTAAACCTTTCGGCTCGTGATATCATGCTCCCTGTTGTTCCAATGTTCCATGTCAACGCATGGGGTACACCTTACATTGCTGCAATGGTCGGCTGTACACTGGTATTGCCTGGACCAGGTCTTGACGGCGCTAGTTTAACTGCGCTGATTGATGAATATAAAGTCACTATTGCTCTTGGTGTTCCGACCATTTGGCAAGGTTTATTGCTTGCAGCAAAAGCTGTAAATAGCTCACTTCCAACATTAAAACGCAATGTCATAGGTGGTTCTGCCTGCCCACCTGCGATGATGAAAACGTTCCGTGATGTGTATGACTGCGAAACAATTCACGCATGGGGAATGACCGAAACAAGCCCACTTGGATCATTGAACCAATTAAAATCGAAGCACAATGCTTTATCTGATGATGAAAAATTACAAATTCGCCTGTCTCAAGGTCGTCCACCGTTTGGCGTAGAAGTTCGTATTACTGAACAAGAAAAAGGTATGGTTGAACAACCGAATGATGGCAATACCTCAGGTAATCTACAAATTCGAGGTCATTGGATCATTAACGCTTATTATGGTAAAAATGAAAGTGCATTAACTGAAGATGGCTGGTTCGACACAGGTGATATTGCAACCATAGATGCTGATGGATTTATTAATTTGCAAGACCGCGCAAAAGATTTAATCAAATCGGGTGGTGAATGGATTTCATCTGTTGAGCTTGAAAATATAGCGATGGGACATCCTAAAATTGCAATGGCTGCCGCTATTGCTGCTATTCATCGTAAATGGGATGAGCGCCCAATTATTATTGCTATTAAGGCACAAGATAGCGATATTACCGAAGCTGAATTACTCGATTATTTCTCAGATAAAATTGCTAAATGGCAAATTCCTGACCGTGTAATTTTTGTGGACTCTATTCCACTGACAGGCACAGGAAAAATGCTGAAAAAAGATTTACGTGAGCAGTTTGGTTCGGTTTTACTTGAAAGTGAAACAAACTAAGCATTTTTCATTTTTAATATAAGAGTCTTTACAATCAAAAAGTAAAGGGTCATCCAACTTTAGATGACCTTTTTTCATAATAAAAATACTTTTATATAATATAACTACAAACCATCGCACGTATTAATGAGCACAGTTTTCATTGTTGACCCATCCCACCATTGGACCCAGTTTGAAATGTTGTTTAGGACTATCTAGCTTAGGATGATAAGCACTTGATATAGTCCCATCCAAATAAAGTGCATTATCAATTTTTAATTGTGTTTTAAAGACTTGTGCAAAATCATAAAAATTGATTGGCTCACGGCTGATCAAAAAATACAGTGTCTGATTTTTAATGCCAACACCATTACGAATTTTACGTGATTGAGCATTTTTCTGAAATGTGGCATTCACTTGCCCATGACTGACAAGCATGGGACCTGACTGAGTCGCATAGAGTGGATTTAAATTTTTAAATTCTTTCGAACTTTGGAGTTCATTTGTTGTTGCAATCACAGCATTTTTTGAATTCCAAGCAAGCACCCCATTGGGCTGCATAAAAAAGTTACCAAAACCTTTTTCTGTATTAAGCGCTTTTAACTGCTGAGCATTTTCAATATATAAACCGACAGGTTGATAATTTGGATGATACATTCCAGCATTCATTGCAAATACTAAGCTTTGACATGCATTAAGATCTTTTTGCACATTTTTAAAATAACCATAAGGCTGTTTATTTTGATCATTTAAAAAAAGTTTTAATTGCCTAAAATCACTGATCTTAAAAATATCTAGATGCATATTTTTATACTGTGCATTCTGATAAATCACTTCAGCAGAACCTGAAGGACACCCCAACAAGCTAACCACCAACCCCATCAATATTAAGTTTTTTGTTATAAAACCATGAATAATCATCTCAATATACTCAGATTTAATAATTCGAAAAGTGACTTTATTTAATTCAAAGTTTGTCACATAATTTTGCAGTTAAATAGACAAACCTACTTTTTTAGTCTACTCACCACTCGGTTTTTAGGTATAATCAAATCACCCTTTCAATAAAATACAGATGTACCTTTATTGGAATCTATAGGACTTATGCAAAAACGTTCAGACAAATACAAGCTTGGCAGTCATCTCATTGTCAAAAATTTTGGCTATAGCCATCACGGAATTTATGCCGGACGGGGTCGTGTCATCCACTATTCAGGATTTGCGCATTTATTCAAAAAAAAGCCTATAGAAATCACTACTATCGAAAAATTTTCTCGGGGCAAACCCATCCTCATTCATACCTATAATCAACCTAAATTTAGAGGTCGTGCTGTGGTACGCCGTATGCGTTCTCGAATGAATGAAAACCACTATCACCTGATTATTAATAACTGTGAACATTTATGTAGTTGGGCAATTACAGGAATCGAAAGTAGTCCTCAAGTTGTCAAGATGATGAATCGACTCACTACAATTGGCTATGTCAGTTCAATTATGAGTTATATGAATGGTTTATTCCTCACCATTGCAACGACTGCTTTCGCCCTAGTTTGGTATATTAAACTTAAATTACGCACCCAACGTAAAATGCATTTACCTGCCTATATTATGCTTAAAAAACAAGAACAAAAAAAATAATATCCATTCACTGATTTAATAGATTTTTTCAAATGTAACTTAATGTAAATATTTTGATTGAATAAACACAACAATCTGCTTAGGCTATTTATCAACCTACTGCATACTAACGACTAAATATAAAAAAACCCCATCCAAGAATGAGGTTTTTTATTAATTTTAAAACTGAATCAAATTAAAACTCAGATTATTTACCCGGTTTAAAACTATCTTTTAAATCTAAGATACGGTTAAACACAGGCTTGTCACTCGTATGATCATATTGATCTGCCACAAAATAACCTTCACGTTCAAATTGGAAACGATCTTCAGGTTGCGCTTGTGCCAAAGCAGGCTCAATGATAGCTTGAACAATTTGTAATGAATCAGGATTTAAATGAGCAAGGAAATCATCATCTACATCAGGCGCTGCTTCAGTGAACAAACGATCATAAATACGAACTTCCGCAGGAAGACCCTTTGTCGCAGAAACCCAATGCACAACGCCTTTCACCTTACGCCCTTCAGGATTTTTACCTAAAGTTTCAGGATCAATTGAGCATTTCAACTCAACTACGTCACCATTGGCATCTTTGATCACTTCATCGCATTTAATAACATAAGCATGACGTAAACGCACTTCACCCTCAGGAATCAAACGTTTAAAACCCTTTGGTGCTACTTCTTCAAAATCTTTACGATCAATATAAATTTCTGAAGTCAAGGGAATAACTCGATCCCCCATATCAACATTTGGATGACGAGCATGAACCAAGTCCATCGCTTCAGGTAAGTTCGTTAATGTTACTTTCAGTGGGTTTAAAACCGCCATACCACGTGCTGCAGTATTTTCAAGAGATTGACGAATACAGAACTCAAGCATAGCTACATCAACAATACCATCTGTTTTCGATACGCCAACACGTTTACAGAAATCACGTAAACCTTCAGGAGTAAAGCCACGGCGGCGCATACCAACAACTGTTGGCATACGTGGGTCATCCCATCCATTAACATGACCACCTTCTACCAATTTACGTAATTTACGTTTAGAGGTAATCGTATAATCAATATTTAAACGGCTAGACTCATATTGATGTGGAACTGTAGGCGATTTAACTTTTTCCACGATCCAATCATAGAACGGACGGTGATCTTGGAATTCTAACGTACAGAGCGAGTGTGTGATACCTTCAATCGCATCTGATAATGGATGCGCATAATCGTACATCGGGTACATTTTCCATTTATCACCTGTTTGGTGATGTTCAGAATGGAGTACACGATACAAAATGGGATCACGCATATGAACGTTTGGTGATGCCATATCCACTTTGGCACGCAATACCGCTTGACCTTCACCAAAGCCACCATTGTTCATTTTTTCAAAACGTTCAAGGTTTTCTTCAACCGAGGTATCACGATATGGAGAGTTTTTACCGAGTTCAACAAAATTACCGCGGTTTAAACGAATTTCTTCTGCAGATTGTAAATCGACATAAGCATCACCTTGTTTAATCAATTGGATTGCCCAAGCATGTAATTGATCAAAATAGCTTGATGCATAGCGTGGCTCACCTTCCCACTCAAAACCTAACCATTTTACATCGTTGGCAATACCATCAACATATTCCTGTTCTTCTGCATCAGGGTTAGTATCGTCAAAACGAAGGTTACATAAACCTTGAAACTCATCTGCAATACCAAAATTCAGGCAGATAGCTTTTACGTGACCAATATGTAGATAACCATTCGGCTCTGGTGGAAAACGTGTCACCACAGATGATACGCGTCCTGCACCAATATCTTCAGTGATTACCTGACGAATAAAGTCCAAGCCTGCCTGTTGTTCTTGCTGCGCAGCATCGACAGGTGCGGTATTGGTTGTCGGGTTCTTTGGCAGGTCTGAAACAACATCATTTGGCTTCATAGTTGATAAATCACTTCTTTAAGATAAAATAGGATAATAAAAATGCATTTCTGAATCTATAGACAAAAGAAATCTGCATTTTTGCTTGCCTTGTAGTTTACAGTTTGCTTATGCTTCTCTCAACCAAAAACCCATGGCTTTTTCAGTCATGATCAGGAGATTATAGAATGAGTTTTCCTCAAGTCGAATTAAACACCAATAAAGGACGTATTGTCCTTGAACTAAATTCTGAAAAAGCACCTAAAACTGTTGCTAACTTCTTAGAATACGTTCGTGATGGTTTTTATGATGGCGTTATTTTTCACCGTGTTATTGATGGTTTCATGATCCAAGGCGGTGGCATGGACGAAAACTTCAAAGAAAAATCAACACGTGATTCTATTGAAAACGAAGCTGATAATGGCTTAACCAATGATTTGGGTACAATTGCAATGGCACGTACTCAAGCGCCTCACTCTGCTTCTGCTCAATTCTTCATTAACGTTGGCAATAACGGTTTCCTTAACCACTCAGGCAAAACTGCTCAGGGTTGGGGTTATGCAGTATTTGGTAAAGTGACTGAAGGTCTAGACATCGTCAACGAAATTAAAGGCGTTCGTACAGGTAACCGTGGTTATCATGCTGACGTTCCTTTAGAAAACGTTGTGATTGAATCTGCTAAGATTATTTCTGAGTAATAGAATCCCTCCTAACCTCCCTTTGATAAAGGGAGGAACTTCCAATTTATAAAAGGAAGAAAAGTCCCTCTTTCGTAAAAAGGGACTTAGGGAGATTTTAATAAAGGACAATAAGTGACCCATCTGTTTATCGCTGATTTACATTTATCACCTGATCACCCTCGACTCGTTCGGGGGTTTTTAGATTTGCTTGAACAATATAAAGATAATAATTTCACAAAACCAACCCAACTTTATATTCTCGGTGATTGGTTTAATGCATGGATTGGTGATGACTATACTGCCCCATGGCTTTCTGAAATCGTCGAACATTTAAAACAATTTACCCAAGCAGGAAATAAAGTTTATTTTCAAGTTGGAAATCGTGATTTTGCTTTAGGACAAAAATTCTTAAATCAGTTTAATGGTCAATTATTACCTGATGAATTTACACTGAACATTGCCAATAAAAAATTTAGAATTGAACACGGCGATGCATTGTGTACCGATGACGTATCTTATCAAAGGTTTAGAAAAATCATTCGCAATCCAATTCTTTTGGGTATTTTAAAAAGCACACCACTTTCTTTTAGACAAAAATTGGCTAATGGTTTTCGTAAAAAAAGCCATGCTTCTCAGCAAAATAAAACCTATGAAATCATGGATGTGAATCAACAAGCTGTTGAAAAGGCTTTAAGCCAAGTTGATGTCCTTATTCATGGGCATACGCATAAACCAATGATTCACGATGTAAATGGAAAACCTAGAATTGTCTTAGGTGATTGGCGTGAAAAAACCTCTGAAGCGATGATTTTAGAAGTGGATAGAAATGCAAATTATCAGCTAATTCAATGGAAAATTGTTTAATCGAAAATTTTTTGGCATTTTTTAATTTTCTCAATTAATTCAATCCTGTTGTTAATGGCGTAATTGTTCAGGCTTCATACGACTTTCTCACGGTTTATCTACATTTTTTGCTATCATTTATTGAATAATTTATGAGTGTGAATTTTCTAATGTCTAATTTTAGCAATATTACTGTCAATCACCATGAAAATGACAAAGTATCCTTACTAATAGATGGACAAGCGATTTCCGAACGCTACGACATTCATTTAGACAAAACGATTATTGATGAAATTCAGGCGATCGAAGAAGGCGCTGCACTTAAACTCTTCGAACAATTTATCTTTTCGAATACCGATCTTAACTTTGATCATCGCTATATTTATACCACAAGTATTGTTTTAAATAATTCAAACTACAGTATCGCACGTAATTTTGTTTATCGTATTACAGCAGAAGGTCAAGCACCTGCTGAGCATGTCATTACAAAACAAGGTCAAGCAATGACTCCACAAGACATTCGTGAATTCATTAACAACCATGTTGCAATGTCTTTAGATAAATATACCGATTTAAATTATGCTTATTAATTTATAATCATTATTGCGTTTCAGAAATTTGGCTCTTGAACAAAGTTTAGGAGTCTTTTCATAATCGAAGTAAAATAAGTAGTTTTGCAATTTAAAATAAACAAATGTTTGCACATTTAATCTACTGTAATACTCATTACAACTTTTGGATATTATGTCATCATTTAAAAGGTTAAAATGTCAGTAAATTATTTAAATGAGGCTGTTCAGAGAACCATAAACAAACTTGATCATAAAAATATTTATAAAAATTTGGCGAACGGTTTTGAAATAGTCGTTCAAAGATATATCCTCATCAAGCTTCAAAGAACTATTATTGGAAACAAATTTCATTAGATTGGTATCAAAGTTAAACCATAAACATATTTGCTAAGGACACATTAGGAAATTATATTGTTCGTCATCCTTCAGGTTCTGCTTTTTATACAGAGCTTTCTAAGAATGATCATTTTCACGTTTATTTACGATTCGGTTGATCTAATTTATTCAAATTCAGTTTATAATATCGAAAATTTTCGATATAAGAGTGTCGCATGGATGTATTAACCGTATCAAAAAATCGCTATACCACAAAAGCCTATGATGCTTCAAAAAGAATCCCGCAAGAACAATTTGAACGCCTACTTGAAATCCTTCGCTTAGCACCATCATCCATCAATATTCAACCTTGGCATTTTTTTATTATTGAAAATGATGCGGCTAAGCAACGTATTGCAAAATCATTGGTGGGTAAATATGCCTATAATGCTCCCAAAGTATTGGATTCTTCACATACTATTTTGTTTTGCACTAAAGCTGATATTACCGAAGATCATTTAGATAACTTATTGAATCAAGATGATAAAAGCGGCCGTTTTAAAGATGCCACAGCCAAGCAGGGGCAAAAAGATGGTCGTACAGGTTATGTCGATTATTATCGTAATGAAAAAGGTGATATTCAGCGTTGGGCAGAGAATCAAACCTTTATTGCTTTAGGACAAATGCTGCTAGCAGCAGGAATTGAAGGTATTGATGCCACACCGATTGGCGGTTTTGATGAAGACATCATTACTGAAGAATTAGACCTGATTGCAAAAGGTTTAATTCCATCTGTAATTATGACTTTGGGTTATCGTAGTGATGCAGATTTCAATGCTAAACTGCCTAAATCTCGTTTGAATAAAGAAGAAATCTTCACACGTCTTTAAAATTTTGAAAATATAAAAATACTGGGAACGAAAGATTTCTTATTTTTTGTTCTCATTTTAAAATATTCTGATTGTACAATTCCCCCCTTGCTTAAAACCTCTGTTGTTTTTATGATAATTATGTATCAATCACAAACGGATTGAACATTCTCATCGTATTTTTAAGTGCTAATCTAAAGTGAAATACAGAATGAAAAATAATAATATTATCGGCTCTATTTTGATTTTAACACTTTCACTTTCAGGCTGTACCTCTTGGATCAATCAGCATAAATACCAAAAATTTGCACAGTTAAGTCAGCAATTTATCAACCCTCAAACAATTACTCTCAATAATGAGCAAAAGGTTTTAGATGGTTTTCAATCTGTACATTCACAAATGATTCAACTATCACATAAAAAAAGTTTCAATCAAAAAGAAGCTGCTTTTTATACCAATTCTGCCAATTTACATGCAGCCTATGCCGAATATTTATCACAGCAAGGTTGCCCTGCATTATCACAAATACAAAGCAATCAAGCAGAACAGTCTTATCTCAGGTTATTAGAAGCAAACTCTAGTGATTACAATAATCTACTATATAATTTAGCCATTTTTTACGCTCGACAATCAACCTTTGAACGTGATGACCCACATTCTAAATTAAGCATAAATGATCTGAAAAAAGCACGTCACTATGCAACGCTATTGTATGAACAAGATTCATCCACACCTAAAAATCGTCGGGCGTATTACGATATTTTGAGTGAATTACAAATTACCTTTAGCCAAGAAAATATTGAACCCTCCCAGCAGTTAAAGATTGCCCAAATACTGCAAGAACCCTTGAATGAATACTTAGAATATTCAGAAGAAGTTTATGAAGGTGGTAATTTTATTGTTTTAGTACAACTCCACTATCAGTATTTATATCAACAAGATCCACAAAAGGCACAAGATTTTTTAGATCAAAATAAAGAAACTATTTTTAAACTCTATTTTGACAATTTATCAACAACACCGCAACGTGATCTAAATTTTCATGCCAAAATTTATGCACTTTACAATCAACCTGAAAAAGCGCTTCAATATCTACGACAATTAAATTTTGATACCGCTGAAACCATTAAACCTGAAGAGTTTAAAAAAAATAAGATTTTTGATCGTATTCGAGAAAATACAACATTTAAACAATGGCTGAATCAATATACGCAAGATTATTTAAACGATCAAAAACAACACCCTAAACAATGCAAAAGCATAAAGTAGTATTTAGAACGACATAATGTAAATTTTGCACCCACTCAGACCACAATTCAAAAAAAGATTGAAATATAGAAAGATATGTAAATCAATAAAAAATTTGAAGGTTATAATCTTTACAAAGGTTAAAATCATCAGCATAAAATTAATTCATGCTGATGTACTGAAAGTGAATTTGAAATTTACACAGGGTGCGCTGTGGCAATTTCTTTACTAATCATTACCGCAGTAGCAGCAGACAATGTCCAACCCAAATGACCATGTCCAGTATTATAATAAACACGCTCACGTTTTCCTCGTCTGACCACAGGCATCATATTCGGCATCATTGGACGAAGTCCTGCCCAAGGCACACAATGTTCAGTTGAAATATCGAAGTTTTTATTGACCCAATCGGTTAAAGGCTGAATGCGATCTGAACGAATGTCACGGTTATAGCCATTAAACTCCGCTGTTCCTGCAATACGTAAGCGGTCGGCTCCCAAACGTGAAGTGACAATTTTTGCACTCTCATCGAGCAGACTGACCCACGGTGCACCATTAACACTTTTTTCATCATCAAGTTGTACCGTAATTGAATAACCTTTTACAGGATAGACATTGACTCGATCACCCAATTGATTCGCCAAGTGATAGCTTCCGACACCACCGCATACCACTACCGCATCGGCTTGTAAGCTTTCGAGTGTGACAGATTGCCCATCAGCACCTACGACATTTTCAATGCTTGGATGATATTGAATATTCACTCCATTTGCTGTGTGTTCGACATTGACCACTTCCATACCAAAAAGATACTTCACACCGTATTTCTCAGTGGCTTTGGCAAGTCCTGTGGTAAATTTATGAATATCACCTGTCGCATCACCAGGACAGTAAAAACCACCGTAATATTCACCTGTTAATGATGGCTCGATTTTTTTAATTTCTTCGGATGTTACTGCATGACGCTCTAATCCACCTTTACATAAAAGATTATTCACATCAGTCGCAATTTTATAATCATATTCAGAATGGTAAAAATGTAAAATCCCACGTTTTTCGAGATCAAAATCAATACCTTCTTGTTCTGCAATATTGAATAATCGTTGTCGTGCCAACAATGCCATTTTTACAGTATCTTGGGTATTCGATTCATAATGCTTAATATTACCGAGAAATTCGACTAACCATGCATATTTGTGCAAGTCGAAAGAAGGATTGAGCAAAAGTGGTGCATTTTTATTTGCCATCCACTTTATACCTTTCAGTACTGTGGATTTTTGATTCCATACTTCGGCATTACAAGCTGAAAGTTGCCCACCATTGGCAAATGAGGTTTCCATTGCAGGGAATAAATGCTTATCTATAACAGTTACTTTATAACCCAGTTGAGAAAGTTCGTAGGCAGAAGTTACGCCCGTGATCCCTGAACCAATAATTACGATATGACACATACGCACACTCCTTTGAAATGCATGATTTTGCATTTTCAATGTATGCCCCATCTGTCATTTGTACCTGAGAGCTTCGATAAATAACCAAATTATTCAGAAATTTACCATCCCCTTCGGTGAGTTACTTGTTTTTTTAATTGACAGCAACTTCTCTCCAGAGTTTTTCAATGATTACAGTCCTTTTGCCTGAGAGTTTCCGGGGTCGTTGCTCCTTCGGCGAGTCTAAAAGACTTCTCTCCTGCAATCATCTATTTTTATTACATATCCTTATAAGCAATGTATATGCCATTTTCATCCATAGATCAAATACTATCCCATGGTAAATACAACTGACTCGACTAAAGTCGCATAAGCATCAATGCTTCACCGAATCATAACGGAATACGTTCAAATCATCGTATTCAATTTGAGGTGTTTTACCCGAAATAATATCAGAGAGTAATTTTGCAGAACCACATGACATCGTCCAACCTAAAGTGCCATGTCCTGTATTGGTATATAAGTTTTTATACTTGGTCTTACCAACAATAGGCGTACCATCAGGTGTAGCAGGTCTTAAGCCTGTCCAAAAATGTGCATCGGATACATCGCTTGCTTTCGGAAATAATTGCTGTAACACCATCAACAAGGTATTTTCACGACTCGATTTCAAAGAACGATCAAAACCATTTAACTCTGCCATTCCTCCAACACGAATACGATCATCAAAACGGGTCACTGCAATTTTATAAGACTCATCCAAAATCGTAGATACAGGCGACATTGCAGGATCAATAATTTTGGTGGTAATTGAATAGCCTTTTAGTGGATATACTGGCGCTTCAATATCTAAATATTGCAACATATCATGACTATAACTACCCAATGCCATTACATAAGCATCACCTTTAATTTTCGAACCATCACGGAGCACAATTGCAGAAATTTGATCGGCATCTTTTTCAATACTTTCAATCACCGTGTTAAATAAAAAGTCTACACCTTGATTAATCGCCAATTCAGCAAGTTCCGTGGTGAATTTTTGACAATCTCCCGTTTGATCATTAGGCAATCTAAGCCCCCCAACAAAATCGACTGTCGCATCTGCAAGTGCAGGTTCCACACCAATCACACCTTGCTTATCCAACAACTCATAAGGTACACCTTCTTCTTTTAAGACTTCTGTGTCTTTACCTGCAACATCAAGTTGCTCTTGTTTACGAAATAATTGCAGCGTTCCCAACTGACGTTCATCGAAATGAATACCCGTTTCTGCACGTAACTCATCTAAACAATCACGGCTATATTCAGACAAACGCACCATTCGTTCTTTATTGATGTGATAACGATTGCTATTACATTCCGCCAACATACGAATCATCCACTGATATTGATACATATCACCCGTGAGTTTAATTGCTAAAGGTGAGTGTGGTTGAAACATCCATTTAAAAGCTTTTAGTGGAATACCTGGTGCTGCCCATGGTGATGCATAACCTGGTGATATTTGCCCTGCATTAGCAAAACTTGTTTCGAGTGCAACATTAGGCTGTCGGTCAATGACAGTTACCTCATGCCCAGCTTGTCTAAGATAATAAGCTGAGGTTGTACCAATAACACCAGCTCCGAGAATGACAATATGCATAATAATTCAACCTAATTGTTATCGTGATAATGAGCTTTTAATATATAAATAAATAGCATGAATTTTAATAAATTTATTTATAGTTAATTTAATGTATGACGAAAAAAATGACTTTTCAAGCGCTTAAATCATCAAAGTACAAAGCATCACAACTGAGATACATCTGAACTACACTCAAAGTCTGCTGTGATTTTCTATAAAAATAATGTATCTAAACTGCATAAAAAAAGGGTAATTCATTTTTAGAATTACCCTTTTTAATATTTTAAATATTATTATTTTATTTATGGGTATGAATCGACATTACTATGCCGAAACTTGCAAGCAATGCAATTACAGCGGTACCACCATAACTCATCAGTGGCAATGGATCACCCGTGACAGGTAGAATCCCTGCAACCATTCCCGAATTGACAAAAACAAAGAAGAATAATGATAGACCAATGGTTCCTGCTAGAAGTCGACCATAATTATGAAAGCAGTTCAAGCTAATCATCATGCAACGAAAAATAATGGCTGCATATAAACTAAAGAGGAAAAATACCCCAATAAATCCAAACTCTTCAGCAAAGGTCGACATAATAAAGTCTGTATGATGTTCAGGTAGATAGCCCAATTGTGACTGCGTCCCCCCTAAAAAGCCTTTACCAAAAATACCACCTGAGCCAATAGCAATTTTAGACTGAATAATATTCCAACCTGCACCCAATGCATCTGATTCAGGATCGAATAAAGTCAAAATACGTTTCTTTTGATAAGCTTGGAGTACAAATGTCCAGATAATCGGAAATGATACTGCTAAAGCAGCCATTGCTCCACCAATCAGTTTCCATGACATTCCACTGAGGAATAGTGCAAAAATACCGCCAATGATAATCCCAATCGCAAGGTCAGGTTGCAGTAATGCCAAAACAAATGGTACGACCATGATAATCAATGCAACAACAATATGCTTAAATTTAGGCGGCAGCGGTTGACGAGAGAAATACCAAGCCATCATCAAAGGCATGGCAAACTTCATAAACTCACTCGGTTGCATACTGCCAATACCTGGAATAGTCAACCAACGTTTTGCACCCAAGCGGACGTCACCGACCAATAGAACCAAAATGAGCAATAAAATAGCAATAAAATAAAACCAAGGGCTCACTGCCTGATAGACCTTAGGCGGAACTTGTGCACAAGCAAACATCAGGGCAAAACCCACAGCAAAGCTAATGCCTTGGCGCATCACCATCGACATATCTTCATTGGATGCGCTATAAACCATTAGCAAACCAAGCGCCGCATTAACAATCAAAAACAACAGCAACCATGGATCGAGATGCAATTTATCCCATCGGGAGGTTTGTTCATTAAGACTGCGTCCATCACGCAAAGATCGTCTTAAAAAACGATACTGCTGAGTAGGTATCATTTATACATCTTTTACTTTGTCATTCGAATGCGAAATTATAGAGTTAAATCAGAAGTGAAAACATAGTGTAATGGTGAATTATTTAACTTTTTGTTGCACCGCTAAAATGAGTTTTGCTAACTCTAAATCATCTGGATAGGTTATTTTCAAATTGTCGGAACGACCTGCAACTACTATCACTTTTTCACTCATAAATTCAAGTGCACTCGCTTCATCTGTAATGACAATGTCAGCATACATGGCTTGCTCAATGGCTTGTGTCAATGTAGCAAAGGTCGATATTTGTGGTGTTTGTGCTTGCCATAACTGTTCACGATTGACTGTGTGCTCAATTTGTTGTGATGATGAATATACACGTTTTAATGTATCTCGGACAGGAATGGCTAAAATAGCGCTACAGTTTTCAACTAATGCTGTTTCAACCAAATTTTCCAGACACTCCAATGTGACGCAAGGACGTGCAGCATCATGAACAAAAATCAAATCATCCGGCGCAGCAAAAGCTTTTAAATAGTGCAAAGCATTCAAGACTGAATGAACACGTTCTTTTCCACCCTGACAAAAATGTGCCTTTTCAGGCTGATTAAAAGAAAGTGTTGCAGCAAAGTGATCATCAGCACCAATCACCAAAACATAACCAGCTAAAGGCAATTGTGCCAAACGAGAAATCGTATGCTCAAGGATTGTTTTCCCTCCAATCACTTGATATTGTTTTAATTCTGTTTTTGAAAAGCGGCTACCTGAACCCGCAGCAGGAATCACCGCCCATAATTTACGGTTGTTCAGGTGGAAGCTCATCTTCATTGGTTCTTAGATCTACGTCAGTATTATCAGAATAAATAGGTTTGTAATGGGTACTAATGGTACTCATTTGTACAAATGTTTCATGGGGCTTAATCAGACCTAAATCCAAACGAGCATGCTCTTCAATCGCTTCTGCACCATTTTTTAAATCATACACTTCTGCAGCGAGAATTCTGTTTCTCTCTTTGAGTTCGTCATTGACCTCAGATTGTTGTTTCACTTGCTGAAGTAAAGCTTGATGAGGAAAATAACCGCCCTCACCTAACCAAAAGTGATACTGAAGTACAATAGTGATCAGAACTGCAACTATCAGAATGACTTTACTTGAAGTAGTTTTAAAGACTTCTAACATGAATTTTTGTCTTATGTAACAGCATTAAATTAAGGTACTAATATACCTTAAATATTTTGTGTGGAGAACGTTTTACTGTGGTAAAACTGCAAAAGTTGAACAAAACTTTTTTGATATTTATATACGATGCTTTGTTTGTCTGTAAATATATTAAAGCATAGATATTTGAATATTTTCAATCCTATAAAATATTCCAAAAAAATAGTCACAAAAATTCAAATTCAGTATTATTCAATGCCCTCTAAAGTCTTACGAATAAATAATATCATTACTCCTCAAGTGACCGAAAACCGATAGAAATTCACTTAAAATTAATCGGCTTAAATCTTTTGTGGAAGTCTCATGTAATTCCGATACACATCACTACAACCAAGTTCATATGAGATTACTCACAAAATGTGAGTATTACATTACACATTTTCATTAAACAATCCTCCCACGCTCTAATAGTGAGTATAAAAAACCACTCACCTCAAACAAGGGAGTGGTTTTTTAAAGCTAAATCAATTTATAAAAATTAATTTAAACCTTTAAATTCCGCTTTGCCACGGTAAGCAGCATTTGTTAATTCTTCAATACGAAGTAATTGGTTATATTTTGCAACACGATCAGAACGGCACAATGAACCTGTCTTGATTTGACCAGCAGCAGTACCAACAGCAAGATCTGCAATCGTAGAATCTTCTGTTTCACCTGAACGGTGTGAAATAACAGTAGAGTAACCATTTGCCTTCGCAAGATAGATTGCATCTAAAGTTTCAGTCAACGTACCAATTTGGTTATATTTAATAAGAATAGAGTTACCTACTTTCTCATTAATACCACGTTGTAGAATTTTAGGATTAGTAACAAATAAATCATCACCAACCAACTGAATTTTGTCGCCAAGAATTGAAGTTAAGTATGACCAACCTTCCCAATCCGACTCATCCAAACCATCTTCGATAGAAATAATTGGATATTGATTTACAAGACCTGCTAAATAGTCAGAGAATTGATTGCTTGTGAATGCTTTATTACCTTCACCTGCAAGAATATATTGACCATTTTTGTAGAATTCTGAAGATGCACAGTCAAGCGCAAGCATAATATCAGAACCTGCTTTGTAGCCTGTTTGACCAATAGCTTCAAGAATAACCGTAATTGCTTCTTCGTTAGAACGAAGGTTTGGTGCAAAACCACCTTCATCACCAACAGCAGTATTTAAACCTTTTTTGTTTAATACTGATTTTAAAGAATGGAAAATTTCTGCGCCTGCACGCAAAGCTTCAGAGAATGATGTAAAGCCTACTGGCTCAATCATAAACTCTTGAATATCTACGTTATTGTCTGCATGTGAACCACCGTTGATGATGTTCATCATTGGTACAGGCATAGTCAAGATTGATTGACCACGTAAGTCTGCAATGTATTGGAAAAGTGGAGTTTTCTTTTCCTCAGCAGCAGCACGTGCCGCAGCTAAAGACACCGCTAAAGTTGCGTTCGCACCTAATTTTTCTTTATTTTCAGTACCATCAAGAGCGATCATCGTATTGTCGATGTCTTTTTGCTCAAATACTGATTTACCAATTAAAGCATCACGAATAAGTGTGTTTACATTGTTTACAGCTGTTTTAACGCCTTTACCTAAGTAACGTGATTTATCACCGTCACGAAGTTCCAAAGCTTCACGAGAACCAGTTGAAGCACCAGATGGTGCACATGCACGGCCAACAACGCCAGATTCTAAGATTACGTCTGCTTCGATGGTTGGGTTACCACGAGAGTCTAAAATTTCACGTGCACGAATGTCAACGATTTGACTCATGAACAATTCCTCAGTTGATTAATAAAACGATGCGCCACTAAAAATGACGCATCAAAGTAAACATAATTTAGTGGGTATCGAGCTTTTTAAAGCCTTTTACCAAGGTATCTAATTCTTTCAATTGTGCAAGGAATGGTTCCAACTGCGACATACGCAATGCGCATGGACCATCACACTTCGCCTTTTCAGGATCAGGATGCCCTTCCAAAAATAAACCTGCAATACCTGTAGCCATACCTGCACGAGCCAGTGTAGTAATTTGCGCACGACGACCACCAGCAGAATCTTCACGACCACCTGGTGTTTGCAAAGCATGTGTCACATCAAAGAATACTGGCACATTCATTTCTTTCATGGTATCGAAACCAAGCATATCAACTACAAGATTGTTGTAGCCAAATGCTGAGCCACGCTCACACAAAATCAACTTATCATTACCCGCTTCAAGACACTTATTCAAAATATGACGCATTTCATGCGGTGCAAGAAATTGTGCTTTTTTGATGTTGATAATGGCATCTGTTTTCGCCATCGCTTCAACCAAATCGGTCTGACGACTTAAAAAAGCAGGAAGCTGAATAATGTCTGCCACTTCCGCCACAGGTGCCGCCTGATAAGGTTCATGCACATCTGTAATAATCGGCACATTAAAATGCTTTTTAATGTCCGCAAGCCATTCCAAACCTTTCTCTAAACCTGGACCACGGTAAGAATGTAGGCTTGAACGGTTTGCCTTATCAAAACTTGCTTTAAAAACGTAAGGGATACCTAATCGCGTACAGATATCGACATACGATTCTGCAATTTCAAATGCTAAGTCTTTTGACTCAAGTACATTCATGCCGCCGAATAGTACAAATGGCAAATGATTTGCCATTTGTATATCGCCTAAACGTACAATTTCCTGTGGTTTTAATTGTGACATTTAAACTTCCTAGTTATGTTCTTGCACACTTATTTACTGTTTTGGTGCTGTTTTTTAGCAGCATCAATAAAGCTAGCAAATAATGGATGACCATCACGTGGTGAACTTGTAAATTCTGGGTGGAATTGTACAGCAACAAACCATGGATGTGCAGGAATTTCAACAGTTTCCACTAAGCGTTGAATTGGTGAATAACCTGAAATTTTCATGCCTTTATCTTCAAGCACTGGAATATAACGGTTGTTCATCTCATAACGATGACGGTGACGTTCAATGATATCTTCAGAACCGTACACTTGAGCTGTTTTTGTTCCAGCAACCAATTCAGATTTTTGAGCACCTAGGCGCATTGTACCGCCAAGGTTAGAATCAGCATTACGTTGTTGTACTTCACCACGTTCATCTAACCATTCAGTGATCAAACCAATTAATGGCGATTTAGTTGAACGATTAAATTCTGTAGATGTCGCATCTGCAATACCGACAACATGGCGTGCATATTCAATCACAGCCAATTGCATACCCAAACAAATACCTAAAAATGGCACACCATTTTCACGAGCGAACTGAATGGCTTTCATTTTACCTTCAGTACCACGTTCACCGAAACCACCTGGAACTAAAATTGCATCAGCATTTTTCAACACTTCAGCTTCA
Source organism: Acinetobacter sp. TY2 (assembly GCF_046269225.1). Classification (NCBI taxonomy): domain Bacteria; kingdom Pseudomonadati; phylum Pseudomonadota; class Gammaproteobacteria; order Moraxellales; family Moraxellaceae; genus Acinetobacter; species Acinetobacter sp. TY2. The sequence goes on from NZ_JBJZOR010000002.1 coordinate 176,158, forward strand.
TTTAAGCTTTCAAGTTCTTCTGCATTGACATAATCAATTTCAACTTTAACGCGGTTTTGAATACCTGCATGTAAAAGCGCTTCATTTACAGACTTATACGCATCTGGAAGTTCAACATATTTACCGACCATTGCAACACGAACGGTATATTCAGGGTTAAGCAATGCTTCTACAACGTTATCCCAATCTGTTAAATCAGCTTCAGGAAGATCGTTATAGCCAAAACGCTCACAAATCAAATCATCAACATTCTGTTCATAGAATGTACGTGGAATTTGATAGATTGAACGTGCATCTTTACATACGACAACTGCACGTGCTTCTACGTTAGTAAACAATGCAATTTTACGAATGGTATCTGCATCAACATCATATTCTGTACGACAAATCAGAATATCTGGCTGAATACCAATAGACAGTAATTCTTTTACAGAATGCTGAGTCGGTTTTGTTTTCAATTCTGCAGCAGATTTGATGTATGGTAAAAGCGTCAAGTGCATGAGCATTGTACGCTTATGACCCAGTTCAACCATAAGTTGACGTACCGATTCCATGAATGGGAGAGATTCGATGTCACCGACAGTACCACCGATTTCTACGATGGCAACGTCATAGCCTTCACCTGCGCGAAGAACACGTTCTTTAATATTATCCGTAATATGTGGAATAACTTGTACTGTTCCGCCTAAGTAATCCCCACGGCGTTCGTTATTTAGAACGTCTTGGTATACTCGACCAGAAGTAAAATTATTTAACTTGGTCATTTTAGCACGGCGTAAGAAACGCTCGTAATAACCCAAGTCAAGGTCAGTTTCAGCACCATCTTCTGTTACAAAGACTTCACCGTGCTGGAATGGGCTCATCGTCCCAGGATCGACATTAATGTATGGATCCATTTTGACCATGGTGACTTTTAAACCACGGGCTTCTAAAAGTGCAGCAACTGAAGCAGCTGAAATACCTTTACCCAGTGAGGATACAACACCACCGGTAACGAAAATAAAATGGGTCATTAAGTTTCTCATACAATGGAGCCTAAATTGGCCTACAATGTTGTGCGATTTTACTTTACCTTGCACCAAGAAAGCAAAGTCAATTCACACCAATTCATAGAACAATACACAATCGGCTATTCTATCAGCATTTCCAATAAAAAATTAACACTTCAACAGATGATTTTTATCTTTGATTTTGCTGTTATACTTACTTCACCCAATATGATGTTTTGTTTCGAGCAATTATGAATAAGAAATTTTTAGTTTGCGGGGCAATTGCCACTGCAATTTTAATTACGGCTTGTGTAAAAAAAGAAGAGCCGAAGAACGAATCTACTGAGCAAACAACCGCTTCAACAGCAACAGCCGCAGAACAACCTGCTCAGTTTGAGAACCTCGAAAGTTCTGAAACTCAAAATCCTGAGCAAGTAAATACTCAAACAACAAATACAACAGATGTACCTGCTGCACCGCATGTTGAAATTGAGCGTACTGAAACTGCACATACAACAACAGAAATTCGTCGCACAACAGAATCAACGACTCCACCTCCTGCTACAAAACCTGCAAAAGCCGAATCTTTAAAAGCTGAATCTCAGCCAAACGAGCAAAAAGTTCAGAATGAACCAAAAGCACCTGTAAAAACAAATACTGCAACTGCACAGTCTGAAGATGATGCAGTTGCAGCAGCAATTGCAGCAGCAACACCTGCTTTGAAAAATTAATGCTGAAAAATGTGAACTCAGATATTTTACTGAGTTCACATTTTTATCTTTTACAACTAAGAACAATAATTTAAATGAAGTACTTTTATAAAATCTTATTTTATTTTACGCTTTTACTTACTTCATACCCTACATTTGCAAATTCTTTCGAAAAAAATGAGGATGTGTTTGAAGCAAAATCTAAAGCTCAAATGAGCATATCTAGCAAATATAAATCATCATTACTTAATTTTATTACTTCTGAAAATCTAGTGAGCCTCAACTATACAGCTTGTGACTATTTAAACGAATTACAACGCTTTCAGCACTATCAAACTCAAAATATTGACCATCAAATTTATGCGTATGGCAATACTGTAATTTTCGAAGATGATTTGAAAATTTTAAAACAATTGATTGAAAAATATAAAATAACTTGTGAAACCAAACGCTAATAATTTCACAAGCACTTACATCTATAATTAGCAATATTGTTTTAAAAAATCGGCAATTAAACGAGATGCCCACGATTTACTCTGTAAGCCTTCATAAAAACCACAATGACTGCCCTTTTTCGTGGTGACCACAACCACATTTGGCATTTGTTGTACCACGGATTTAAAAGGTTCAAAGTTCTTAATTGAACAGACTGGATCATCTTCAGCATTGAGAACCATCAATGGAATGGTCACATTTTCAAATACATAAATAGGATTGACGGCCTGATTATAGCTTTGATAATTGGCATAACCCGCCATTTCATAATATTTATACTGGAACTCTTGCAGTGTTTTGGTTTTTAAAACATTTTTTACAGATTTAACTTGTTGCCAAGTTTGCGTATAAGGCTGAATAAAAGCCTTGAATAATTTTTTAGTCATAACTTTGCTATAAAAAGGATGAACATTTTCAAAGCCAATATCTGTGTCATAACCTGGACACATCGCAAATGCAGCTTTAAAAGGAGTATCTGCTCCCTGCTCACCTAAATAACGCACCAATAAACCTGTCCCTGCAGAAGAACCGACAGCATAGAGATCAGACTGTTGGAATTTTTTTTGAATATATTCAAGTTGTTCTTTTAAATCTTCCGTTGAGCCAAAAATCGACATTTTTGGTACAGGCATGGGTAAATTTGCATGGCCACGGCGCAAGCACAGTGCAATACGCCATCCCGTATATTCATTTAAATCTTTAACCAATTCACGCATACTGGTCGGTGAGCCTGTGATGGTATGCATGATTACAATAGTTGGTGTATCTTTAGGTAAATCATAGCCATACCATGAAATAGCAGTTACACCACCATCGTGCATGGTCAATTGATCCATTCGATCATATTGAAGTTGAATGGTTTTTTTCTGAATTAAATCAAAATATAATAAATGTGCATGGGCATTACTCAACCACGGTGTTGGACGGTACTTTTGCTGTAATTGTGGCAACTTTTGTAAAACTTCTGTCAATTCACCTTCTGGATTAAAATACATTTTAGGCTGTTCTGCACCCGTCAGTTGATCAAGTACATTTTGTGTCAGCTGACGAACATTGTTTAAATTGGTTTTTTTCAAACGGATTTTCTTCAAAATAGACATCAAATTTCCTAAGCATTAACATTTTTAAAATAAAATAGATTCAGTGATGCGAACATCACTGAATCCTGAAACTGCATAATTTTCAAATTTTAAGTCAATTTATATACTAAGCTGGTTGAAACAACTTAATACGCTCACCCATTTGAGCTGCAAGGGCTTGTAAACCACTGAGTGAACGAATCATCACTTCAAATTCAACAATTTGACCTTGCTCATTAAAGCGAATCATATCAATACCTTTCAGTTGTTTTTCCGAAACCACAGCTGAGAATTCAAGTACTACACTTTGTTCATCTTCGGTGAAAAACTCTCGGTGATATGTAAAGTTTTCAAAGACCTGAATAACATTATTTAAAATAAAGAAAACGACTTGCTTACCTTCATAAGGCTTAAATGCAACAGGTGAACGGAACACCACATCATCTGCAAGTAATTCACTCAGAATACTCATATCTCGTGTTGCAATCATATCGTGCCATTTTTGAATGGCAGGTTTCGTATTTATATAGCTCATCTTAATGTCCTTTTAAAATTTTTAAAAATAATCTCCCCCCCTTTTTTTAAAGAGGGCAAAATCTACGTTGTTACAAATCATTAGATTCGTAATACTCCTCGCTTTAAAAGGGAGATTGGGGGGATTTCTTTGAATTAAGTTAGATGTATTTCAATAAATTAAAACTTTCATCTATATAAAAAGTAACGACTAAATCACCATTGCCAATTCAGCGCCCTGACGAATTGCACGCTTGGCATCCAACTCACCTGCTTCTTTCGCACCACCAATCAAATGTACAGACTTCCCATCAGCCTGTAACTGATTGAACATTGCAGTGAAAGGTTCTTGTCCTGCACAAATCACAACATTATCGACCTCTAAAAGCATGGTTTTATCGCCAACCGTAATATGTAAGCCTTGATCATCAATTTTGTTGTAACTTGCGCCTGGAATCATATTGACATGACGATGTTTCAAACCTGTACGGTGAATCCAGCCTGTGGTTTTACCCAAACCAGCACCAACTGAGTTGGCTTTACGTTGTAATAAATAAATTTCACGTGGCGATTGTTCAACTTCAGGTTGTTTCAAACCACCTACATTCGCATAAGATGTATCAATACCCCATTCATCATAAAACTTCTGTGGGTTTAGACTGCCACTTTCGCCTTCATGCGATAAGTATTCCGCTGTATCAAAACCAATACCGCCTGCACCAATAATTGCCACTTTTTTACCAACAGGCTTACGATCACGTAAAACCTCGATATAAGACAATACCTTAGGATGATCAATACCTTCTATATCTAAATGACGTGGTGTTACACCTGTTGCCACTACGATGTCATCGAAATTTTCAGAACTGAGTTCTTCATACGTTGCTGTATGATTTAGTACGAGCTTAATGTTCGGCTGCAATTCAATTTTACGTTTGAAATAACGTAAAGTTTCATAGAATTCTTCTTTGCCCGGAATGGTTTTAGCAATATTAAATTGACCGCCAATCTGATTGGATGCTTCAAACAGTGTAACGTTATGACCACGATCCGCAGCATAAGTCGCAAAACTTAATCCCGCAGGACCTGCTCCAATCACCGCAATATTTTTAACTTTTGCCGAATCTTTGAAAATCAGTTCAGTTTCATAACATGCTCGTGGATTGACTAAGCATGTTGCTATTTTCATTGAGAAAATATGATCTAAGCAGGCTTGGTTACAACCAATACAGGTATTAATTTCATCTGCACGACCTTGTTCAGCTTTCATGACAAAATGTGAGTCTGCCAGCATTGGACGAGCCATTGAAATCATATCTGCATCACCTTGTGCCAATACATGTTCAGCCATTTCAGGTGTATTGATACGGTTTGAAGTGATCAAAGGCACATTCACAATACCTTTTAATTTCTTAGTCACCCATGTAAATGCTGCACGTGGTACTTTTGTTGCAATGGTCGGAATACGTGCTTCATGCCAGCCAATACCCGTGTTAATAATGGTTGCGCCTGCTTTTTCAATTTCCTTCGCAAGTTGAATTACTTCTTCAAGTGTAGAACCACCTTCAACCAAATCCAACATTGATAAACGATAGATAATAATGAAGTTTTCGCCCACTTCTTGGCGGGTACGTTTTACGATTTCAATTGGAAAACGGATACGGTTTTCGTAGCTACCGCCCCATTCATCATCACGATGGTTGGTACGTGCAGCAATAAATTCGTTAATTAAGTAGCCTTCCGACCCCATAATTTCCACGCCATCATAACCAGCAATTTGCGACAATTTTGCACAGTGAGCAAAGTCTACAATCGTCTGTTCTACTTCTGCTGATGTTAAAGCATGCGGTTTTGTTGGATTGATCGGTGCTTGTATCGCCGATGGTGCAACATTTTCAGACTGATAAGAATAGCGCCCTGTATGCAAAATCTGTAAAGCAATTTTTCCGCCTGCTTCATGCACGGCTTGAGTAATCACTTTATGTTTCTCAGCTTCTTCTAAATGATCCAATTTAGAACCGCCAAAGAATGTTACACCATGATCATTCGGTGAAATGCCACCTGTCACGATTAAGCCTACACCTCCCGCAGCACGCTCTGCATAAAAGGCAGCCATGCGTTCGTAACCACCATCTACTTCTTCAAGACCAACATGCATCGATCCCATCAATACACGATTTTTTAATGTGGTAAAACCCAAATCTAAGGGTGCGAGTAAATGTGGATAGTTAGACATGTATGCTCCTTGGCTTGCCGATTTTAATAAATTTGGCTGGCGAAATTATCCTGATGAATATTTAGTGCAACTTGTTGCATTAATTTATGATTTATTTATAAGCGAGAATTGATTTTTATGCAACATGTTGCATAATAACTTTGCAATCATTTTTTCGAGATTTGTAACAAAAATGTCTTTAGCTCATGTTTTACTCACAAGTCTAGTCGAAAAACCAAGCACAGGCATTGAGCTTGCTCGTCGTTTTGATCGCTCTATGGGCTTTTTTTGGAATGCAACACATCAGCAAATTTATCGTGAACTCAATGGCATGTTGCAGAAAGGTTGGATTTCCACGCTCGAAGATGAATCGGATACAGGTCGTAAAAAAACCTATCAAGTTGAACAACTCGGTCGTGTGGAACTTACCGATTGGATGCTTAAACAAGCTGAACCTGCTCAGTTACGTGAAGAAATTATGGTTCGCCTACGTATTGAAGCACAATTTGGGGGTAATGCCATCCTGCCCGAACTAGAACGCCATTTACAAATTCACAAAGAAAAGCTCGCACTGTATCAAGTGATTTTTGCCCGAGATTTTGCCAAAGATACTGATCAAGATCGAACGCTATTTATTCATAAAATGATTTTACAACTCGGTATAGATTCTGAAATAGGTTGGATCCAATGGTTTGAAAAACTTATTCCTCAACTTAAAAATTTTAACGAGTCTCAAAACTAAATACTATGCTCAAGAAAAACTAACATCGAAATGTCAAAGTGCCCTGTCATAATCTCAATCAAAATATAGATTCAGTCACTGACATTGACCTGTAAAAACGCTATAAAACTCATCTAGAACAAAAAAGAAAGGAAATATACATGCCAATGTACATAATGCCTGATGGTGAAAATCTCTTTGTCCGTGAAATAGGGCAAGGTGAACCTGTCCTTGTGCTATCAGGTTTAGGCATGCACAGTTGGCAATGGCTTCCTTTTTTATTGCCAAACATTAAAAAATACAAATTTTATATCCCAGACTGGCGTGGTTTTGGCGGTTCGAAAAATTGTGCTATTCCACAAAATTTAGATGCCATTCAAAACCATTGGCGAGATATTGAATCACTGATTACGCAATTAAACTTGAATAATTTCCTACTGATTGCCTACTCAATGGGTGCGACAACGACCATGCATGGTATGCAATATGGCAATTTAAAAGACCAGTTAAAAGGCTATTTACATATTGATCAAACCCCGCAAATTACCACTGATGAACATTGGTCTTATGGCTTGTTTGGGCAAAAACATGATCAATTTAAACGCTTACTTGCAGAACTATCACAGTTTTTACATCAATATGAACAATATCGTTATATCGATGATTTACCTAATAAACCAAGAGCTGAGCTTGTACAAATTTGGCTTAATTTCATTCAACTACAAAACAGTAATAAAATTAGTCCTTTTTTATTTAAATTGGCTCTACAACACCCACAATTACAAAAACATCTCTTACCGATCCGTCGTTTAGATTACATGACGTGGTATATCGACAACTATTTAAATCATACTGAAAATTATCGTGATGCAATTTCAGAGCTTCAATCTCCAACTACTTTTTTCATCGGTGAAAAATCTTCACTCTATCCGATTGAAGGGCAACTGCATGTGTCAAATACTCTTATGAACGCGAAAAACATCATTTTTAAACGCTCAGGGCATACGCCCCTCATCACCGAGCCTGTCAAATTTACACAGCAAATTCATCAGTTTCTAAAAGAGAATACTTGAACTTATTGAGTTATCTATTTCTTATATACCTAGCAATAGCTGATTTTTCACTCTGTACGCATTTAAAAAAAATATCCTAATTATGAGAAAATTTGTGATTTTTAAATAAATATTGACCTATATCTTTCTTAATTTCTCATACTTATTTTCAAAATACAATTTGATTATGAGCAGTTTTTCATAATTTTAGTCCGTTGTTTTGTAGTTTTTTTATACATTTTAAACTTCAAAAATATTCTACACATAGACTGAATCTATTGATTATAAAAACAGTAGATCAGGACTATCTATGAGCCAACAAATTGAAACCCCTCAATATCATCCACATGAAAAGCGCAACCGTATTATGTCTATTGTCGGTGCTGCTTCGGGAAATTTAGTCGAATGGTTTGATTTTTATATTTATGCCGCCTTTGCTATCTATTTTACCCATGCACTTACCGCCCCTGATATGTCAGACTCAACCAAAGCCATTTATGTATGGGGCGTATTTGCCGCAAGCTTTTTTATGCGTCCTATTGGAAGTTGGCTCTTTGGATGGATTGGTGATACTTATGGGCGCAAAAACTCCATGGTGATCTCAATTTCTCTTATGGCATTCAGCTCATTTTTATTTGCAGCCTTACCCACTTATGAGCAAGTAGGTATGGCAGCTCCATTTTGCCTTTTGGCAGTTCGACTCTTACAAGGTCTTTCAGTCGGTGGCGAATACGGTACCGTTGCAACTTATATGAGTGAAATCGCACTAAAAGGTCAGCGTGGTTTTTATTCATCTTTTCAATATGTCACGCTTGCAGGCGGTCAACTTTTAGCAAGTGCGCTTGGTGTTCTATTGCTTGCACTGATGAGTAAAGAACAACTCATGGATGGCGGTTGGCGCATTCCTTTTGTGATTGGTGGTATTGTCGCTATTTTATCTTTATTTGCACGTCGTCATCTTAAAGAAACCTTATCTAAAGATGAGGCGAGCAAAGAAGGTTCAGGCAGTTTAAGAGAGTTATTCAAAAATAATTGGCGTACTTTTCTATTGGTTGTTGGTTACACATCTGCAGGCTCACTGTGCTTTTACCTTATTACGGTGTACTCAAAAACATATATTACTAGCCTTGGTTTCACTGACAAAACCGTCGGTTATATGATGACCTTTGCTCTCTTTATCTTTATGTGTGTACAGCCCTTATTCGGCATGCTTGCAGATCGGATTGGGCGCCGTACATCAATGATGCTGTTTAGTATTTGTTGTGCTGTCTTTATTTATCCTGTAATGGTTTTGGCAATGCCTTACTTCCACAACTCAGCAATAATGGTAACACTGCTACTAATTTTTCTTATGCTATGCCTAAGTTTTTACACATCAATTAGTGGTTTGGTTAAAGCTGAAATGTTCCCCTCTCATATTCGTGCATTAGGTGTCGGTTTTGCCTATGCTGTTGGAAATGCAATTTTTGGTGGGTCTGCACCTGCTGTTGCACTTAAACTTAAAGATGTTGGACATGAAAATACATTTTTCGTTTATGTCGTAATCATGCTGATTATTTGTTTATTTTGTAGTATGCGCCTACCGAAAGAGCCTAAATACTTACATCATGACCATTAAGACCTTTGTTCTTGACAAACAAGAAAGCCAACATGCATGTTGGCTTTCTTTTAACTACAACTTTTATCTCAAAATTCGGTTCTTCCTTAATTCTATGCAGATTATCTCCCTAAAAGCTCTTTTGATTTAAAGCCCATCATTCGAACTAAAGTAAACAAAGTTCATACTTTGAGTAAAAAATTGGTATGTTTCAAAAGCATCCCAACAAAAGAACTGATTATTTTTTCTATAGAATAACTTACTTTTTTTGCGAGACACCAACACTTAAAGCCTCCAAGCAAATCAAAACAGATCATCACAAAACAAAATTTAACAATATACAATTGATTTTAAAGTGTTTTTTATATTTGTAAGCAAAATTACACTTGTTTGCACAAAATTCTAGTAAATTACACCTTATTGTAACAGAGCGTAAATTTAAATCCGTGGTTGAATCTGCTCATTCAAGGACCGGACATAACAACAATACTGGACGGATTTATCCTCTGTGATAAAAGGAAACTTTATGGATTATCTCAACCCCACAGTCGTAACATTTGTTTTTTATATTATCGTCATGGTATGCATTGGGCTGTATGCATATAAAAAGACGACAGATTTCTCCGATTATATTTTGGGAGGACGTAGCCTCGGAAGTTTTGTCACGGCATTATCGGCAGGTGCTTCCGACATGAGTGGTTGGTTACTCATGGGACTACCTGGTGCAATTTATCTTTCAGGCTTGTCTGAATCATGGATTGCCATTGGTTTGATTATTGGCGCATGGATCAACTGGTTTTTGGTAGCAGGACGCTTACGTGTACATACAGAAATTCAAGGTAATGCATTGACTCTACCCGATTATTTCACAAGCCGTTTTGGTGACAAGAAAAAGATTTTACGCATCATTTCTGCAATGGTGATTTTAGTCTTTTTTGCCATTTACTGTGCTTCAGGCATGGTTGCAGGTGCACGTTTATTTGAAAGTATTTTTGGGCTCAGTTACACCACAGCACTTTGGCTCAGTGCACTTGCGACCATAAGTTATGTATGTATTGGTGGTTTCTTAGCAATTAGTTGGACGGATACTTTCCAAGCAGGCCTGATGATTTTTGCATTACTCCTTGCACCAATCATGACCTATTTAGCCTTAGGTGATACAACATCTGCGACACAATTAATTGAAACTGCTCGACCACATGCAAGTAATTTATTTACTGGCATTAGTGGCATCGCCATCATTTCCTCAATGGCATGGGGCTTAGGCTATTTTGGTCAACCACATATTCTCATTCGTTTCATGGCTGCTGACTCAGTACGCTCTATTCCAGCTGCCCGTAGAATTGGTATGGCTTGGATGATTTTATGTTTAGGGGGTGCAGTTGCTGTAGGTTATGTTGGTATTGCTTATTTCCACGTACACCCTGAACTTGCTGCTGTTGTCAAAGCCAACCCTGAAACTGTGTTTATGGAAGTAACCAAACTTCTATTTAATCCTTGGATTGCAGGCGTTATTTTGGCAGCTATTTTAGCCGCTGTAATGAGTACCCTCAGCGCACAATTATTGGTGTGTTCAACCACATTAACTGAAGATCTATATAAAGCATTTTTACGTAAAAATGCTTCACAAAATGAATTGGTCTGGGTTGGTCGTTTAATGGTTTTAGCCATTTCAGTTCTTGCCATTGTAATTGCCATGAATCCTGCAAGTAAAGTACTCGGTCTTGTCGCTTATGCATGGGCAGGTTTTGGTGCTGCATTTGGTCCGTTGGTCATTTTGTCTCTCATGTGGAAACGCATGACGCTCAATGGTGCTTTAGTTGGTATGATTGTGGGTGCAGTTACCGTAATTGCATGGAAAAATTGTATGGGCGATTTGGGTCTATATGAGATTGTACCTGGCTTCATTCTATCTTTCATCAGCATCATTGTGGTGAGTTTAATGGATAAAGAACCGACTCAAGATGTGATTGAACGTTTTGAAAGTGCTGAAAATATCTACAATCGTGAAATGCAAGACATGAAAAACTAAAATCGTTTAAACATGTTTTAAAAAAGGGCTTCATGCCCTTTTTTGTTGTTTTTAAATCTACTTTTTTGATGCAATTTTCAGCGTACTTTTTAAATGAATATGCTGACTATCTTTGATGACTTCCATCACTGGATAACTCCGTGTCTCCTTAACGCCTGGTAACTGCCACAGCACTTGTCCTGAAATGTGTCGAAACTCGCTCATATCTTTACAGCGAATTTTCACTAAAAAATCAAAACCACCACTAATCATATGACAAGCAATAATTTCAGGATGTAATACCACCGCTTCGGAAAATTCATCGAGTGCGTTAGGTGTAGTTTTATCAAGTAAAATTTCGACAAATACGACAAAACTCGCACCAAGTAAATCAGGATTAAGCTTGGCTTCATAACCCAAAATAAAGCCATCTACCATTAACTTTTGTACCCGAGCAAGTACGGCGGTGGCGGATAAATTAACTGCTTCTGCCAATTTAATATTAGATATTTTTCCATCATCTTGCAGAATATCGAGGATTTTTAGATCTATGCGGTCTAGAGTAGAAATTGAGGCTGTCATTTGAATTATTCTCTAAATATTAATCAAATTATAGTGAGTTATTCGGCTTTATTTCTGTGATGATAAATTAAATAAGGTAGCCAACTCAACAAAAATATATTGTTCAGTCACAGGATGTTGACCATGAATACGATTTCATCTGCAAGCACAGAAGCACTTAATACACCTGCTTTTGAAAGTATTACCCCATTTCATCCTCATACTGAGTTTCAACATGCTATCAATACGGCATGGCGCCGTGCTGAACCTGAATGCATCGAAAATCTACTTGAGCATACTCAAATTGATGATGACCTTAATCAACATATTCATGATCTTGCATTCAATTTGGCACATAGCTTACGCGAGCGTAAAAGCTCATCGGGCAAAGCAGGCATCGTACAAGGCTTATTACAAGAATTTTCCCTGTCATCACAAGAAGGCATTGCTTTGATGTGTTTGGCCGAAGCCTTACTGCGTATTCCAGACAATGCCACACGTGACCTACTGATCAAAGACAAGATTAATCAAGGCAATTGGAAAGATCATTTGGGGCAAAGTAACTTGATGTTTGTCAATGCTGCTGCATGGGGCTTAATGCTCACTGGTAAACTGATGGAAACACCAAAACATCAAAGTTTATCAGGCATGCTCACTTCCCTTTTAGCACGCAGTGGGCGTGGCATTATTCGTAAAGCGGTTGATGCAGCAATGCGGATGATGGGCGAGCAATTTGTCACTGGTGAAACCATTGAAGAAGCACTTGATCACGCGAAACCGCTTGAAGAAAAAGGCTTCCGCTATTCATACGATATGCTCGGTGAAGCCGCACTGACCGAATATGATGCAGATCGTTATTTGGCTGATTATACCCAAGCCATTCATGCTATTGGTAAAGCCTCTGCCGATAAAGATGTTTATAGTGGCCCAGGAATTTCTATCAAATTATCCGCATTGCATCCACGTTATCAGCGTAGCCAAATCGCCCGTGTGCATGATGAGCTTTATCCTAAAATTCTCAATTTAGCTTTATTAGCAAAAAGTTATGATATTGGGCTGAATATTGATGCAGAAGAATCGGAACGCCTTGAACTTTCTTTAGAGCTTCTTGAGCGTTTATGTTTTGAGCCCGCTTTGAAAAACTGGAAAGGCATTGGTTTTGTCATACAAGCATACCAAAAACGTTGTTTCTATGTGGTTGATTATATTATTGACCTTGCAAAACGTAGCCAAAAACGCTTGATGATTCGTCTTGTCAAAGGTGCCTATTGGGACAGCGAAATTAAGAAAGCTCAAATTGATGGTATGTCAGACTATCCTGTTTTTACCCGAAAAGTGCATACAGATTTGTCTTATATTGCTTGTGCCAAAAAACTATTAGCTGCGCCTGATTTGATTTACCCACAATTTGCTACGCACAATGCCCAGACCTTAGCGACCATTTATCAACTTGCACAACCTGAAAAATATTATGCAGGACAATATGAGTTCCAATGCTTACATGGCATGGGAGAACCCTTATATGATCAAGTGGTTGGCTCAATTACTGATCAAAAATTAGGAGTTCCTTGTCGTATTTATGCACCTGTTGGTAATCATGAAACCTTACTCGCTTATTTGGTTCGTCGTTTACTCGAAAATGGTGCAAATACCTCTTTCGTCAACCGTATTGCCGATCAAACTGTGCAAATTGAATCACTAATTGAAGACCCAATTCATGAAATTCAGCACACGGCGCAACAAGTCGGTATTGTTGGAACGAAGCACCCTGCCATTCCTTTACCTCATGATGTATTACAACCCATTCGTCAAAATTCAATTGGTTTAGATTTAAACAACGATGCTGAATTACAGCAGTTAAATCAATATGCTGAGCAATTTTCGAATCAACAATGGTCAAGCTCCCCATTATTAGAAAATTTTGATCTTCAACAATCCAATTTACAGCCTCAGCCCATTATCAATCCTGCGCATCATCTAGATATTGTCGGTTTTGTCTATGAAGCTGAAAGCGATCAGGTCAATCTTGCACTGAATAATGCCACGCAAAGCAATGCACTTTGGCAAAATACCCCTTCACAACAACGGGCGGAATGTCTATTCAAAGCAGCCGATCTGATGGAAGGTCGGATGCAAGAACTGATGGTTTTACTGTGCCGTGAAAGTGGTAAAACATGGTCAAATGGTATTGCTGAAGTACGTGAAGCAGTTGACTTCCTACGTTACTATGCAACGCAATCACAAGATATACAAGGCAAAATAGATGCCTTAGGAACGGTATTGTGTATTAGTCCATGGAATTTTCCACTTGCAATTTTTAGTGGGCAAATTGCTGCGGCACTTGCAACCGGAAATTGTGTGATTGCTAAACCTGCCGAACAAACACCTCTTATTGCAGCCGAAGCCGTGAAAATTTTATGGCAAGCTGGCATTCCAAAATCTGTCGTACAACTTTTACCAGGACGTGGTGAAATTGTCGGCTCACAACTAAGCCAAGATGATCGTATTCATGCGGTAATGTTTACAGGCTCAACCGAAGTTGCCAAAATTTTACAACGAACTTTAGCTAAACGTTTAAGTCCACAAGGTTGCCCTATTCCGTTAATTGCTGAAACAGGTGGACAAAATGCGATGATTGTTGACTCATCAGCATTGACTGAACAAGTGGTGCTTGATGCAGTCAATTCAGCATTCGACAGTGCAGGTCAACGCTGTTCTGCCCTACGTGTTTTATGTGTGCAACAAGACAACGCGCCTACCCTCATCAAAATGCTCAAAGGTGCAATGCAACAACTTAACTGTGGTAATCCTCAACAATTAGATATCGATGTCGGTCCTGTTATTGATCTTGATGCACAGCAAAATATTGAAAATCATATTGAACAAATGCGTCAACAAGGTTATCCCGTTCATCAATTACAATTTAAAACATCACAAGATAAGTATGATCATTCATACAAGACACAAGGTACATTTGTATCGCCAACGCTCATTGAACTACCTAATTTAAATGAGCTTAAACGTGAAGTATTTGGTCCTGTGTTGCATGTCATCACCTATAAATATGGTGAGCTTGAAAAGTTACTTCAACATATCAATGATAAAGGTTATGGTCTGACCATGGGCTTACATACTCGTATTGATGAAACCATTGATACGGTTATACAACATGCCGAAGTGGGTAATCTCTACATTAACCGTAATATTGTTGGTGCAGTGGTTGGCGTGCAACCCTTTGGTGGCGAAGGTTTATCAGGTACAGGGCCGAAAGCAGGTGGGCCAATTTATATGCATAAACTCATGCAACACCAATCTTATAAACAAAATCAACTCTTTGGTACAATAGAATCACTCACAACCAAAACAGAATTAGCACAATTTGTAGCGTTTAAAACATGGGCAAAGCAACAATTTAGAATTGATCTGAACTTAAGTATCGAAGAAAATTTGATTGGTTTATATACCCTGCCAGGACCAACAGGTGAAAGTAATCATTATACGATTGTGCCACGTAAAGCCATTTTGTGTATGGCTGAGCAAGAACAATCGTTGATTCAGCAACTTACGAGTGTTTATGCAATTGGAAGTACACCAGCTGTCTTACATGATGATGTTGTGATTTTAAAATATTTTTCGAGTATGCCTGAAACATTACGTAAAAGTATTCAAATCATTCAAAATATTGAAACAGATCATTTTGATGCTGTACTGTATCAAGGTTCGGAACAAAAATTGATGCGATTACAACAAAGCATTGCACAACGTCAAGGAGCGATTATTGGTATTACCCATGTACAGATTGGGCAATCTATACCCCTAGACCGTTTAGTGATTGAAAGAGCCGTCAGCATCAATACCGCTGCTGCAGGTGGTAATGCAAGTTTGATGACGCTACAAAGTTAGCCGCAATAGCAGTTATTTTATCGATATTTAAGGCTTAAAAATTAAATTTTCCTCGCCTATTTCAATATTGAAATAGGCGTTTTTATGAGAATAACAATCACTAAGTATTCATCTTAAGTAATAGTAGGATAAGAGCGTTGAATTAATTCTTGTTTAAGCACCATCAAATCTTGCACATTTCCGGGATCAAAGCGTTCAATAAACCATGCACCATCTGCGGCATAACGCAATATACGTAAATTCAAATCAGCATCAGTGTGTTGATGTTGCTTTAAACGATCCGCTAACCACCTATTCCAAAGCAGACTAAAAGTCTGATCAGAAACTAAAGTCATTGATAAGGTTGCCCATAATGAACTTACCCCAAAAGATTGATGGGTTAAGGTCACTTCAATATACGCACGTGTAAAACAGCCATATTGCACCGTATCTTGTTCAATAAATCGGTCAATTTCCTGATCAAATTTGTGTAAAACCTCATGTAACATGGTTTCAATTAAAATTTGCTTATTGGCAAAATGATGAAACACGCCCCCTTTGGTCACGCCTGCAAATGCCGCAACGGCTTGAATTGAAACACTTGCTACACCTTTTTCTGCTGCAAGCTGCATTGCGCCATCCAAAATACGTTGCCGAACCAAATTTGGTTGTTTCTTGCGCTGATATGCATTTTGTATGACAGATTCCATTAAATACTCGGCTCCAATCTCTATGTTTCACTTTTGATAAATTATTAACTTAATGTCCAGCAGAATGTGAAAATAAATTAATCACCACCACACCCGATACAATTAGACCGATGCCAATCATAGCTGCTGCATCTAAACGCTGCTGAAAGACAAAAAATCCAATCATTGCAGTGAGGACAATCCCCACACCTGCCCAAATTGCATAAGCAATACCCAACGGAATTACTTTAATGACTTGTGATAGCAAGTAAAATGCGATGCTAAATAATACGATAACGGCAAGGGATGGCCATAATTTGGTAAATCCCTCCGATTTCACCAAAAACGTAGAGCCTGTCACTTCTGAAATAATCGCCAAGCCAAGCAATGAATAAGCAAAAAGAAAACTGTTCATTATAAACCTATAAAAGATACCGATCGGTAGGTATGTTATCTAAATTGATCTCATTTTGCAATTTCAACCAATTATTTAATACATCTCAACGTCTATTTATCACTCAAAGGCAATAAAGATGCCTTTAAAAGCTGAAAATAGATTGAAAAATCAGTCCACCACACCCATACATAAGGCAACTCAAATATTCAAGACAGTCACCCAATGCTGGAGTATCATCAAATTTAACGATACTTCACACACCACATTGATGACGACAAATATAGATAAGGATGAAGGCATTATATGAATATTGCAGCAAACCCATTGGTTGAAGCAGATCAAACCATTTATTTAAAAGATTATCAAAAACCTGCTTTTATGGTTGATTCTATTGACCTAAATATCCAAGTCTATGCAGACCATACACAAGTCGACAGTAAATTGGTAATGCAGCGTCAGGCTGAAGGTGACTTGGTGCTATTGGGTCGTGATCTTGAACTCAAATCTATTGCTGTTAATGGTCAATTACTGTCTGAAAATGAATATCAACTCAATACTGAGCAATTGATCATTCAAAATGCCCCTGCTGATGCGCTTGTTGAAATTACAGTCATTATTCATCCTGAATCAAATACTCAGCTTGAAGGTTTATATCAAGCTGCTGGCGATTTATTTGTCACGCAAAATGAGCCTGAAGGTTTCCGTAAAATTACTTTTTACCCTGACCGTCCTGATGTTTTATCGGTTTTTACCACACGTGTTGAAGCAGACAAAAAATTCCCTGTTTTACTTGCGAATGGCAACTTGATTGAAGCAGGTGAAACTGGTGAAAACCGTCATTATACCATTTGGAAAGATCCAACTAAAAAACCAGCCTATTTATTTGCCTGTGTGATTGGCGATTTGGCAGTACTGAAAGATCGCTATACGACTTCAGAAGGTCGTGACGTTGCACTTGAAATTTATGCCGAAGAAAAAGACATTCCAAAATGTCACATTGCGATGGAAGCACTGAAACATTCTATGCGTTGGGATGAAGAGCATTATGGTCGCCCATACGATTTAGACAACTATATGATTGTAGCAACCAGCGCATTCAATATGGGTGCAATGGAAAATAAAGGTTTAAATATCTTTAATACCTCATGCGTACTTGCAGATGAAGAATTTACCACCGATGCATCAATTATGCGTGTGCAATCTGTCATCGCCCATGAATATTTCCATAACTGGACAGGAAACCGTATTACCTGCCGTGATTGGTTCCAACTCTGCTTAAAAGAAGGCTTAACGGTTTTCCGTGATCAATCCTTCTCGGAAGATTTACAATCGGCTGCGGTTCAACGTATCGATGATGTTGCTGTACTTAAAGCCCATCAATTCCCTGAAGATTCAGGTCCACTTTCACATCCGCCACGTCCTGATCATTTTGTTGAAATCAATAATTTCTATACGGCAACGGTTTATGAAAAAGGTGCTGAAATTAACCGTATGATGGCAACATTACTCGGTAAAGAAAAATTCCGTGCAGGAACAGATGAATACTTCAAACGCCATGATGGTCAAGCTGTAACAGTTGAAGATTGGATTGCAACATTGACTGCAGGTTCAGGTGTTGATTTATCTACATTTTTAACATGGTACAATCAACCTGGTACACCAAAGTTAGAAGTGCAAGATCAATATGATGCAACCGCACAAACCTATACATTAAGCTTTAAACAAAGCCTAAAAGCACATCCGAAATATCCAAATTTAAAAGCCGTACCAATTCCTGTGGCTTTAGCACTTTTTGATGCAACAACAGGTGAACAACTTGTACTTAGCTCTGATGCCTTGTTTGAAGATAACGTCAAAGATGGTATGTATCTATTTGATACGGATACAGCAAGTATTACGTTCACAAATGTAGCTACTCAACCTGTGGTGTCATTGTTACGTAACTTCTCAGCACCTGTAAATTTAGAATTTAATTATTCAGATGAACAGCTTGCATTCTTATTACGTTACGAAACCAATGGTTTTAACCAATGGCAAGCATCACAGACCTTATTGGAAAATATTCTACTTAAAGATCACAATGCACAAGTTTATCTTGATGCGATCAGTGCGCCGGACTTCCTTGGCAAATTAATCAGCACAGACCCATTATTGGTGTCACGCTTATTTGATGTGCCAACAGAAGGTTATTTGGCAAGCCGTATTGATCAAAATTACAATCCATTGGTAATTAAAGAAAAACGTGAAGCACTTTTAAATGCTGTTGCAACAATCTTTAAAGGTTTTTGGAAAAATGTATACCAAGTTTTAGATGAACCTGAAGATTTCAGTCAAGCAATGGGTGTGCGTGCAGTTAAAAATATTGCATTAAGTATGATGGCACGTCAGGGGGATGATGAAGTCTTTACTTTAGCAGAAGCACAATATCGAACAACAAAGAATATGTCTTTACGTTTGGGTGCACTCAAAGTTTTAGTGTGGAATGATGCACCACAAGCAGAGTCAGCACTTATTGACTTTTATTTACGTTTTAAAGATGAAGCATTGTCAATGGATCAGTGGTTTATGATTCAAGCAGCACATCCTAAAGCAGATGCCGATACAATTGCATACCTAACCTCACATCCTGATTATGATTTAGCTGTACCCAACCGTATTCGTTCAGTTTCAGGCGGTTTAAATGCTAATCCTGTCAACACATGGAGTTTTGGTGTTCAGCACTTTATTGATTTAGCGAAGTATTTAGATGAGAAAAACCCAATTATTGGTTCTCGGCTATTACAGGTTTTATCACGTTGGTATACGCTAGCAGAACCACAGCGTAGTGAAGTACAAGCACAACTTGAGGCATTAAAACCATTGGTAAAATCTAAAAATGTTTCTGAAACACTCAATAGCATGTTGACTATATAATCAATATCGCCAACTCAGTCAGATTAAAGACCAACTAAAACTAAAAACCCAGAGACTATCTCTGGGTTTTTTAAACAACCTAGACCAAATCCCTACTCAGAATAAAAGTTTTCAGGTAAAATTAACGTTTACTTACAATCTATAAAATTAAGTTCATGGACATTCTTAAATTTATCAAAAGTTTCAATACAGTTAATAGCTACCTTATAGTTTCATTTTTAGCCTTAATCACACTCGTTGTGTATTTATTTGTTTTAAACCCCACTTGATGATCGGCTTTTAAAAACTCAGAAAGAAATACATTAGGAATATTATGGACAGCACAGTATTCCTTTTTAATCATTTCCCACTGCCGATTCTTACGGTTAACAGTATACTTTATTAAAAGTAACACAACCTTAAACGTTGTGTCTGTACATTACCTATCAAACATTATTCTTAAATCATATAAACATATTTAAAATATTGTAAAAAGACATTCAATTTTAATTGCATAATATTTTCTAAAAATAATTCAAATACAAACATAAAAGATTGAACATCCCTATTTATCCTTCAAAGTGTATAATGTTTTCACAATCATCTTGGACTTACACTCTGCATGGCGCTTCAAATTTTACAAAAAAAACTTGATGAAAGTACATTCTGTCCATTATGTCAGGCATCAATGTTTTTTATTGAAGCTGAAGAGTTTGATCAAGAGCTTTATTATCACCAATGTAGTCATTGTGAGCATCAAAACTATCAAAATAATGCTCGAAATTGTCATTGTCAACGCTGTATGACGCAACGTAAAAAATTAATGGCACAAACCAAATTACAAGAACAACGTAAACTTCAAAAAAAAACCGATGTAATTGAAAAAAGTTTAGATCAACTGAATTTTATGCATAAGCTATTTTTACTCAGTTTACTTGATGAACATGTTCGTGAAGGATCGAGCTATGCTGAGTTTATTGATCTCAATCAATTCAAATATCAAACAATTACGCCCAATGCTTATTTTCAAACTCAATTGCTCAATCAACTTATTAAAGACAATGTCCTTGTTGCAAAAGAATTGAGTGATGATTGTCAACAGTATTACATCAATATTCGTTTAGATGGTTATTCCGAACCGAGTCTATTTAGTATTACACAACAGTTAAGATATTGGTTCTACGAAAATTTATCATTAGGTGTTCCGTTTAAATCGGCGGAAGAAGTCAAAAATACTTTATATGCTGTTTTATATCAAGAAATTGTACAATTCATGCAATATTACTGCAAAACATGGGGCATTTTAATTGCAGGGAATACTCGGTTTCAAACTTTTTGCTACCGCTTAATGGATACGCTTGCACCTGGTCAAATTTTCTATATGATTCAAACAGCACTTGAGTATTTATATAAACAAAAAGCACTGCAAGCACGTAATGATAAATTTATTAATACCAATATTCTAAGAAAAACATTGGAACAATACCGTGACCGCTCTGTCAATGAAAAATGGGAAACACCAACTTTACCCCGCCCAATGACCATTCCACTTAGCAAAATGAGTCATATTCTATTGACTCGTTTTCTAAAGTTTGATGAACATATTTTTTATCAACCCGTTTGGAAAATGTGGAAACGGATTGAACCACGACTAAATTTTTATTCTGTTAAACGCTGTATGTATTGTGGTTCTAATGAATTAAATATTGAATATGACGCTGAAAGTTATATCACCATGACCTGTCGTCATTGCAAACATCAAGATCATTATTTTACGCAATAACCTAAAAAAATTGGATAAAACTAAGATAAAATACTTACTCTTTTTTTCAGTTTTATCTTTGACTTAGGATTCTAAACAACACATGACTGCAACCACTGAACAAATTTTACAACATCCAAGTACGACATGGATTATTCAAATGGTCATTGAAGCTTGGCAAAATTTACAAAAACAACAACCGCTTGTTCAGTGTATTACCAATAGTGTTGCGGCGAATTATGCAGCGAATGTTTTACTTGCAGCAGGTGCATCACCTGCAATGATTGATAATCCTTTTGAAGCTGAAAGCTTTGCTAACATTACTTCGGCTCTCAGTATTAATTTAGGTACACCAACACCCGATCAAATGCAAGCCATGAAAATTTCAGCAGAAACCGTCTCTAAAAAATCTATTCCATGGGTGCTTGATCCTGTCGGCTACGGTGCAATTTTAAAATGGCGTAGCGATATGGCAGACACTTTAGTCAGCTTAAAACCAACGGTTATACGTGGCAATGCTTCTGAAATTTCAGCTTTGGCGGGTAATCAGGTTCAATCTAAAGGCGTAGATAGTACTGTTGCAAGTCATGAAGTTTATAAGCAAGCTCTCCCCTTACTTCAAAATTGTGAATGTGTCGCAATTTCAGGTGAGTCAGATTTTATTTTATCAAAAGAACTCAATGCCGTGATTCAAGTCAATGGTGGCAGTTTTCTTCAACCTAAAATTACGGCAACAGGTTGTGCTCTAGGTGCTCTCATTGCAGCATATTGCGCTGTTACAACACCAACAATTGCCACGATTTCAGCACATATTCATTTTGCGATTGCAGGGAAATTGGCTTTTGAAAAGAACCAAACGGTTGGTCATTTTAATGTGGCATTTCTGGACGAAATTTATAGTCTAAATGTAGATAAAATTTCAAATTATGCCAATATTGAAGTTTTAAAATTTTAATGTAACCAACTTCAAAAAGGTCGTTCATTGAACGACCTTACACAACAATTATTTTTGAATTAAAACTTTACGATAAATATCTCTTGGCATTTCAGCAAATTCAACGCATAACTGCATCTCCAAACCTACAGCAGTATAATCTTGAAATGACTGTAAATATTTAGATAAGCTATCCGTCATTAAGTTTTTCTGCGTTTCTGTACGACCGCTTAAACCTTGTAATCGTATAAAAAAAAAGGCTTGTTGATCATCATCATTTTCTTCACCAAAACCGACCATATAGTCAGTAACAGCATGAATGCGGGTTTTAATATCTTTGGATTCAGCAACCAAACCTGTATCAAATAAAGCATGATTTAAACCAAGCATCAGCTTTTTTTTGTCTAAATTCTTGATATTATCAGAATAATCAATGAACATTTGTGGCATAGCTTTACCTACATTTTACACTTCAGAAAAATCAAAAAAGTTGCGCGATACAACGTAAAAACTATTCAATAACGCTTATTCAATAAATAAAAGCGCTAAACGTACTTGATCATATCCCATCTTCGGGCTCGTCATTTCAACAATGGGACGCAATTTAATATTACCATCTTCACTGAAATTTTGAGCATCTTGACGTTTGAGTAATTTTTTATAAATCTTACGCACTTGCTCAACAACTTCTTCACCTGGATTGGCAACGGAAATATCTAAACCTTGTTCTCGTTGCAATTTTGCCAAATGATTAATAATCGTTGCAGGTGTTAAGCTACGCTCTACCGCAATATCCTGAATTTCATAACCATTAACAAAAAGTTCACGTGTTTCATCAAGTGTGGCATTGGCATAATTGGCTTTAGCACCCGATTTAGCTATTTTTTTCTCATTGCGCTCAATTTCAGTGGTATTGAGTGTCCCACCACAGTGACGAATAAAGGCATGATGTTGTTGTGTTAAATCAATATCGGCATAATGAACTTCGGCCTCTGTCGATAATTCTTGAAAACGGCGATCCGCTTTAATTGCCAAACTATCCAACTCTAATGCCTGATCATTAAAACCCAATAAACGTAAGCCATTAATCGATTTTAATCGGGAAAGTGCAACATAGCCTTGCCCTTTTTCAAAAGTATGGCTGAGATTAATTTCCGCAGCCTCTAGTGTCATACCTTGAGATTTATGAATGGTAATTGCCCAAGCCAAACGCAGTGGCACTTGCTCTAAACTTGCAATGGTTTTACCAGCCTCGTTGTCGACAGACCATGTTTCAGGCTCAACGACAAGTACTGTGCCATCAGTCAGTTTAACTTTAGGCAACATGCCACCAATATTGCCATCTTCTTCAAAACCAATCACTTCACCCATGCTGCCATTGATATAGCCCATGTCGAAGTTATTCTTAACAAACATCACTTTAGCATGCAGTTTCAAAGTCAATTCTTCAGGCGCACGTACAGAAGATTTTAAGGTTTCAATCAGTTTGTCATTGCCACCCGTCACTGCAACAAATTGGTGACCATCCCCTTTAATTTCATTTAAATGTTGATAATTAATATTATCGACATCCATATTATGAGTATATAAACGGGTAAAGGTCTCACCAATGTCTTGTTGTTTGGTTTGTTGTAATGCACGAATATGTTCAGGACGAATTTCTTGGGCACGAATGGCATTTAAAATATCATTTAACGCTGAATCATCCTGACGATGTTGCTCAGTCAAATAGCACACACGAAATTTGGCTTCGACCCAAGCATTGGACATAAAACAGAATTTATCACGGTTTTTTTCATCATTACGTCCCACAGGCGGTAACTGAAAAAAATCACCTGCAGCAATGACTTGAATACCGCCAAATGCCTCATCACTTTCTTTAAAATATTTTAAAACTTGATTCACCAAATTCAATTGTTTGGCATGCAACATTGAAATTTCGTCAATAATTAACACTTGGGCATTTTCTAAATGCTCTTTTAAATATTTGCGCTCTTTCATGCGCTTTAAATCTTCTTCAGACAAGACATCTTTAATGCCAATGCCTGCCCATGTATGAATGGTCATGCCATTCATATGCGTGGCAGCAATTCCTGTCGATGCCGTAATAGCAACAGGAACTTTGCGTGCTTTCAAATAGTTAATGTACTGATTTAGCGTATAGGTTTTTCCTGCACCTGCGGAACCTGTCAAAAAGACACTCTCGCCTGCTTTCATGAGTTTCAGTGCAGTTTCTTGTTTCATAACAACCTATGGTGCCTATACGGAATTGAACGCCTATAGCCTAACGACTTTTAAGTGAAATGTTAAGGTGAATATTCAATAGCTGATGATTTACCTATCTCTATATAGCTCTATATAGACAGAAATCGCTTATTTAAACCGATCAAGGCTCAATGCTTCAGGATTATAGCTTTCAAGGCGTAAATAGTCATTAAACTCATCGACAAAGGATTGTGCTGAAACAATAATAGTCGCATCAGGGATAAGATTATTTTGCAAACGCACTTGATCATAGACCAATCGACCATATTGATAATGACAACCGAGCGTCAAGTTCAAATGCGTTTCTTGTAAATGCTGCATATGAAAAGCCACATATTCATGATCGACAATACGTTCAGTATAACTAATCGCTAAACAATGCTTAAAATAGATCGACTCTTCAACTAAATCATCAATGCTATTTAACTCACTATAACGCCAACCATTAAAATACATAGTGGTCATTGGGCTAATCGGCTCCCATGATTCAACTTGTATACGCATACGTAGTTGATCATAGGTTTTCTGTCGTCTTAAATGCATATGCCATCGACATGCCTGAGTAAATAAGCCTTGCCATGTGACATTCTTACTCATTTCACGGCGTTGCTGAAAATGTTCTAGCAAATAGTCCGATACATCACTCGAAAATACACTGATGCTACCGACTAAAGGAACAGTTGGATGTCGAAATAATGCTCTAAAATCTTCTACCTTTAATTTGTGTTCTTTTAATAAATAAAAAAATTCAGGTCTTTGCTGACTTTCAGGATCAATATATGCAATTAAATCATGCGGAATTTGTGTGGTAATCTGCTGTAAAAAACGCATATAGGCTTGCATGACCCGACTCAAGCGCACATAAACCTGCTTCAGCACCTGCGGTTTATCTATTGATTTATAAGATAAGAGTTTCAAATACTCTTCAATGTAGAGCATTGAGTGAGTAATGGGCACTTGTACTGGCGGAGCAATATAGGTTGTTTCTCCATCTTCATGCTTAACCATAACACTCACTGAATTATTGGCAGGATTAAACCAATCATGACGGATCGCATAATCATGGCATTCACGTAAAAATAAGCGTGCTGCAATCCCTTTAAAATAGCGTAAAGTTAACAACATGACTTGAGGATGAATAGATGAACAATCCACCAAACTAAGTGCAGTCATACCAATACGTACGCTTGGATGATTAATCTGTTGACTTAGCCAATCATTCACCAATGCATCTTGTTTGAACAATAAATTGACTGTTCGTGAATAATTAAACACAGGGAAATGTCGTATCAATAAATCATCCCAATATTGAGATTGATCAAGTAAAAATGATTTTCTTGCAAATAAATCTTGCTGTTGCCAATAGCCACGATGCATTAATCGGGCAAAACCAAGTAAATTTGGATGCTCAATCGCATGCGGAATTAAAATTTTCAATTCATTTTGCTGTTCAAGTAAGCTCGTCAAATGGAACTGTTCACTAAATGTCGTTTCCATAATCCGATACAATGCATGAGGCATAAAACGGTTTGCGGCATAGCACATTCGATCATAGTGTTGTACTAAAGCATTGACCTGAATGAAAAATTCGCCCTGTATTGAATTAACTAAACAAAGGTGTTTTAGATTCAACTCAACTTCAAGCGGAATCTGAAGCCCTGAACGTGCAAAACGAGTCAAATGCGGCTCATGATAGTAGTTTTCACCCATTAGCAGTTCATCAATAGCAGTCGCATCTTGCTCAGAAATATTATAAATAAACTGCTCAATTCGATCTTCACCATGTATCCACTCAAAAACTTGCTCGATTAAAGTTTGACGTAAAACTTGTACTCGAGAACGCACCGTTGTTGGATGTTGTGTTGCTTGATTACCTGTAAAAAAAGGCATTTCAATCAATAAAAATTGTGTCAATTTATCGTAATTATGTTCAGGATAAGCATATTCAATGCGTAATAAGACATCTTCAGTCGAAAAATGCAATTTCAACAAGCCATTTGCAAACGATAAAGTATGTAAATTGGTGTCTTTTTCCAGCATATTTTGTGCAGTGACATGTTCGAGATAACGCCATTGATCAAGATAAATCTGATTCAGCACATCAGACACTTGCAACAATGCACGTGCTGTTTTCTGATGTGGATGATAGATGTTTTCATAAATGCTGGGTTGCATGCATGTTCCTGCTCAAAGTATCAATCGTTCTCAAATAATCTGCTGTAAGATAGTATGTATAAAAAAATTTAATTAAATTATAAATTTAAATTTTATAAATCCAACCAACATACTTACAGTCAGCACAGTATACGGTGCTGACTCGAAAACTGCTGATCATTTATATTTCAAATCGTGAAAAAGCTCAAAATCAATATAAAAATATTGGTAGGTATTAAGTAGGTGCATATTTACCGTCTAAATCCTGATACTCGGTTTAAGGGTGAAAATCACCCGTTGGACGAAATAACAATGGTAGAAGGAATCGCACCATGGCTTTTAAAAATATTGCAGATCAAACAAACGGCTTTTACATCCCATGTGTTTCACTTTTTGGTCCAGGTTGTGCCAAAGAAGTTGGTGCTAAAGCACAAAATTTAGGTGCGAAAAAAGCACTGATTGTTACCGATGCAGGTTTATATAAATTTGGCGTAGCCGATTTAATCGCGGGTTATCTCACAGAAGCAGGTGTGGCGAGTCATATTTTCGCAGGTGCAGAACCAAACCCAACAGACATTAACGTGCATAATGGCGTGACCGCATATAACGATAATGGTTGTGATTTCATTGTTTCGCTTGGTGGTGGTTCATCACACGACTGTGCAAAAGGCATTGGACTTGTTACTGCTGGTGGTGGTCATATTCGTGACTATGAAGGGATTGATCAAAGTAAAGTTCCTATGACTCCACTTGTGGCAATCAATACCACCGCAGGTACAGCTTCGGAAATGACTCGTTTTTGTATTATTACCAATACTGATACGCATGTCAAAATGGCGATTGTCGACTGGCGCTGTACACCACTTGTTGCAATTGATGACCCTAAACTCATGATTGCAAAACCTGCTGCACTTACAGCTGCGACAGGTATGGATGCATTAACACATGCAGTTGAAGCGTATGTATCGACTGCGGCAAATCCAATTACCGATGCGTGTGCTGAGAAAGCTATTACCATGATCAGCGAATGGCTCAGCCCTGCTGTTGCTAATGGTGAAAACTTAGAAGCACGTGATGCGATGGCTTATGCACAGTATTTGGCAGGTATGGCATTTAATAATGCATCATTAGGTTATGTTCATGCGATGGCACACCAGTTAGGCGGTTTTTATAACCTACCTCACGGTGTTTGTAATGCCATTTTGCTCCCGCATGTTTGCGAATTTAACCTTATTGCTTGCCCTGACCGCTATGCCAAAATTGCACAGCTCATGGGTGTAAATACGCATGGTTTAACTGTTACTGAAGCTGCTTTTGCTGCAATTGATGCTATTCGTGAATTATCAGCATCAATTGGTATTCCAGCAGGGTTAGCTGAACTTGGTGTAAAAGCAGAAGATCATGCAGTGATGACTTCTAATGCACAAAAAGATGCGTGTATGTTGACTAACCCACGTAAAGCCACTGATGCTCAAGTGATTGCCATTTTTGAAGCAGCAATGTAATTCAATGACACTCTGCTAAAAAAATTTAAATATTATTTAAATAATAAAAAAAAGGAATAGTTTCTAACTATTCCTTTTTTAATCACTCAAGCTTAAACCTCATCAAACAAGACGGTTTCAGATCGTACTTATTTTACTAATGCCACAAAGCTTTCATCACTATATCTAGTAGCATCCGTCATGTCATTTTCATTAAATGTCATAACGGTAGTCGTTACATTTTCATCTACATGTTGATGAGCAGTTTTTTGATGTTGAGTCGCAAGTAAATACTGTTGTTGAGCAGATGCCATATTGGCTTGTAAAGTTTTTTTACGATCTGCAATATCTGGGTGGCTCGATAAAAAATCAGAACGTTTTGATGTTTCGATATTACGCTTTTAAAATTAATAAAAAAGTCACATATAAAATCAACAAACATGACTAAATTAAACCAATCAAATAATATTTAAATTAAAATAATTTATTATTAAGTCCAATATATCAATGCTTAATTTTTTATGACGCTTATCACGTTCCTAGTCACTTATTTTTTAAATTATTTGTTTTCAACACCCTAAAAATTCAGTTCACGTGAAAACGATTGTTTTAAATTTTAAGTATAATTATGATCTATCCACTCACCCACAATTTTAAGAACAGCTTATGAAAACAATTCTGATTACAGGTGCAAATACAGGCATTGGACTCGCAACAGCCGAGACTTTTGTAAAAGATGGGCATCACGTTATCTTGGCTTGTCGAAATCCAGACAAAGCGAGTCAAGCAAAAAAACAATTGGATGCAATTGGTACGGGAAAAGTTGACACTGTTACACTCGACTTAAATGACTTAGCTCAAATTGCACAAACAGCAGATACATTAATCAGTCAATTCGAAAAAATTGATGTCCTTGTCAACAATGCAGGTATGATGACCCCACAGCTTGAAAGCACAGCAGATGGTTTTGAAAAACAGATTGGTGTGAACTATATCGGTCCCTTTCTATTAACCATGAAGCTTCTGCCTTTAATTAAAAAAGCAGAACAAGGGCGAATTATTCATCTTGCGTCTATGATGCATTTACTTGGGCAGATTGATGTCGGTCAATTCAAGGCTGATCAGATCAAAAAATACAATGGCGTACGAAGCTATGCCAATAGTAAACTTGCCAACTTACTATTTAGCAATACCCTCGCACAACAATTACAAGGTAGTTCAGTGACCAGCAATGCACTACACCCAGGCGGTGTGGATTCTGAAATTTATCGAGAATTACCAAAATACCAATACAATGCTTTGAAATTATTTTTAATTCCGACATCGAAACCTGCCGAGCTGATTAAAAAAATGGCATTTACTACAGAATGGTCTCAGCGCAATGGCGATTATGCAAGTCTACAAACACCTGCTTTGAAATCTCGTAAAGCCAAAGATCGTGAACTTGGTCAATATCTATTTGATCAAACAATACAATTGGTGCATCAATATTTATAAAAAGCACTCTAAAATATTAAAAGCCTGTATTTACTCTTCGATACAGGCTTTTTTTATTTATGATCTATCAACAATCGATATCGAATAAATGCTATCACTCTAGAAAATAGTCCTTGAACTTTATAATAATCAGGTTAAAGTCAAAGAGATAGATTACAAAGACAGCATCTCTCTCGCACGATAAGCTGTTATAAGCGCATGGATGCCTTATTCTCAAATGAATCATCCACACAACCATTGTAATAATGATGAGTATAAAAGATGCACAACAAAACCTATCAAAGCGATATTCTTGGCGCAGGCTATGAGCAACTTACCCTACATTACCCTGACGATTTTGAAGGTAAAGTTGTTGCAACCTTAGTCCGTAAAAAAGCAGAAAAAAGTACGCAGAAAGCTGTACTTTATATTCATGGTTTTCTCGATTATTTTTTTCAAACCGAAATGGCTGAAAAATTCAATCAACAGGGTTACGACTTTTACGCACTCGATTTACGTAAATATGGACGCTCACACTTACCTCATCAAAAATTTTATAATCTTCGCAATATTCAAGAATATTATGCCGAAATGACCGAGGCATTAGAGATTATTGGTAATGAAGGTCACGATCATGTCTTACTTGCAGGACATTCTACAGGTGGCTTAACCTCAACACTTTATGTAGCACATCATCCAAATCATCCTTTAATTAAAGCTTTATGGTGTAACAGCCCTTTTTATGACTTCAATATGCCATTATGGAAGAAAAAATTGGCATTACCTCGTTTAAGTGCTTTAGGTAAAAGATTTCCAAACTTACGCTTTCCTAGTGAACTCAGTAAATATTATGGCATCAGCATACATAAAGATTTCGAAGGTGAATGGGATTTCAATTTAGAATGGAAAAAGCCCAACTATCCATTGGTCTATATCAGTTTTGTACATGCCATCTTTGAAGCGCAAAAAGAAATTCATCAAGGCGTAAAAGTATCTGTACCAACATTAGTGATGCGCTCACACCAAACCAAGAACCCGAAAAAGTTCAATATTGATGCACAAACTTCAGATGTAATTTTAGACGTCAAAGATATTTTGAAATATGCAAATAAGATACAAGGTCCCGTTACCGTTATTACAATACAAAATGGTTTACATGACTT
The DNA here is from genome assembly GCF_046269225.1 of Acinetobacter sp. TY2. Taxonomy (NCBI): domain Bacteria; kingdom Pseudomonadati; phylum Pseudomonadota; class Gammaproteobacteria; order Moraxellales; family Moraxellaceae; genus Acinetobacter; species Acinetobacter sp. TY2. The sequence continues at coordinate 207,199 of NZ_JBJZOR010000002.1, forward strand.
AGTACTTTCTTCCCCACCTGTACGTGCAGAAGTGTACGAGAAATTATTTCATTGGTTAGAAACCAATACATGATTTTACTTATACGCTTTTGATGGAATCTACGCATTCTTATAAATAGTCATTCATGATCAATCGTTATAAGCACCCTTTTTCTAAACTGTCTTGAACTCAAAGCAGTTTAGAAAAAGTAAGGATGACATCTTAACGCTCATCTTTATATTTTAATAAAAGCTTATGTGCAGGATGTCCGACAGGTGTAAGCTCAATTAAACGCTCAACAGCATCAATCGCTTCCGGCGAATGCGCTAAATGTTTCAGTAAGTGATCAGGCTCACTGGCTTTAAAAATTGCGTCACTGAGTCTAGATTCTAAGCAATCTCGCCAAGCCGTTAAAAATGGACTTTCTGTTTTGGACAAAAATACGCCCTGACATAACTTCATTGCAGATTCGGTATAGCCTGAATCGAGTGCATTTTCCATTTGTAGAAAATCTGCTTCTACATGAGCCAATAAGCGATAAGGTCGTGAACCCAATAAGCCACCTAAAATTTCACGCAATTGTGACATTTCAGCTTTGAGTGTACCCATACTGACTTTACGCTCACCATATAAAGCCTGATGCAAACTTTCTAAATTCATGCCTTGCGGGCAAAGTGCCAAAATGGTCAAAATTTCAATTTGTCGTGGCGTCATAACAATAATTTTGCCATTAAACATCACTTGTGGCACTGAAAAAGCACGTATAAACAATTGTTGTTGCTGATCACCCTGCAATGCCGATTGAATAATCGCAGCACAACGCTCTGCGGCAAGCACACCTAAACTATTGTGATGATCCCACGTGGTGGATAAATCAATCACGCCCAAAACCTGCTTGGAGAATGGGTCGATAATGGGTGCAGCATAACAGACCCAATCATGGATTGAACTCATATAATGTTCATTTGAAAATACACAACTCGATTGTTGCGTTTTTAGCGATAATGCAAGTGCATTAGTTCCCACCAACTCTTCACGCCATTGTCCGCCTTCAACAAAATGAACTTTTTCTGCAGCACGACGCATTTGCCCACTCGCTGCTGTCCATACAATCGTACTGCCCACATCACCCACCGCAGCGACCATTGATGATTGCTCTGCAATGTGTTGAAGTTCATCACCACACAATTCAAGTGCTCTTTCCAGTAAGCTTTTCCTGTCTTGTTTCAAATGAATCAGTGGTGCAGCATCACGATCTTTAGGGATCGCTGCTGAATGCGAACGTTGCCAAGAACTGGCAATACTTTGCCCAAGTTGATCGGCATGCTTTAATGATAAACTACTACGTTGACGTAGTAATTCAATCTGATCCCGTTTCTGTAATAACGATTGTTGACTCAACATTTGCTACATTCCTATGTATTCTGCTGATGTTTATCCACCGTCTTTTTTCTTTTTGTCACATGTGGCACTGTTCTATATGGCATGATTCATCGCTTTCAGTTTAACACTAACACATTCTCCTTATACTCAGTCAACAGACCTAAGACCAAAGCGTTAGTATTTGTATCTGCTTCAAATCTAATTGTATATAGTGATTATTTACAGCCCATTTAATATAGAAAAATACCTATTATATACATCAATAAAAAAACACTAACAAAAATTAGAATATAGACCATTTCAGTCTGCTTTTTCAGCCAACCTTTCTCCTACCTTCGGCTTTATATGCTCAATGCACAACGACAATAGTTCACCACTGTGTCGCATCACCAAACAGTTAAAATAAGTAAAGGGAAATTCTTATGCGCTACATCGATCCTAACCAACCCGAATCAAAAGTTCAGTTTAAAGCTCAATATGAAAACTTTATTGATGGAAAATGGGTTGCACCAATTAAAGGTGAATATTTTGATAATATTTCTCCTGTAGATGGTAAAGCTTTTACGAAAGTTCCACGCTCTTCTGCTGAAGATATTGAACTTGCTCTTGATGCAGCACACAAAGCCAAAGCAGCTTGGGGTAAATCATCTCCAACGACTCGATCAAATATATTGCTTAAAATTGCAGATCGTTTAGAAGCAAATTTAGAGCTTCTTGCCGTTGCTGAAACTTGGGAAAATGGCAAACCTATTCGTGAAACCTTAGCAGCAGATATTCCGCTATGTATTGATCACTTCCGTTATTTTGCTGGCTGTTTACGTGCACAAGAAGGAAGTATTTCTGAAATTGATGAAGATACTATTGCCTATCATTTCCATGAGCCTTTAGGTGTTGTGGGACAAATCATTCCATGGAACTTCCCTATTTTAATGGCGGCATGGAAACTTGCTCCTGCACTTGCTGCAGGTAACTGTATTGTTTTAAAACCTGCTGAACAAACGCCTTCAAGCATTTTAGTCTTAGCTGAACTCATTCAAGATATTTTACCGCCCGGCGTACTCAATATTGTCAATGGCTACGGTGTTGAAGTCGGTCGTCCTCTTGCAACCAATCCACGTATTGCCAAAATTGCATTTACGGGTTCTACGGCTGTTGGTCAAAAGATCATGCAATATGCAACTGAAAACATCATTCCTGTGACACTTGAGCTAGGTGGCAAATCTCCTAATATTTTCTTTGAAGATGTTATGGATCAAGATGATGACTATTTAGATAAAGCCCTTGAAGGTTTTGCTATGTTTGCACTCAATCAAGGTGAAGTCTGCACGTGCCCATCTCGTGCTTTAGTACAAGAAAGTATTGCTGATAAATTCCTTGAAATGGCTGTAGCTCGTGTAAAACGCATCAAGACTGGTCATCCACTAGATACCGATACCATGATTGGTGCTCAAGCTTCATTAGAACAGCAAAATAAAATTTTAGGTTGTATTGCTACAGGTCGTGAAGAAGGTGCTCAAATCTTAACAGGTGGTCATGATCGTCAAGAAGTTGGCAATGGTTTTTATATTGAACCAACCATTTTCCAAGGAAATAACAGCATGAAAATTTTCCAAGAGGAGATTTTCGGCCCTGTATTGGCAGTCACTACATTTAAAGATTATGACGATGCAATCAAAATTGCCAATGACACAATGTATGGCTTAGGTGCAGGTGTATGGTCACGTTCTGCACATACTTCATACCGTGCAGGTCGTGCGATTGAAGCTGGTCGTGTATGGACAAACTGTTATCATATTTATCCTGCACATGCAGCATTTGGTGGTTATAAAAAATCAGGAATTGGTCGTGAAAATCACAAAATGATGCTTGATCACTATCAACAAACTAAAAATTTATTGGTCAGCTATTCAACAAAGGCTATGGGCTTCTTCTAATCTAACTTTCCCAAGTGTAAAAAGCCAAAAGCGGACTCCTGTCCGCTTTTGGCTAATCAATAAATGGTGGTTTAAATTGTGTACTCGTTGAATCTGCCAATAAAAAGTCGGAGATAAATTCAATATATTTTCAATACTTTTGATATTTAAAATTTGAGTGAAATATAATGAGTATGGTTTTAAAATACCACGCAATATTCTTTTCTGTTGAATCACTCTCATGTCACAAAAAATTAAAATTTACCACAACCCTGCTTGTGAAACCTCTAGAAATACCTTGGCTTTAATTCGTAATACAGGGCAAGAACCTGAAGTCATCGAATACCTTACAGATCCACCAAGCAAGGCTGAATTAATTGATTTAATTGAAAAATCAAATTTATCAGTCAGGGATGCTATACGTAAAAATGTAGAGCCGTATGAAAATTTAAAATTGGGGCAATCCGATTGGAGTGATGATCAGTTAGTAAATTTCATGCTTGAATATCCAATCTTAATTAATCGTCCATTTGTTGTAACCGAACTGGGAGTAAAACTTTGTCGTCCATCGGAAATAGTTTTAGACCTACTTTCTACACTAGGGTTAAAACCTTTTGTAAAGGAAGATGGTGAAGTTATTATTGATGAGAATTTAAAACGAATAAAATAATGGCTTAAAACGAATGAAGTAATTACTATTGGTAAATAGAATATAGACTCCATGCCAATATTTGTGCAAAGCCAATCACGATCCTGATCTTATAATTCATAGCCATTGATGGTGAACATCTATTTTCATAGGGAACCAATATATACATCTGCTCACAGATATAAGTTTTAAATTAAAGAAACCATGATAGTGCGCTGAACCCTATCATGGTTTTATATAAGATATTGATGCTTAAGGGTAAACCTCAAGCATTTCGCATAAGACGTATTATGTTAATTTAAGAGAAAGTTAATTATTTTTCAATGTTTCAAAAACATTATATGCTGCCTTAATACGATCTACATTTGGTATCTTTTTATTCATTAACATAACCAATCCAAAGCCTTCTTCTGGAATAAATAAAACATACGCACCAAAGCCATTAGTAGATCCTGTTTTATGAAAAACTTTAGATTTTGGTTGCGATAACACTTTTACAACAGGATTTGAGCCCATTAAGATTTGTTTGGAATTACTAGCCTGCAGAATTTCGGAAGTAGTAGGATAAGAAAACATTTCCCATCCTAGTGCTTGTGTCATTCCGCTATCAGCAACTTTAAAATATCCTTTATGTGTATCTAGTATAGCTTTTTTCATAGCAGGACTATTTGTATCTATATTAAGATTTGAATTTACAAACTTAAGCATATCTGGGAGTGTTGATTTAACGCCATATGCCTCGTCCGACAATGGACCAGGATTAACTCGAACTGGCTTATTATTTTCATCATAGCCAAAAGCATAGTTCGTTTTTTGCGCTTCTGGAACATTAACGTATGTATGTTTCAAATTAAGTTGAGGAAAAATAATTTCCTCTAATAATGAAGAGAAAGGTACATCCATCGATTTTGCAGTTAAGTACCCAAATAGACCTATACTTGGGTTTGAGTATTCACGATAAGTGCCAGGAGGATTCTTAACTTTCCATTTTTTGAAATACTCTAATATTTGCTTATCAGTTTTGATATTATCGGGAAATTGTAATGGTAAATTACCACTTGTAAAGGTTAATAATTCTAATAAATTCACCTTATTAATTTCTGAATTTTTTAGAGCAGGTACGTATTTACCAGGCTGGTCATCGAACGATATTTTACCTTGGTTCTTAGCATATGTACCTGAAATAGCTGTAAAAGTCTTACTTAAAGAACCTAACTCAAAAATTGTCTGACTATTTACGCTTCCATTTGTATCTTTAGATCGGACACCATAATAATTTTCATAATTTTTACCATTATAAATTACACCTACAGCCATACCAGCTACACCGTATGATGTGTGCTGAAAAAACAGGAGGTTTTAACTTGGTAAACTAAACACACTCATCAGGAGTTTACCATGAGCAAGAA
>NZ_JBJZOR010000030.1:0-34851 GCF_046269225.1 Acinetobacter sp. TY2
CCGCCAATCATGATGATTGAGCCATCTTTAATTTGGGAAAGTGCTTCTGTTAATGAAGCGGTACTTTTATCAATCATTATGGCAACTCCGTCTAGCCGTGCATCTCAAAACTGAACTCAATGAATTAATATTGAACTAAGAAAAATTTTACTCAATCCCGAGTAATTTCATTAGAATTCCTATCGATCATTTTTGTCGTTTTTTTAATATTCATCTAGTTTAAAAATGTGATACTGTTCGTTTGTTAGGATATATGTTCGATGATCGAACAATTATTTAGTTTTATTCTAATCTTAATCATAATTTTGATTAGGCTGATTGTTGAACTATCTTCTGTTAATTAAATAAATTATGTTTAAGGTGAAAACGTGCAAAATGAAAATAAAAAAGTGCTAATAAATATTGATAATCAAAAACAAATTCGTCATGAAGACTTTATTGCTGGTATTAGTAAAGGAATGGCAATACTAGAATGTTTTGGTCCAGAAAGACATCGTTTAAATGTTTCCATGGCAGCAGAGAAAACTGGATTAACTCGCGCCGCAACAAGAAGACATTTATTGACACTAGAATATTTAGGTTATCTGGATTTCGATGGTCATTATTATTATTTAACTCCTAAAGTATTAAAGTTTTCAGGTGCTTATTTGAGTGGTTCACAATTACCTAAAATTTGTCAGCCACTTTTAAATCTATTAACAACACAAACATCTCTTATTTTTTCAGTGATGGTACTGGATGGTTTTGAAGCAATCACCATTGCTCGAAGTGCTTCTCATCAACAAACAGATCGAGTAAATCCTTATGGTTTGCATTTGGGTAATCGTCTTCCAGCACATGCAACATCAGCTGGTAAAATATTACTTGCATATTTAGATATTGCGGAACAAATTAAATGGCTCGAAAAATATCCCTTAAAGCGTTTAACCAAATATAGCATCATTGATAACACTTCATTTTTATCCTTATTGGAAGCAGTTAAAGAACAAGATTGGTGTTATTCAAGTGAAGAGCATGAACTGGGTGTTCATGCATTGGCTGTTCCAATTTATGGCCCTAAGGGAAATATTGTTGCTGCACTCAATATAGTTTCTCCAACTGCAAGATCAACCAAAGAATATTTAATCCAACAAATTTTACCTTTGCTTCAGGAAACAGCAAGGGAACTCAGGAATGTAATCTAATTTTTTCTTCTTGAATCAAGCTTGTTATATAACATTCTCATTGATGCTAAGAGTTATTAGCTTTGCTTTATATCTGTCAAATTTATTTTTTGTTTTTTACTTAACAAAGGAACAAACTTTTCGATTTTTAAGATGTTCTCATCTACTGAGTTATATTTTCGGCGGTGTTTCCAAAATTATACTGAAACAAAAACAGATTTAACTTTAATAAAATAGAGAAATACTAATAACACTATAAATCAAATGTCCACCCTGTCTCAGTAACAACTGATTGGTAAGTTTTTCACAGTGATATTTAGGGGGAATAATTGTAGTATTCGGCATCGGGTCTGATGTGGATTTAGGAGGAGTTAAAATTGTTCAAAAAAGCTTACAAATCATTTTAAAACTCTATAGATCATTTAAATGGATGAATTAAATTAATAAGGATATATAAAAATGTATCACTTAATGACTCTTCTACGAATTATAGAAATTGGAAAAAATATAAGAAGTAAGCTTCCAATTTAAATATATTTTTAAGTCTAATTATCTTATGAAATTTTTTATTTAAAAATTAAATATTGCTTAGGCTATTTTGTAATCATTCATTTTTAAAATGATCAAAATAAAAAACCCATCCGTATATTTCATACCGATGGGTTTTTATTTTTCATCATTTAACCTGAGAATATATCTAGTTTAGTTCAAGCTAACTGCCTTAGCTCTCGCTGCATGTAATTTCTTATAGCTCTCAATCAAACGTAAATGACGATCAAGCCCTTCAAGTTGCATATTGGTTTCAGTTAAACCGTAGAAACGTATTGAACCATCCATTGAACCAATCACGGCGTCCATACGCTCATCACCAAACATACGACGGAAATTAATCTCATAATCATTCAGATCAAGATCATCATCAAGTTCAACCTCAAGCACCACATTTAAACATTGATAGAATAATCCACGTTCAACAGTATTGGTGTTGTATTGTAAGAATTGTTCAACCAACTCTTTAGCTTCTTCAAAAGCTTGTAGTGCAATATAAATTAGCAACTTAAGCTCAAGAATAGTCAACTGACCCCAAACCGTATTGTCATCAAACTCAATTCCGATCAAGGTCACAATATCGGTATAGTCATCAACTTCTACTTCTTCAAGGCGTTCTGCTAAAGCTTCGAGCTGCTCGTCATCTAAACGGTGTAAATTTAAAATATCTTCACGGAAGCCCAATGCCTTATTGGTATTGTCCCAAATGAGATCTTCAACCAAATAAATTTCTGAATAGTCAGGCACTAAGATACGGCAAGCAATTGCACCCAATTGATCATATACCGCCATATAAACTTCTTTGCCCATTTCTTTAAGAATACCGAACAGAGTTGCCGCTTCTTCTGCATTGGAATTTTCACCTTCAGCAGTGAAATCCCATTCAACAAATTCATGATCAGCTTGAGCACTAAAGAATTTCCACGACACCACACCGCTTGAATCGATAAAATGCTCAACATAGTTATTCGGTTCAGTCACGGCGTTACTGCTAAATGTCGGTTTTGGTAGATCATTTAGACCCTCAAAACTACGACCTTGTAATAATTCCGTTAAACTACGCTCAATCGCTACTTCCATGCTTGGATGTGCGCCAAATGAAGCGAATACACCGCCTGTACGTGGGTTCATCAGGGTCACACACATCACAGGAAATTCACCGCCCAATGACGCATCTTTGACTAAAATCGGGAAGCCTTGCTCTTCTAAGCCTTTAATGCCTTCAACAATACTTGGATATTTTGCTAAAACTTCAGCAGGCACATCAGGAAGTGCGATTTCACCTTCCAAAATTTCACGTTTTACAGCACGTTCAAAAATTTCAGACAAACATTGAACTTGTGCTTCAGCTAAGGTATTCCCTGCACTCATACCATTAGACAAGTATAAGTTTTCAATTAGATTAGATGGGAAATAAACCGTCTCACCATCTGACTGACGAACAAATGGTAATGAACAAATACCACGTTCAGTATTGCCCGAATTGGTGTCATATAAATGCGTACCGAGTAACTCATCTTCAGGGTTATAAATTTCTAAGGTATATTCATCCAAAATTTCTTTCGGCAAAGCACCCTTTTTACCTGGCTTAAACCACTTTTCATTTGGATAATGTACAAATTCAGCATTGGCAATTTCTGTACCCCAAAACTGATCGTTATAGAAGAAGTTACAATTCAAACGCTCAATGAATTCACCTAGCGCAGAAGCTAAAGCACTTTCTTTGGTAGAACCTTTACCATTGGTAAAACACATTGGCGATTGTGCATCACGAATATGTAGTGACCATACATTTGGTACAATATTTCGCCATGACGCAATTTCAATCTTCATACCCAAATTTGCCAAAATCCCCGACATATTGGCAATGGTTTCTTCTAAAGGTAGGTCTTTCCCTGCAATATAGGTACTGCTGTCTTGTGCAAGGCTCGGCATAAGCAAAGCTTGTGCATCAGCATCAATACTTTCAACTTCTTCAATCACGAACTCAGGATTATTCTGAATGACTTTCTTTACCGTACAACGGTCAATTGAACGCAAAATACCTTGACGGTCTTTGTCAGAAATCTCCGCAGGTAGTTCAACTTGAATTTTAAAAATCTGTTTATAGCGGTTTTCAGGATCGACAATATTGTTTTGTGATAAACGGATATTTTCTGTTGGAATATCACGCGCCGCACAATACACTTTCACGAAATAAGCGGCACATAGTGCAGAAGATGCTAAAAAATAATCGAATGGACCTGGTGCAGAACCATCGCCTTTATAACGGATCGGTTGATCGGCAATGACTGTGAAATCATCGAACTTAGCTTCCTGACGAAGATTGTCGAGATAATTAACCTTAATTTCCATACGGATACCTGAAATAGTATTATGTGTATATGAATTGACACATCAACGATGTAAATCTTGAGATAAGCCGAATCAAAGCATAAATAACTTAAAAAGCGCTTGGCATCAACAAGCAAAATAGGGCTTTAAACTGATACCAAAAATAATGGAACATATTATAAAGGCAAATGCCACTTTTGATAAAGTTTATGTACGCTTTCACTGCATTTAAAAAATAAAAAACTCAGTAAATAAATTTACTGAGTTTTTTAGGGTCTTATCTATTACAAGTAAACACTCTAGGGATTAAGAATAAAGCGCTACGTTTTTATGCAAACAGGCTTACTTATAAAACAGGTAGAATCGAAGGAATCATATCTTGAATCGTTTTACCATTACTGGTTTCACCAAGCGCAGACATTTTCCAAGCACCGTTATGACGATAAACTTTTGCAACAATCAGTGCAGTATAATTACCCTTCGCAGATAAATTATACTTTGCAATTTCAGTATTGCTAGTTGCATCCACTACACGACAAAATGCATTTTCAACGCTTTCAAATGTTTGTCCACGGAAACTACTAATGGTAAATACAATAGATTTCACTTGAGGCGGAACTTTAGTTAAGTCAACATGAATGACTTCATCATCACCATCACCTGCGCCTGTACGGTTATCTCCTGAATGCCAAATACTGCCATCTTTACTTTTTAACTGTCCAAACCAAACTGCATCGAGTGGTTGATTATTTTCATTAAAAAGAATAAGTGATGCATCTAAGTCGATAGAATCATCCCCGCCTTTAAACATACCAAAAAAGCCACCGCCACTTTTAGCTACATCCCAACCTGCGCCCAAATAAATCTGAGTTAATGATGACCCATCACCTTTTTCTAAAGAGATTTTTTGACCTTTAACTAAACTAATACCCATGAAATATATCCTCTGTTTTAATTGCTTCTATTTAAATTTAATGCTGATGCTAACCACGTCACATAGCTTTTTCGATTTCTCGAACAAATAATGACTTTACCATTACCTCGAAACTTCAAAACCATGCCTTCCCCACTGGTAAAGCTATTGAGTAAATTCCCCATCATTCCTCTATTTTGTGAGCTTGGCATACCAATGTTATAACTTAAGGTTGAATCCCACGCCACAACATGACCATTATCAATGGTGGTTTCACCATTTTCAGTACTGACATCCACTTCCATAAGAGTCCCGCAGCCTGAAATACACAGTTGTCCTTGCCCTGAGGCTTCCATAATGACAAAACCACCAGTATCACCAAAAAATCCACCGCCTAAATTGGTTTGAATCTTGGCTTTTACATTGACATGCTCTGTGGCTGCCACAAAGGCACCATCGGACAACACATATTGTCGTGGTCCAATATCTAAAAGTTGCATATCACCATCTAGGTTTGGTGACAGTAGACATTGTCCATTGCCAAATGATGCTTTGATTTCCTGCTGAAATAGGGATTCACCTGTCGTAAAGCGACGCATGAAGGATTGAAATAACCCGCCACGTAGTTGCCCACCTAATTCAAGGTTCTGTTCAATCATGACCATTGCATCTGATTCACAATAGATTTTTTCACCTTGTACCAAATCTACCAATAGAAATGGCTCCGGGCTGCCCACCAAATCAAATTTAGCCATGATTAATTCTCACTCTCAAATAATACTTTTTTGCTTGTGCTACTTTTAACCATATACATCCATTCAAAAAACAGTCCTGATTAATGCGGTTATCCCCCCATAATCAATTGCCTGTTTTTTATTTTAGTATTTGAAAATAATCTAATTTACTAAAACAAATAAAAATTACTTTCAAATACTAAAAGATTTATCTTTTAGTATTTGTGTTCTAAACCTTAAACAGCAACGCCATAGTTCGCTGCAAGCGCACCTAAGCCACCATTAAAGCCTTGACCTACCGCTTTAAATTTCCATTCACCAGCGTGACGGTATAATTCACCGAAGATCATTGCAACTTCAGTACTACCATCTTCAGATAAGTCAAAACGAGCAAGTTCTTCAGCATTATTATCTTGGTTAATTACACGGATATAGGCTTTATCAACCATTCCGAAGTTTTGACCATTTTGCTGACCTTCATGGATAGTTACAGCAAATACAATTTTAGCAACATCAGCAGGAACTTTTGAAAGATCTACAGAAATTGACTCATCATCACCTTCGCCATCACCTGTACGGTTATCACCATTATGATTTACAGAACCACATGGTGAATTTTTTTGGTTGAAGAAAATAAAACCGCCATCTCCTAATACTTTGCCATTTTCGCCTGTTAAAAATGCAACTGCATCTAAATCAAAAGCTTTACCATCTGTCGCGCGTGGATTCCAACCTAAACCTAAATCGACTTTATTCATTGTCGGTGCAGTTTTAGACAGGTTGATATTGCCGCCTTTTGATAAATTAATTGCCATGTTTACTTTCCTTCTTCCGTTGTTGATTCAATTGATTCTTGCTTTTTACTATATGAAATAGATGAAATAACAGCCCAAACGATGAAAGCAACACCGATTAAACCTGTAACAACCTCAGGAACATGAATGCCTGTACCACTTGCAATCATAATCAGTGCTAAAGCACCAATTGCATAGTGAGCACCATGTTCTAAAAACACATAAGCTTCCAATGTGCCTTTTTCGACCAAATATACTGTCATTGAACGCACGAAAATAGCACCAATGGCTAAACCTAGCATAATCACAACAACATCACTGGTGATTGCAAAAGCACCGATCACCCCGTCAAAACTAAAAGATGCATCGAGGACTTCTAAATATAAGAAACCACCAATACCACCTTTTACAATCGTACCTGTAACGGGTGCACCATTAGATTGTGGCTCATCGTCTTCATCATCATGCGAACTACCCTCAAGTAAATGTCCGAGTACTTGTACCCCAACATATACCACGATGCCCCAAATACCTGCCATAACAACAACAAGGCGTGACGTTTCTGCAACAAAACTCGCCATAATAAGGAGGATACAAAGGGAAATGAACACTGAAATCGCTTGGATATTGCCTAAATCGGCAAGTTTTGCTTCCAACCAATGAAACCAATGCTCATCTTTCTCATCATCAAATAAGAAGTTTAAGAACACCAATAATAAGAACATGCCACCAAATGCTGCAATTTCAGCATGATGCGCCATCAGTTTTTCAGAATATGTCTTTGGATCATTTAAAGCGAGTTTAGCCACTTCAACCATACTCATATCGGCAGTCACACCAACAATCAGTAATGGGAAGACTAAACGCATACCAAAAACAGCAATCACAATACCGACGGTTAAAAACAATGTACGCCAAAAATGATTCCAATGTCGTAGTACAGAAGCATTGACAACAGCATTATCAAACGACAATGAAACTTCCATTACCGCTAGAATGGCTGTAATTGCGAGTACTTTGAACATACTCGCAATACCCGCCTCAGGGCCATGGGTAAAACCCCAATAGGCTGAAATCGCTAAACAGATAACAGAAAAAATGATTGAAAATCGGAAATGTTTCATTCAATAAACTCTCAGATTAAATGCTGATTCCAAATTGGCGACACATTGCCCCCAAACCACCTGCATAACCTTGACCCACAGCACGGAACTTCCATTCACCATTATGACGATACAATTCACCAAAGATCATTGCTGTTTCAGTCGAGTAATCTTCATTTAAATCAAAACGTACAATTTCAGTATTACTTTGATCATTCACAATACGAATAAACGCATTTTGAACTTGACCAAAATTTTGACCACGGCTTTCACCTTCATGAATGGTCACTGTAATCGCAATTTTTTGTATTTCTGCGGGCACTTTGCTTAAGTCAATTTTAACGGACTCATCATCACCATCACCTGCGCCTGTACGGTTATCGCCTGTGTGTTCAACTGAGCCTTCTGGTGAACGTGTTTGGTTATAAAAAATAAAATCTGTTTCAGCACGAACTTTACCGCTTTCATTAAGTAAAAATGCTGAAGCATCTAAGTCAAAATCTACGCCATCTGTTGAACGTGCATCCCAACCTAAACCGACCAAAACATGTGTTAAATTTGGATCTGTTTTACTGAGTGATAAATTTCCACCCTTATTTAAAGAAATTGCCATTTTGTTGTCCTTCTAGAGTTTTACGTTTTTCAAATTTTACGAATGAATAGAAACAAGCTTGATCTATTAAAATTAGTCTTTGGAACCTTGAGTCCAATTAAAACCAAATCGATAATACTCATCTAAATACTTTTGGTCTCTAAAATAGCGCACTTCACGATTTGCTTGAATTGCACCATTAATATTGCGTAATTCTACAATAGCGCATGTTTTGAGTTGGTTACCATCTGTTAAACGGACTTCAATTTCAGATTGATTCGGAATTTTAATGGTGACAACACCATCTGTGGCAGCCCAATTTGCAGCACCCTCATATATATAGGTATAGATGAGGATTCTTTCAATCTGTTCCCACTGATTTCCATTAATATGTAAGTTTTCACCATTTATGGATGATCCTGTACGATCATCAGCATCTAACTTGATAAATGGTCTAGCATCAAAATGACCAAAACGATTACCCAATGATTGGACAAGATTAATCTCACCATTTTTAAATTGAATCATTGCACCCAAATCTAAATCAATAGAATCTGACCTTGTCAGTTTTTGAAAAAATGATGTTGATTTTGGAGAACTTTTATTCCAATTCAAATTGACAGAAATTTTACCAAAGCCCGAACCCTGTTTTGTTAGATTAATACTTGAATTATTTTTATCGAGTTTAATTTTAGATAAATTAATATTCGATGACGGTGTAGGTGTAGGTGTAGGTGTAGGTGTAGGTGTAGGTGTAGGTGTAGGTGTAGGTGTAGGTGTAGGTGTAGGTGTAGGTTGCTGAACATCTTGAGCAATCACAACACCAAAATTTTCAGATAAAGGTTTTAAGCCACCATTAAACCCCTGATCAACAAAGCGGAATTTCCAATGTCCTTTGTGTAAATATATTTCAGCCAAAATAAGGGCTTTTTCAGTTTTATTTTGCGTATTTACTTGTGCAAATGCGATTTTTTGATTTGCGCCATACAGTTCAAGCTCAATCGGTTGCACTTGGCTCAACTGATATGGTTCATTTAAAGTCACACACAGTGCAATTTTCTGAATTTGTGCATCTATACGTGCAGTATTAATTTTTATCTTAGTCAAATAAGGCGTTTTTGACGTTGACTCCATCAGCACAATACTTTGATTATGCGTTTGAGTCTGCCCATAAAAAATCATATCGTGATCGCCACGAACCTTTTGAGTATTTGCATCTAATAAATAAGCTGTAACATCTAATTCGAGTGCTGAAGAAAAACTCGTTTTAATCCAAATCTCAACTTCTTGCTCAGAAAGTTGAATATTACTGCCTGCAATTAACTGCATATCGCCCCCAACAAAAAAATAATTATCACATCGTGATAAAATTTATATTTAAATAAAAAAATCTGTAAATTTAAAATAAATACGTTCGTGCTTCTTTAGTCATAAATCATTAAATAAGTAAAAAATATTTAATCATGTTTTACCATAAAATAGCGTAATCTCAAGCACATAATGTGAGGATTTTGTTAATTATCTATTTTTTAAACTGCCTATAATTTTAAAATAAATCGTTCATATATAATTTTAATTTAAATGTTTTTAGAATTTTTACACTATAATATCGCACTGATTTTTTTATTTTTAACATTTATTCTGAGATTGAAAAAAACGTGCTACAGCAATATAAAATATGGATCGCAGAGTGCTACTCTTGTCAAATTGATATCATTGAATTACTCAACAATTCAAATTTATCCGACCAATTGATTGTTTATACGTCACACAGTCGTAATCGACCTGAACTCGTCAATTTAGAGCATTATTTTGAACAACCGAAAATTTCAGAAAGTGCACCGTGGCTTTTGCAAAAATGTATTGAACACAAAATCAACATTCTCTTTGCGGGTAAACATAGCCAGTATCTTGAATCCTTGCGTCCCGAGTTTGAAGCACATCAAATTACGTTGATCACAGGTGCGGTCAATCATGACTTCCACGATCTCATCAACAATAAATATCAGTTTACCCTCAAGTGTGAAGCTCAAAACTTACCTGCGATTCCTGCACGTTTAGCAAACTCGACTGAATCTTTGCAAATCGCTATTGACGAACTGCAACAGCAACATACTGAATTGTGTGTAAAACCTGTGTATGGCGTATATGGCGCAGGTTTTTTACGCTTACAAAATCATGTGAATTATTTTAAGACTTTTGAGTCTGCATTTAAATGTAATACACAACAGTTTATTGAAGCTTATAGTCAGCAAGAAAAACCCATTAAATATTTAGTGATGCCTTATTTAGCAGGTCGTGAATGTTCTGTTGATATTGCCTGTAGCAATGGAAAAATTATTGCACAAGTCACACGTATTAAGCACGATTACTTTCAGGAGTGCTATTTAGAGCATCCATGTCATCAAACGTGTATAGAACTCGTTGCGCTTTTCCAATGTGATGGACTGATTAATATTCAATTTAAACAAGATCAAGATTTAAATTGGCACATTTTAGAAATTAACCCTCGTCCTGCAGGTGGATTTGCCTATAGCAAACATACAGGCGTGAATTTAGTCGCAGAACTTTTTGCTGAAAAATTGAATTTGCAATTACAACGTAATGAACCACAATCTCCCGTAAAAGCTTTTCCGCTAAGCTATAGCGTTAAAATGGATCTCTGATTTAGATGAAAGAAATAGAATTAAGCCGTGGAAGTATCAATGTTCAAGTCCATCATCACCATGCAGAATGGAATTTAGATCGACTCCTCGATTTTGCTGAAAGAATTAATCCTAAAAGAGCTTTTTTATTTGTTTCCAAAGTTTTAGGAAAACATATTCCTGTTCCTCCATCACTAATGAAACATAGCTACGAAGATTTAGCGGATTTAATTCCTAAAGATCTACAAGGTCCAATCTGTGTCGTGGGTATGGCTGAAACGGCTGTCGGCTTAGGTGCAGGTGTTTATCGTGAACTGAAAAAAGACTATGGGCAAAATGCCATCTTTTTAACCACAACTCGACATCCAGTTTCGACCTTACCGACCTTGGGTTTATTCTTAGAAGAACATAGTCATGCTCAAGATCAATTTATCTTAAGTAGCCATGATACTGAAAAACATCAAAAAGTCATTGATGCAAAAACATTAATTCTTATAGATGATGAAATTTCTACAGGAAAAACATTTAAAAACCTGATTGAGAGTTTACAGAAATCTGGCTTAAATCAAATTGAACGCATTATTTTGGTAACTTTGGTCAATTGGGCAACCGATCGCCTCAAAACTGATGATTTAGATATTCCTGTCGATGTGATTTCATTACTGCATGGAAATTGGGAATGGAAAGCGAACAATCGTCAAGTCAACCTTGAAACAGTCAATGTCAGTTCAACGCAACAACAAGCTGGCAAGATTATTGCACCAAGTGATTGGGGGCGTGAACCGTGTTATTTAGAATGTTCCGCATGGGAAAATGTCAAAATTAACCGAGCAGGCGAGAAAATTTTAGTTTTAGGTTCAGGTGAGTTTAGTTGGATTCCTTTTTTAATCGCTGAAAAACTCGAACAACAAGGTGCTGAAACTTATTTCAGTTCAACCACGCGTTCACCGATTATGCAAGGTCATGCAATTCAAAGCATTTGCCATTTTCATGATAATTATGGGTTAAATATTTCCAATTTTGCCTATAACGTCAAACATCAAGATTTTGATCGTGTTCTTTTAGTGATTGAAACTGCAAAAGATAGTGTCGATCCTAACCTATTTGAACAAATTAAAAATTTAGAAGTGATTAGCTATGAATCATAAGCCTCTTGTTTTTGTGGATTTAGATGACACACTGTTTCAAACACATCGTAAGCAACAACCGACTGAACAGCATAAAATTGCCACCACAGATAAACATGGTGAACCGCTGTCTTTTATGAATCAAAAACAACAATTTTTTGTCAATTGGTTGCTTGAATCTGCGGATGTTGTTCCTGTGACAGCACGTTCTGTAGAAGGCTTTAAGCGTGTGCAGTTGCCCTTTCAATATGGTGCGGTTTGTTCACATGGCGGTACTATTTTAGACCATAACTTAAATATTGATTTGGAATGGGTTGAAATTCAACAACAATCTGAACTCAAATTGCATGATGTCATGGTCGATTTAGCCGATGCCTTACATGAATATGCCAAAGATTTAGGTGAAGTTCGCACTTGGACATTGGTGGAGAATAATTTAGCCATTTATGCGGTTGCTAAACAAAAACATGCTGGTGAATTATTTTTAGATCAACTGCTTGAAAAACTGCCTCAAAATATTCTTGATCAATGTTATGTGCATATTAATGGGAATAATCTCGCAATTATCCCTCATCATGTCAGCAAGAAAAGTGCTGTTGAATTTTATATCAATAAACACGATCCGCAACGTGAACGCCCTATTTTAGGCTTAGGCGATAGCCTTTCTGATGCAGGATTTTTGACGAGCTGTGATTGGTACGGTATGCCGAAAAAAAGTCAACTTGATACATTTTTAAATACCAAACTCTCTCAAGATTTTGACACAAAAGGATATTTAGGTCATGTCTAATCTCTCTCATTTGGTTGAAAAAAGTCAAGTTGACGACATTGAGCGTGTGAAATCACCACTCAATGAAAAATTCACTAAATTAGGTTTTCACGGTTCATATCGCCCTGAAGATGTAACTTTTCTCATGCAAATTGATGATATTGCACCGACTGATGTCAAAGAAAAAGAGTATTTGATTCAATCGGGGAAAATGCATTATTCACAAATGATTAGTGTAGAAAATCCACCTTCTACAGCACAAATGCAACATTTCCAATATGCGTTTGAACAAGGCTCACAACGCCTCGCAGAAGAAGTACAAAAAATTGCCAATCAATTACTACAACGCTTTGAAAATCAACCTTTGGTATTGATTAGTTTGGTGCGTGCAGGCGTACCACTGGGCGTTTTACTCAAGCATTGCATTGAAAAAAAGCAAGTTTGCTATCATTACGGCATCAGTATTATTCGAGATCGAGGCATTGATTTTGGTGCATTACAAGCGATCATTTCGCAACATGGCGCTGAAAATATTGTCTTTGTCGATGGTTGGACAGGCAAAGGAGCGATTTGCAAAGAATTAACGCAAAATGTACAGCATATCCCTGAATTATTTGATGAAAATTGGCAAATTCCTCGTTTAGTCACTCTATCCGACTTAGGTGGTTATTCATGGCTAAGCGCAAGCAGTGATGATTGGCTGATTCCTTTTGGCATGCTCGGTTCGGTAATTTCAGGTTTAACCTCTCGAACTATTTTAAAGCAGCCTATTGCACTCGAAGAAGCTCAAAATGATTGTTATAATCCGCAAAAATGGCACAGTTGCCTAATCTATGACCACTTGAAGCCGTATGATTTATCAGTCGACTTTATTGAAAGAATACTGCAAAAAATCGATTTAAATCCACAAGTTGATACTGTAGTTTGGAACAATTCAATTCGCTTAAAGCAACAACAATTTTGTGCTGAAACCATTGAATGGATTAAAACAGAATATTCCATTTCCAATATTAATTACATCAAACCCAGTATTGCTGAAGCAACACGAGCAGTGCTGAGACGAGTGCCTGAAAAAATTCTCATTAAAGATGCAAACAATCCTCACGTTCAATTGTTATTACACTTTGCACGTGAACAAAATATTCCTGTAGATATTTTAGGTTCAAAATTAGGTCCTTATCATGCAGTCACACTGATAAAAAGAGTTGAGAAAAATCAATGAAAGCACTGCAACATGCGATTGAACTTGGCGCAACCATGTATATCCCTGCGACTCATGAGCAACTTTGGGAGGTCACACAAGGTGAAAAATTCCCATTCATTCAGTCTTTAGCAGTTTGTTTAGAAGATGCTGTCTTGGAAAAAGATGTACAGACCGCAATGGTCAATTTAAAACATTTACTGCAAAGAAGACTTGATGAACCAAATTTAAAAGCCCCTGCCATTTTTATTCGACCAAGAAATGTTGAAATGGCGAAACATATTGTCGATTGGAATCTAAACCAAACCTATAACGGCATGATTTTACCTAAGTTTAATATGGCAAGTTTACAAAACTGGATGGATATTTTACCTGCCAATTTACAATATATGCCGACACTTGAAACCAAAGAAATATTTGATGTCTCACATAATATTGAGCTCTATCAGGCACTCAAATATGATTTTCATAAAACTTTATGTTTAAGAATTGGTGGCAATGATCTGCTGTCATGCCTGAATTTACGCCGTCCAAAAAATACCACGATTTATCAGACTCCTGTAGGACTATTGATTTCACAACTTGCAGGATTATTCATTCCGAATGGATTTCAATTGAGTTCTCCTGTCTGTGAGCATTTTGAGAATATCCATTTACTCAAACAAGAAATTGAACAAGATATGAATAACGGGATTTACACCAAAACCGCTATTCATCCGAAGCAAATTGAACATATTCATCAATCTTTTCAGGTACAAGCTGAAGAATTTCAAGAAGCTCAATTGATTTTGGCACATGATGCAAAAAGTGTATTTAAAAGTCATGGCTCGATGATTGAACCTGCAACACATAAAAATTGGGCTGAAATGATTTTATTACGTTATAAAACCTTTGGCTTGGTAAAACCGCAGCATATGGCGAAATCAGTGTAAATGTAAATGGATTTATCCTTTTAGCGAAATTGTTAATTAAACAAATTAAGTTTTAGATATGAGTGTTCTCTTACCTTTCAGGAGCTGAGTCGCACTGCTACGCAAGGGAGAGGGTTTTTATTTAAAGCTCTCTCTATCCTCTTACCAAGCTAACTCCTCATTCCTAAACCATATTTAGCACAAGAAAAGGAGTTTTTATGCTTCAACCATTTGCACCACAGCAAGACGTCCACCATCTTCTTTGGAAAATAAAATCTGTACGCCCTCTTTTAGTTCAATTTTTCCACCAATTGGAATTGCGGTTTTATTCGCCACATCGGTTAAATCAGGTAAGTCTTCATTCACCAACCACCACACATCATTATGTAAAACAAAATAACCCTTACGTTTAATTTGATCAGCAGTCAAACGTTCATTCGGTGCAATTAAATTATTGGCATGCCATGCGTAAATGGACTGTCCTGTCCACACCATTAAACGATGGTTATCGGATCTAAAATTGCCTTGTTGCCGTGCAGAATACAAATTCAAAATTGGTAATTTACCTTTAAATGGAGTATGACAAAATGGACATTCAGGTTGAGTCGAATTATCAAAAACATACCATTTCTGACCACAACGATGATTACGACACGGTTGGATAAGATCTACCGTTTTCACCAAAGCAGTTTCCCATTCATTGGCTGAAGGACGCTTTGCAGGATCATGTAAACCGTCAATAAAACTTTTCTTAAATAATTCAGATAAATACGGGCCTGTCACGGTATAAGGTACTTTTGCAGGATCTGCCCACGGCTGTTGACTCACTTTCAGTTGTGATGTTTTCACCTGATTAGAATGATCTGCTGGATGTTCAATAAAGAGTGCTTTTTCACCCATGCCTAAAGTTTCATCTTTTTGTGGATCACTCATATCATGAATTTTTCCGCCACGCAGCGGATGGCGATACAGCAAATACATATAAATCAGAACAGCTAAGGCATGTTTATCTGTGGCGATACTAGGTAGAAAACGGTCAGGATTGTCTTTCGATAAATGACTCGTTCGCACCACCTCAGGGGCAATAAAATCAGGTGTTCCCACCACATCAGGCGGGTATTTACCTGGAACAACCAAGCCATCGACATCAATCACGCAGGCATTGCCTGTAACAGGATCGACCAAGACATTTTTATAAGATAGATCTGAATGCGCTAAACCTGCCGCGTGCATACGACGTACTGCACGTGCAATTAAAATACCTATTTTTAAATAATTTAACCAATTGCCTTTTTCACGTTCATCTAAAAATTTATTTTGATTATTTGCACTTGCAAACCATTTTCCTTCTTTTTCTTTGCCTTTAATTTGTAAAAAATCATTATTTTTAGAGCCAAACTCAAAGAAGAATTGATTTTTATAAGTTGGTGCAGTTATGCCTAATAAATTGTTATATTCAACTAAACCGTCGGGCCAACAGAAAATGTTTTTCCAATATTCTCCACCGACACCATTAAAAATTCCTTGCCATTTATTACCGACAATTTCTTTTAAACGATCTTTTTGCTGTTCAAGTGTTGCCTTTGAATCATAAAACTTATTCTTTTCTTTGCTAAAAAAACACACGACATAACTACGATCAGGTGAAAAATACACATCTTTCATCGCTCCTGAACCTATAATTTCGTCGACAAACTCAATATCCCGACCATCAATAGTTTTGCATTTAATAATTTTTGCTGACATATTTTTTACCTAAGCATCTATTTTTATACAATATATATAACGGTGACGTATTTTAACTTGAGTGCTTATTCCATAAGACAGCCATGGTTCTGTCATCATGATGCCCTGGTGTAAAAAAGTGCATCCATTCCAATAAAGCCGTATCAGCAGATTCAATTTGCATGAGTGGATCAAGCTCAGCATACAATTTTTGCCATTTCACAAAGTTCAGCAAGCCTGAATCTGTTTCAAATATCGGGTCTGAAATACCATCAGTCATGAGCAAAATGGCATCGACATCAGTAAAGCAACCAATCTTTAATCTATTGGTAAAATCATGCGCAATGCTACGGTCAAGGAAGCGGGTTTGCCCTGCATATTCGCCACCATCGGGATCATTCATTAAACGTAAATTGCTTTCACTATATAACGCAATTGCACCATCTCCCACAGAGAATGTACTAACAAAAGTTTTATCAGCCAACTTACAGACGACTGCGACTAATAATGTCGTTGAAAAATCTTTGGTATTTGCGCCTAAATCTGTCGCTTGTAGCTCAATTTGATTGAGAATGGATTTATAGATTTCATAGTAAACATGATGAAATTGTTGATTTAATTTCGTTGCGACACCGACGGTGACGTCATCTTGACTACCCACCTGCCATTTGGCTAAATCATTGTTTAGATCATCTATCGTATAGGGGTTCAGATAACGCTTAAATTCATTCTGTACAATATCTACTGCAATTCGAGAACCTTCTCTAGA
Organism: Acinetobacter sp. TY2; assembly: GCF_046269225.1. Lineage (NCBI taxonomy): Bacteria > Pseudomonadati > Pseudomonadota > Gammaproteobacteria > Moraxellales > Moraxellaceae > Acinetobacter > Acinetobacter sp. TY2. Next base: position 17,330 of record NZ_JBJZOR010000030.1, read on the forward strand.
ATATTTCGCACTGCCTGCACCATCCGCTACAGTAATGATCGACCAAGAGCTATCTTCAATCAAATGAATCGCAAAATCATCATCACGAAATGAGCCCGCATGTTCATGTGAACGTCCACGGCGACTTGCAGCGACTATTTTATAGTTCGGGGTTTCAATAACGGCTTGATCTAAATGAACCTTAACAAACTCCTGCCCTGATTCAGGTTCAATCACTTTCCATAAACTACGTGGGTCGGCAATAACATTGAGTCGACACTGTGCAGATCGGGTTTCACCCTCAGCAATAAATTGAAAACTAAACTCAATGAGATTTGCTTCTACTGGCTGACCATGAATGCTTTTTGTATCTTCATCAAAATAAAACTGTGTATTGGGGAATTTAAAACTATCTGCTTTGTAGCTGATTTCACTTGTATCATGTGGCGAAATCACCGTAATTTTCGATTGATAGGCTTGTCCAACTCGAGCATTATCGACTTGAAATTTTATATCTTCATATTTACTTCGTCTAAACACGCTTTCAATCTCTAATCTATTTTGTTCTATTTCCGCAGGGACATTTTCTATGGGCTCGACTGCGTCCTCTTCAACAATAATTTCAGGAATCATATTTTCAGACACCTGCTCATTGCTTGCTGTGATTGGTTGTTCAACGTCTACAATTATCGTTTCTTGATGTATTGAATTTAAGTCACTCTGCAATTTTTCTTGTTCTTGCGTATATTCATCAATAAAATCCGTGATCACGGCGACATCTTGTTTTTCAATGATTTTAAAGTCAGTTTTAAAATCATTTTCTACATCAAATTCAGATATTAGGTGAGATTCAGTGCGACTTGGCTCATCAATCAATGAGTCATAATTTGAAGATGCTTTTACTTTTTCAAGTTCATTGATTAATTTTGAAAGTTGTTTCAAATTCTGCGAATCTCGCAATAAAAATTGAATAAAATGCTCATCAAACTCAGATAAATTGTGTTCCAAAATTTTCTTGATTTTGCATACATCACCGTCCATGTTCAGCCTCATGTTTATTTTATTCGAATTTCATATTGCAAAAATGCATTTTAAATTGATATTGATACGAAATAATCTAACCTTGAACGACTAACCCTGTCCACGTGTAAGATCGAAGTCACCACCACCCGATGAAAAACTAATTTGTCGACGACACCATGGACATACCACAGATTCTCGGTAACCGTCATAACACATCAAATTGCCACAACCACAGACTGCAAAAGCCGTTTCAGCAAAACAGTGCGGACACTCAGGAAATCCATCCAACTCCGCTGTGTTAATTTGCTTATTTGGTGCTTGATGATCCGACCACGTAAAATATTCTTCTGAAATAACACTACAGGTATTAAGCTTAAAATTATAAATATTGATATTTAAATCGGCAGGACTTTTATACTGTAAGTTCTTGGTATATTTGATGATATAAGGCTTACCCATTTTCTGACAACGTCCAACAAATGTTGCACAATTTTCATCGACCTTATTTTTACTGATGGATAAAGCATCTTTTGCTAAACGCATATAACGTTCATCTAAAGGTAGTAAATCATTCTTCTGCTGATTACTTCCCACGCTAATACTTTGCGACACAACGGAAGCAGTAATCCATTTACATAGCCCTTTGACATATTCAGGAGTAATTTGATCAATCGAAATGGTATTTTCAGTGATTTTCTTCAATATAGAAAAATCAACATCTGCACCAAGTCCTATGGCAACCACTGTAGCTTTATTGGCATATTGCATATTCCAACGCTGAATTGCTTGCTCATATTCATCTGTCGGACGACCATCAGTAAAAATGTAAACCATGGGTTTCCAATCACCTTTAACCTCTGTCGTGGTTTTTAGTACATAACGATCAATTTCTTGCCCCAAATGATCAAGAGCTTTACCCAAATGCGTTCCACCACCTAAAGGCAAGCTAAAATGATTAAATGCAAAGAGTTCAGTTAAAGGAACTAAGGTACGTACAATGCCTGCATAAGCAATAATAGAAATATAAACTGTTTCAAGAGCATACGGATCTTTTCTTAAACCACTTAAAATCAGCTCAACACCTTCTTGCACAGAATCTATCGGCTCTCCCACCATAGACTCAGAGCAATCAAGTACAAAAAATACGGGCAATCTACGCATACTTCCACCTGTTTATTTTTACAGAACAACGCAAGCTTTTCTATTTACACAGTATTGGTTTTCTCACATACAGTATAAGTAAAAGAACATTCAACTTATAAAACCAATTGAATTTCAGCAGGTGGCGGTGGCAATGAAATTGAATCCGTCACGCCTGCACTACTACTGCCTGCAACAACACTTGCAGAAACCCATTTAAAGAAACTTGCAAAGCTGTTTGAGTCCATACTGTCTAAAACAACGACTTGACTGGTCAGTTGTAATAACGATTCTGTTTTAGCTTTCGGGCCTGCTGCACAGGCAACAATTGTGGCAAAATTTAACTGTTTAATGGTTGGAAGCATTTGTTGATACGCATAGACATCTGAAGGCGAGCCATCAGTCATTAGAAATAATAATGGACGCCAATCACCTTTCACATCATCCGTACTTTTTTGAACGTGCTGCCCAACTTCCTGTGCCAATAATTCAAGCGCAGCCCCCATAAATGTTGCCCCTGCACTCGGCACATCTAAATCAGGAATTTGCACTTGATCAAGTGGCGTTAAAGGCAAATAAACTTTCGCTTCCAAATCAAAGGTAATCACACTCAAATGCACACTTTCAAGTGCATAGGGGTCTTGTCGTAATGCACTGAGCATCGACTGTAAACCCACATTCACAGAGTGAATTGGTTCTCCACGCATTGAACCCGAAGTGTCCAACAATATATAAACAGGTAAACGACGCATAAAGCTCTCTTTACATTAATATTAATTAAATCATTTTTTAACTATATTTTTTTAGCCATTCCACAAAATTATCCGATGCGGATGAATCCCCGACAGCATTAAATTTCCAGCCATTATTTTGTCTAACCAATTCAGCAAATAATAATGAACGTTGTTGATCATACTGTCCAATACCAGACAAATCAAAACGAACCATCTCTTTACCTGAACCATCTACAGCACGAATAAATGCATTTTTCACTTGACCAAAATGTTGATTGTTTTTTGTAGCATTATAAATTTGCACAATAAAAACGATCTTATGATATTCAGGTGCAAGGGTATTTAATTTAACAATGATCTGCTCATCATCGCCATCACCCGCACCTGTGCGATTATCGCCTGTTAACCAAATTTGACTGGAACGATGTCTTTGATTATTAAAATAAATCACATCACTATTTGTCAAAGTCGCTTGTCCTTGAGCATTCCAACCCAAATCTTTCACTTTACTATTACTATCACACAAAAATGCCACGACATCCAAATCATGCTCTTCAGCTCCACCACCAAACAGCCCACCTAGAAAGCCTTTTTTCTGCTCAATAATATCCCAACCTAAACCAATGGTAACGAGAGATAAATTATGCTCAGATTTTTCCAGTGTCAGTCCTTGACCTTTTGCTAAGGTTATTGCCATTTTATTTTCCTTTTTATATATTTTTTTCCATGATATATCAGTTATAGAACAACGTTAACTTCAGGTGGTGGCGGTGGTAAATCATTTAGACCTGATACTTCTTTTTGTCCTGCATCGACTTTTTGGCTACCTGTAGAAATACTTGCAGATACCCATTTAAAGAAGGCTTTAATGGTATTTGAATCCGCTGTCGCTAATTCAACAACGACTTCAGTAATTTGCTTTAAAATACTCGTATCTGCGTTATGACCTGCTGCACAAGCAATCACCATACCTGTTTTTGCCTGTTTTAAACGTGCTAGACCTTTTTTCCAATCATCCGTTGGTGCACCATCCGTCATAATAAAAATCAAAGGTTTCCAATCACCACGTATATCGTGTGTGGTTTTTTGCACTTCCTGATCTATTTTATCTGCCAACAATGCAAGCGCATCACCCAATTGTGTTGTACCCGTTGCACGTAACTGAGGTGGCTGAAACATAGCAATTTCAGTCAATGGGGTAAGCTGTTTTGCTTGAGTATCAAAAGTAATGATGGATAAAAATGCCGTTTCAAGCGCATAAGGGTCTTGTCTGAGCGATGAAACTAAGATTTCAACACCATTTTTGACAGCCTCAATTGGCTCGCCGTGCATTGAACCTGAAGTATCTAATAATAAATATACGGGTAATCTTCTCATTTATTGATCTCTACTTGATGTTTTAGTTCATTTTTAATCTTTATGAATTCTTTTATATAAAATAATAGGCTAAAAACAAAGCATTTTTTAATAAATATCGAGTAGCTACCCATTTATATAAACATTAAAAGATACATTCAATAAATTAGTATAATTTCAATATCAATCTGTCCAATTTACCTTTTTCTCCACATAAAACTGCTGAGAAGGTTCATATTGAAAGATACTTTTATACGGCTTTTTCGGCTGATTCTCATCAATATAAGTAACCTCAATCGGGAAATACACAGACTGATTCTGAATGACCTTTAATGTAGAAGTCACAGTGGACGCCATTTCAGGGCGATCTGCATAAAAACTTGCGGTACTCCCTCCTGCATGTCCAATTTGAACCGCTTGAGGCTGAGCATCATCAGGAAGTAAAATACCATACCATAATGACTCTTCTTGACCACCTGCTCCAGTAAATGTCGCATATACATAACTGCCCATCATGTTTGCGCCAAATTTTTGCACATTTTCTTTGAACTGTTTTTGAAAATCTAACATAAGATGTCCATTTGAAGATGGAATATCTTCTTGATTTTTCGCCAATCCAGTCAGTACAAATTGATTCCCCTGCTTTTTATAGACCAGTATATCCACCTGACTTGAACATGCTCTGCAACTACTGATATATCCATCATAATATTTAGCGGTCTCCATAATGACTAAATAGCGAAATTCACCTTGAACATTCGTATATGTAATGACTGGATGCATAAACGCCAAAACATTCGACTCAAGCAATGTGTTGGGAAATTGATGAAAATATTGTTCAGATGAATCTGTGGCAGGTGCTAATACCACTGGTTGTTTATTCCGTTGATAAGCCGTTTCCAATACAGTGTCTAAATCGAGCACATTGTGTTTTTTAGAAAATATTTCGACTGATTTTACAACTGAATTATTGGTATTTAATATTGGAACATGGGCGCAAGCTGTCATAACACCAGATATAAAAGCCAGTACACTTATTTTAAAACCTATATTTTGCATATTTTATCTACTTATTACGTGATTTATTTTCAATATTTAAGCCTCTACAAAATATAGCATGTTGCTCTGCATTATTTATAAAAAAACAGGCAATTGAAAATCAATCGCCTGTTTTATGCTAAGTGAGTAGTGAATAAAAATGAATCTAATCACTCATGGTTCACATTTTTTTAAAAAAATACTTTAAAAATTATACTGAGCCAACATACTTACACGGTTGTCTTCACCCTTTTTTGTACCATCTTCTAAGGCTGTAAATACTTCACGCTCACCATACACATATTCCAAACCAAAACTAATTGGCTTCACTGGACTGTAGAACACATTTACCCACGCTTGCCATAATTCTTTATTGGCTTGTGGTGAAGCTACGATATATGTCTGATCTTCTTTAAACTTCATATAGCCATAACCCAGTGTTGCACGAGTTTTGTCATTAATTTTTTGTGCTACACCGACAGTAATTGAGTCAAATTCACTGAGTGCAACAATTTCACTACCTTGTTTTACCACACCACTGTTTGCCCATGACACAAAACTGCTGTCACCTTTGACATGGTAATAATCTGCTTTCAGACTGGTTTGTGGTGTGAAATCATATTTTGCCCCTAAACCTACACCCCATGACCATTCTTCATTACTTTCAATACGTTTTTCATGTGCCATAGTGCGTAGACTCATATTTAAGTCATCACCAATTTTTTGATTCCAACGTGCAGTCAATGCAGGTAAACGTGCTTGAACCGTACTATCTTTCGGATCTTCTGCTGCAACAACCAATTGTGAGCCGGGTTGAATCGTATAACTATAACGAACTTGAGGTGTGCGTTTGACTGAACCGCCGACATAGCCCAGTGCATCGATGGTTTCAGGCATATAATCTGGTACTGCAAAGTTTGACCATGTTTGACCAATCAACCATTGGTTATAGTTCAAATAAGCATGGCGAATACGTAAATTGTCTAAACCTGCTCCGCCCAAAAAATCCATTTCAAGTTTGCCCGAAACTGTCTGATCTAACACTGGACTCTTAAAATCTAAACCAATACGTGTTGCTGAAAGTGTCGATTTAAATTCATCAGAACGTTCTTTATCTCCTTTTAACGGTACAGTATTGATCTGATTATATAAGCGCGAAGCACTGCCACCTTCTGCTTGATAAGAAGCATCTAAACGAATATTTCCGTAAACTTTAACCTCTGCTTTAGCAAGGCTCAATATACCATTTGGCGGTTCCACAGCCTTTGTCGGACTATTTACAACAGCTACAGATGCAACAGGGCTTGTAACCTGTGTTGTTATGGTCGTATTACTTTGGCTATAAGATTGTAGTAATTGACGTAATTCTTGCACTTCTTGGCGCAATTGTTGAATATCTTGTTTATTTTCTGCAGTGACAGCATCTGTCTGCTGTGCAAAGCTTTGTGTTACAAAAGTCATTGAAATTAAAGTGACTGCTAGGCTTAATGCCTTCATATTTAAGTTTTTCACGGACATACCTATCCTAAGAAAGAAATAATCTTTCCTGATTATTAAGTTAAGGGGATAATTTCTTGATCAGTGAACACTGATCAGGTTTTGGGTTATCAAGATCGTTTGATAACCCAAGTGACAGTTACTTATGAATGTGAACTGATGTTTGCGGTTTTGACTTCAGCAGCGGCTTGTGCTTGATGTGCAATTTTGACATCTACAGATGCTTTCATATTGACCAAGAATATTGCAAGTGCAGCAATAACGCCTGGAATTGCAATCATAAGGAAATTCATTTGGTGTGGAAGATTCATTGTTAATAATGCACCTGTAAGCACAGGTCCTACAATTGCTCCAATTCGACCAATACCTGACGCCCAACCCATGCCCGTAGAACGAACAGTTGATGGATAGTACTGCGCGACAAAAGTGTACAGTAAAATTTGTGAACCAATTGTTGCAGCACCTGCGACAGCAATTAATGTATATAAAACTATTTGTGGACTATTAAAGCCAAGTAAAATTAAGGCAATAGCACCACTCATAAACATAATTGTGAGTACTTTTTTAATATGAAAACGGTCTGCCAATGCCCCACCACCAATTGCACCAACCATACCGCCAATGTTAAGTGCAAATAAGAAAATCATACTTGCACCAAGTGAATAACCTGCCTGAATCATTAGTTTTGGTAACCAACTACCCAATGCATACACCATTAACAAGCACATAAAGAAAGCAACCCAGAACATGAATGTACTGAAACTACGACCTTGTTGAAATAATGCCTTTAATGGTGCTTCATCACCTTTAGTTACATCGTCCAGTACAAACTGAGTCTGTGCTGTAATCGCTTGCTCAGGTGCAATTTTTTGTACAATATTACTGACCTTTTCAAGTTCTTTTTTATTGGTCAAATACATTAAAGATTCAGGTAAAAACTTCCAAACCAATGGCAATGCCAATAACGGTAAAATCGCAATATAGAACATGATTTGCCAGCCGTGTAATGGTACTAACCAAGCTCCAAGCAAAGCTGAACTCATTCCACCAATCGCATAACCACTAAACATTAGTGCAACTAAAGTACTACGAATACGTTTAGGCGCATATTCAGTCATTAGTGCAACGACATTTGGCATCACTCCACCAATACCCAAACCTGCGAGGAAGCGTAAAATACCAAACTCCGTTGGATTAGAAGCAAATGCACCTAAAAATGTGAAACCACTAAAGATTGCCACACAAATCATAATAGTCTTTTTACGACCAATTTTATCGGATAATGTCCCAAAACACATTGCACCAAACATCATGCCAAAAAGTGCCGTACTCGCAAGTAAACCTGCTTGTACTGCATTGAGTCCCCATTCCTGCATTAAAAGCGGAAGTGCAACCCCATAAATAACTAAATCATAACCATCAAAAATAATAATCAATAAACACCAAAATAAAACACCCCAATGAAATGGCGTAAATTTCGCCTCATCAATGAGTGTATTAATATTTAATTTTCCTACTTCCATCGTCTGCCTCCTGCAAATGAAATAACTTCAAATCCTGTGCGTACTGTGAGGCAGTACAGATAAAATGTCCAAAACCGAATTTATCTATATATATACCTTCTGAGTTGGTTGAAAATCACCCACACAAATATAAATCCCATAAAAAAACCTAAAATAGTTAGTTTTTCTAATCAAATTATATAAAAAAATAATTACAAAATTTACACAGCTAGAAGTCTTGTTGACACAAACTCAATGAGTCATAACGCTACTTTTCATACATGACAAAGAAAAAATCTTTCGTAAGGAGGCACTGTTTATAGGAAAATAAGCAGACTGAATAACCCTGTATGCTAAAGTCTATAATTATTTTTGATTATTTATTCTGAATGATCATTCTTTAAAGAAAATAGGTAGACCAAAGTCTACCCTGTTTTCTATCTTTTAAATGAAGGTACGATCATATTTAAATGCTTCTAAGTCATAAACCTGATAAATACAATCAATAAGAGAACGAATATCCTCACTTTCATCTAAATTTCGGAATGTCATGAAAATTGCGCTGATCGCTGTTTCATCTAAAATAGGTATATAGTTTAAATGTGCCAATTGGATCGTTTGGGTGCTCTCGGGAACAATACAAATCCCTTCTCCCGCTGCCACCAACCCCAAGGCAAGCTGAATTTCTCGAACGTGTTTCAGGTTTTCTGGTTCCAAGTTGTACTCTGCAAACAAGTTTTGTACATGCGTAGCAAAACTAGGTGTGACATTATTGGGGTATAAAAAAATTGTTTCATCTGCCAAATCTGCCAAATAAACGCCTTTTTTATGTACCGCAAGAGGATGGCTTGAGTGCACGGCCATCATTAACCGCTCTTCACGCAATAATAGTCGATTTAATGCAGGATCTGAGATTCGTAAACGCCCAAAACCCACATCTATACGCCCTTCTTTGAGCGCCTTCACTTGTTGCAAAGTCGTCATTTCAACCAATTCGATCTTTAAATGTGGTTGTTGCTGTCTATATAAGAAAACAATTTTAGACAATAAACCATAGAGCAATGATCCGACAAAACCCATCGTTACAGTACGTTCAACCATACCTATACGCTTAGTCATCGATTTCACTTCTTCCGCATTGGTCAGTATTTTGACGGCATGCTGATAAAAAAAGTGTCCTGCCTGTGTGGTTTTGAGAGGGCGACTTCCTCTCTCAAATAAAGCAATCCCTAGCTCTGCTTCTAAATTTTGAATTTGGCGGCTGAGTGGCGGTTGAGCAATAAATAATTTCTCCGCTGCCTTTGTGAAACTTTGTTCTTCTACTACAGCAACAAAGTAGCGTAAATGTCTTAGCTCCATGAACCTTCATACCTTTAAAATATATTAAAATGCAAAAATGGTCTTCGACAGTATTTTAGCATTCCTTTAAGGTATACCACAAGAAAGACACATTGCAAGAATGCTTAGAGTAGATATGTACAAATCCATCGAAACATTGCTTGTCGAGATACCGACCATTCGTCCTCACAAGATGGCTGTAGCGACAATGCAGACACAAACCCTTGTTCTCATCCGAATTGAAACCGAAGACGGTTTTATCGGTTGGGGTGAAGCGACCACAATCGGTGGATTAGGGTATGGCGAAGAAAGTCCTGAAAGTATTAAAACCAATATTGAAACTTATTTTGCGCCTTTACTGAAATCTTTAGAGTTGCCCAATATTGCGCAAACCATGCGTGCCTTAAATAAAAATATCAATGGCAATCGTTTTGCTAAATGTGCCATTCAAACTGCGCTACTTGATATTCAAGCACAACGTTTAGATTTACCGCTTTCTGAACTATTAGGTGGACGTTTACGTGACAGCGTACCTGTACTTTGGGTATTGGCATCTGGCGATACTGAAAAAGACATTGCTGAAGCTCAGAAAATGATTGCGGCAAAACGCCACAATGTTTTCAAACTTAAAATTGGTTCTCGTGCTGTTGAAGCAGACGTTGAACACGTTCTAGCAATAAAAAAAGCCTTGGGCAAAGACATCTCAATTCGTGTTGATGTAAACCGTGCTTGGTCAGAATTAGAGGCAATTAAAGGTATTCAGCTATTACAAGATGGCGGTGTGGATCTGATTGAGCAACCCTGTGCCATTGACAATATTGATGCCATGGAACACCTCACTCGACGTTTTGATATTGCCATTATGGCAGATGAATCTCTTATGGGTCCATCAAGCGCTTATCGCCTTGCTAAAAATAATGCAGCTTCTGTCTTTGCAGTCAAAGTTGCACAGTCAGGTGGTCTCATTGAAGGTCGTGATGTATCAACTGTTGCCCATCTTGCAGGAATTGATCTGTATGGCGGCACCATGCTTGAAGGTCCTGTCGGCACCATTGCATCAGCACATTTATTTTCTACATTCGACAATCTTGCATACGGTACCGAACTGTTTGGTCCGTTGTTATTGACCGATGATATTTTAAAAACACCATTGCAATACCAAGACTTTGAACTTCATCTTCCACAAGGTGCTGGTCTAGGCATTGAAATGGATGAAGACAAAATCGACCGTTTACGCCGTCAGTAATTAGGAGCTACGCATGTTATTTCAAGTACGTATGGACGTTAATATCCCAAAGGATATGCCCGCTGAAACAGCAGCCGAAATTAAAGCTGTAGAAAAAGCTTATTCTCATGATTTACAGCGTCAAGGTAAATGGCGTCACATTTGGCGCATTACAGGTCAGTATTCAAACACCAGTATTTTTGATGTCGAAAGTAACGAAGAACTGCACAACATTTTGCAAGGTCTTCCCCTTTATCCATACATGAATATTGAAGTAATGGCATTAAATCGCCACCCATCTTCAATCCATGAAGATGATCGTTAATTAAAAAATTAAGCGGTTATAAAATTTTATACACGCTTAAATCTGGAATACATCCAGAGGGTTTACAAAATCGCGTAACAAGGAAAGTGGCAGCCAAGCTTCAAATTAATTTAAAGAAGCGAGCCACCATCGTAAGCATACTCAAGGAGTTATAGTATGAATCGTCAAGCAATTGATATCTTAGTTAAAAAAATGAATGTTGATACAGCAACTGGTCCAGTTGATGCACGTACTCAACAAATTGTTGTTCGTTTAGTTGGAGATCTATTCCAAGCAATTGAAGACTTAGACATTTCACAAACGGAACTGTGGAAAGGATTAGAGTATTTCACTGATGCAGGTCAAGCAAATGAACTTGGCTTATTGGCAGCAGGTTTAGGTTTAGAGCATTACTTAGATTTACGTGCTGATGAGGCTGATGCTAAAGCAGGTATCACAGGCGGTACACCACGTACTATCGAAGGTCCTTTATATGTTGCAGGCGCGCCTGAAACTGTAAGCTTCACGCGTATGGATGATGGCTCAGAAGAAGGGAAAATCCCGACTTTAATCATCGACGGCACAGTGAAAGATGCTGAAGGTAACCTTATTGAAGGTGCTAAAGTTGAAATTTGGCATGCAAACAGTTTAGGTAACTATTCGTTCTTTGATAAATCACAGTCTGATTTTAACCTACGTCGCTCAGTAATCACTGCTACTGATGGTCAATATACAGCACTGACCACAATGCCTGTCGGTTATGGCTGCCCTCCACAAGGTACAACTCAATTTGTACTCGACAAATTAGGTCGTCATGGTAACCGTCCATCACACGTTCATTACTTCGTGACTGCGCCTGGTTTCCGTAAATTGACTACGCAATTCAACATTGAAGGTGACCAATACCTTTGGGATGACTTCGCATTCGCAACACGTGATGGCTTAGTCGCAACTGCTGTTGATGTGACTGATGAAGCTGAAATCGCACGCCGTGGTTTAACAGGTGCATTCAAACACATTCAATTTAATGTTGAATTGGTTGCAGATCAACAAGGTGCGCCTTCAACTGAAGTTGATCGTCGTCGCGCTAGCGCTTAATTACTCAGAAGTTCAGAGATATCAGTTTGCTTATTGCGCTGATATTTCTTGGGTTTAGCTAAAATTTGGAGAGGCGATCATGCCACGTATTCCTGTTATTAATACCAGCCATCTTGACCGTATTGATGAATTACTTGTAGACGATTTTGAAACAGGTGAATTTAAACTTCATCGTTCAGTATTTACTGATCAAGCCCTATTCGACCTTGAAATGAAATATATTTTTGAAGGCAACTGGGTTTACTTGGCACATGAAAGTCAAATTCCAAATAATAACGATTACTACACGACATATATTGGTCGCCAACCGATTTTAATTGCACGTAACCGCCAAGGCGAATTAAATGCAATGATCAATGCGTGTTCACACCGTGGTGCACAGCTTTGCCGTAACAAACGTGGTAATAAAGCAACCTATACTTGCCCTTTCCATGGTTGGACTTTTAACAACTCTGGTAAATTATTGAAAGTTAAAGATCCATCTGATGCAGGTTATTCAGACTGCTTTAACAAAGAAGGTTCTCACGATCTTAAAAAAGTAGCTCGTTTTGAAAACTATAAAGGCTTCTTATTTGGTAGCTTAAACGAAGACGTATTACCTTTAACAGAATTCCTAGGTGAAACCACAAAAATCATCGACATGATCGTGGGTCAGTCTGATCAAGGTTTAGAAGTTTTACGTGGTGCATCGACCTATACCTATGAAGGTAACTGGAAATTGACCTCTGAAAACGGCGCAGACGGTTATCACGTTTCAGCAGTTCATTGGAACTATGCTGCAACAACGCAACAACGTAAAGAAAAAGAAGCCGCAGACAACGTTCGTGCGATGAGTGCAGGTTCTTGGGGTAAACAAGGTGGTGGTTCATACGGCTTTGAAAATGGTCACATGCTCCTTTGGACACAATGGGCAAACCCAGAAGACCGTCCTAACTTCCCAAAAGCGGAAGAATATGCAGAGAAATTTAGCCCTGCAATGTCGAAATGGATGATTGAGCGTTCACGTAACCTCTGTCTATATCCAAACGTGTATTTAATGGATCAATTTGGTTCACAAATCCGTGTACTTCGTCCACTTTCTGTCAATAAAACTGAAATAACGATTTACTGTATTGCACCTGTCGGTGAAGAGCCAGAAGCACGTACACGTCGAATTCGCCAATATGAAGATTTCTTTAATGCATCAGGCATGGCAACACCAGATGACTTAGAAGAATTCCGTGCTTGTCAAACAGGCTACGCAGGTATTGAACTTGAGTGGAACGATATGTGCCGTGGTTCTAAGCATTGGGTTCAAGGTCCAGATGCAGTTGCTGACGAAATTGGTTTAAAACCAAAACTTTCATGTATTAAAACTGAAGATGAAGGCTTATATCTTGCACAGCATCAGTACTGGTTAACTGAGGTTAAAAAGGCAATTCAATCTGAAAAAGCTTTGGCTGAACAAGGAGATCACGCATGAGTAATGCAAATCTTGACGCAACATTTGAGTCAGTAAGCCAATTCCTTTTTAAAGAAGCTCGCCTACTTGATGATGAACAATGGGATGAATGGTTACAGTGTTATGCACCAACTGCACCCTTTTGGATGCCAGCTTGGGATGACGATGACACATTAATCACTGATCCACAAAAAGAAATTTCATTAATCTACTATCCTGATCGTCAAGGTTTAGAAGACCGTGTATTCCGTATTAAAACGGAACGATCTTCTGCAACTATGCCCGATACACGTACGTGCCACAATGTAAACAACATTGAGATTTTAGAACGCCATGAAGATAAAGTCGTTGTTCGCTTTAACTGGAACACTTTAAGTTTCCGTTACAAGACATCGTATAGCTACTTTGGCATGTCACGCTACGAAATCGATTTATCGGGCGATCAGGCACAAATTTTAAGCAAATATGTGGTGCTGAAAAACGATTACATCAATCAAGTGATCGATATTTATCACCTCTAAATTAACATTTTCCATCTCTAAGTACTTTTGGTTCAGTTAGCCACACATCCTGAACAAACCTTTAGTCAAATGGAATTTTGACTAGAGGTCTCCCCAAGTTCTAAAGTTTTCAAAGGATATTCAGCCATGTCAAACCACAATATTGCACTTCAGTTCGAAGATGGCGTAACACGTTTTATTTCAGTGACTCAAGGCGAATCACTTTCTGATGCAGCTTACCGTCAAAAAATCAATATTCCACTAGACTGCCGTGATGGTGCATGTGGTACATGCCGTGCCTTTTGTGAATCGGGTACATATGATATGCCTGAAGAACTTTATATTGAAGATGCATTAACTCCTGAAGAAGCCGCACAAGGTTATATTTTGGCATGCCAATGTAAACCAACTTCTGATGCTGTGTTCCAAATTCAAGCCTCATCTGATGTGTGTAAAACAGAAATTCACGCTTACCAAGGCACTTTGGCATGTGTAGAAAACCTATCAGAATCCACTATTACTTTTGATATTCAGCTTGATGAAGGTCAACCTGCTATTAACTTCCTTGCAGGTCAATATGTCAATGTTGGCATTCCAGGGACAACAGAAACACGCTCATATTCATTTAGTTCAAAACCAGGCAATCGCTTAACAGGTTTTGTCGTACGTAACGTACCGAATGGCAAAATGAGTAGTTTTTTAAGCCAAACTGTTCAAGTTGGCGACAAAATGACTTTTACTGGTCCATTTGGTAGCTTCTACTTACGTAATGTTGTACGCCCTGTCGTCATGCTTGCAGGCGGTACAGGTATTGCACCATTCATGTCAATGCTTCAAGTATTAGAAGAAAAAGGTTCTGAACATCCTGTCCGTTTAGTCTTTGGTGTGACCAATGATTTTGACTTGGTGGCAATTGAAGAACTACAAAAATTACAAGAAAAACTCTCTTGGTTCGAATTCCGCACAGTTGTGGCATCACCTGATTCAGCACATGAGCGTAAAGGCTATGTGACAGGTCATATCGATAATGACTGGTTAAATGGCGGCGATGTAGACGTTTACTTATGTGGTCCTGTGCCAATGGTTGATGCTGTACGTGGTTGGTTGGATGCTGAAGGCGTAAAACCTGCTAATTTCTTATTCGAAAAATTCTCAGCAAACTAATTGAGAGCAATTCAAATGTCAGTTCAAGAAAGATTTTTAAATAAAGTTGTAATTGTGACGGGTGCTGCTCAAGGCATCGGTCGTGGAGTTGCCTTACAAGTTGCAAGCGAAGGTGCGCAAGTTGTTTTAGCCGATTTATCTGATTTTGTCGAAGAAACATTAGCAGAAATTGAAGCACAAGATGGCGATGCGATTATTGTCAAAGCCAATCTTGAAACTTATGCAGGCGCTCAGTCTGTGGTTGCCAAAGCCATTGAAACTTATGGTCGTGTTGATGTACTCATCAACAATGTTGGCGGTGCAATTTGGATGAAACCTTTTGAAGAATTTTCAGAAGAAGAAATCATCAAAGAAGTTAATCGCTCATTGTTCCCGACCATGTGGTGTTGTCGTGCAGTTTTACCAGAAATGCTGAAAAGTCAGAAAGGTACGATTGTTAATGTATCTTCCATTGCGACACGTGGGATTAACCGTGTGCCTTACTCTGCCTCTAAAGGTGGTGTAAATGCTTTAACGGCTGCTTTAGCATTTGAACATGCAAAAGACGGTATTCGTGTAAATGCAGTTGCAACGGGTGGTACAGAAGCACCGCCACGTAAAGTGCCACGTAATGCCAATCCATTGACAGATAATGAAAAGCAATGGATGCAAGAAGTGGTTGATCAAACCATTGATCGTAGCTTTATGCACCGTTACGGCACGATTCAAGAACAAGTGAATGCAATTGTTTTCCTTGCTTCCGATGATTCTTCATATATGACAGGTACGGTCGTTCCTGTTGGTGGTGGCGATCAGGGTTAACCCTGATCCACTCAACATTCACAGGATCATTGAACGCATGGAGGCAAAATACAATGGCAACCCTGATTAAAACATTAAAAGAAGATTGGTCACTGTCAGCTACGGTCGCAGGTTTCCTCGCCGTGCTGATTTCTTATGCTGGCCCGATGATTATTTTCTTTCAAGCCGCACAACAAGCAAATGTATCTTCCACCATGATGGCCTCATGGATTTGGGGAAGTTCGATTGGTGCAGCGATTACGGGGATTATTCTCTCCATCAAATATAAAGCACCAATTATTACTGCATGGTCAGCGCCTGGTACGGCATTATTGGTGGCTCTATTTCCTCATATTTCACTCAATGAAGTTGTGGCTGCTTATATTACATCGGCGGTAATTATTTTTTTCATTGGCATTACAGGTTCTTTTGACAAACTTTTAAAATGGATTCCGCATGGTGTTGCTGCCGGCATGATGGCAGGCATCTTGTTCCAATTTGGTGTGGGATTATTCAAAGCCACGGACAGTATGCCTTATGTCGTTTTTGGCATGTTGGCATGTTTTTTATTGGCAAAACGTTTTTCACCACGCTATGCGATTATTTGGGTTTTATTATCAGGAATTGCATTGAGTGTTCTCTTTGGAAAAATCAATCCTGTACCCATGAATTTCTCTTTAGCCATTCCTGAATTGATTATGCCTGAATGGACATGGTCATCGACTTTAAACCTTGCCATTCCACTCACCATTGTCAGTTTAACGGGACAATTTTTACCAGGCATGGCAATTTTAAAACTCAGTGGCTATAACACCCCTGCGAAACCCATTCTCAGCGTTGCAAGTATTGTGTCGTTGGCTGTAGCAATCACAGGCGGTATCACCATTGTATTGGCAGCTATTACCGCCGCACTTTGCACAGGTAAAGATTCACACGAATTAAAAGAAAAACGTTATATCGCAGGTATCGCCAATGGTATTTTTTATATTTTGGGCGGCTTATTTGCCGGCAGTATTGTCATGCTGTTTAGCATTTTACCTAAAGAATTGGTCGCTGCGCTTGCAGGGCTTGCGTTGCTTGGGGCAATTGCCACCAATATTTCAGTTGCCATGAAAGATGAATCACAACGTGATGCTGCATTAATCACCTTTCTTGCCACAGTATCAGGCATGCACTTTTTAGGATTTAGCTCAGTATTTTGGGGCATTTGTATTGGGATGATTTCACATTTGGTCTTAAGCAAACGTGAAGAAAAAATCATCACACCGCCTTCTACTCAAAACTCTGCACAGAGTTAATTGAGAACACGTTTGACGAGGAAACATTATGATTGATAAAAGTACCGCTTCATTAACAGAAGCACTTTCCCAAATTAAAGATGGCTCAATCATCATGATTGGCGG
>NZ_JBJZOR010000031.1:0-33485 GCF_046269225.1 Acinetobacter sp. TY2
TGGTAGCGGGAGCTGGATTTGAACCAACGACCTTCGGGTTATGAGCCCGACGAGCTACCAGACTGCTCCATCCCGCAACAATGTGTTTTTTAGCTGTAACACCAACAATCTGGTTCATTGTTGGTGCGGAAGGGGGGACTTGAACCCCCACGCCCGAAAGCACTACCACCTCAAGGTAGCGTGTCTACCAATTCCACCACCACCGCAGCTGTGTCGCATTCTAGTAGCTTGCACATCAAATTGAAAGGTTTAATTTCAACAATTGACCTTATTTTGGTGCGGTTGGCGAAGTTTCACTCGAATTCTGCGATGCAGGAAGCGTCGTTTGTTCTGTCGTTGGTACTGTTTTCAAGCCAAAAGCTTCTGTGGTTTGTTGTTTTGCAAATACAGCAAGCGTTAAACTCGTGATAAAAAATAATGCAGTCAAAATACCTGTTAAACGGGTTAAAAAGTTTGCTGAGCCCGATGCACCAAAAACAGTTGCAGCACCACCGCCACCAAAAGATGCCCCAGCTTCTGCGCCCTTACCGTGCTGTACAAGAATAAGTACAATCATCAATACTGCGAGAATAATATGTACAATAAGCACAAAACTATGCATGCTGAATTCCTCTATTATTTTGTTTTGGCAAATGCCTGAGCTATTTTATAAAAAGAGGCAGCATCTAGAGATGCACCACCCACTAAAGCACCGTTGATATCTGGACATGCAGCCAACTCTTCAGCATTTTCCGGCTTAACACTACCACCGTATAAAATAGCTAAATCTTTACCTGCTGGCGTAATTTGCAATAAACCTTCTCGAATGTGAGCATGCATGGCTTGTGCATCTGCAGGACTTGCTGTTTTACCTGTACCAATTGCCCAAATAGGCTCATATGCAATAATAATATTCTGCCACTGATCGCCATTTACAATAGCCGCAACATCACAGATTTGTTGTAACACAACTTGTTCTGCCTGCCCTGCTTCTCTTTGTGCGAGTGTTTCACCAACACAATAAATCACAGTTAAACCTGCAACTAAAGCATTTTTCATTTTTTCAATTAAAATGGCAGGACTGTCACCAAAAATTTCTCGACGTTCAGAGTGACCAATCAATACAAATTCTATACCACTGTCTTTCAAAAGCTCAGCACTGACTTCGCCTGTATAAGCCCCCGTACCTGCAATACGAGATACATCTTGTGCCACAGTCACTATAGGCGTTACTGCATCTGCTAGTTGTGTTTGTACAGTAGATAAAGTTAAAGTCGTAGGTGCAACACCAATATGACAATCTTGGACTGAAATCGCTTCTTGTTGCAATAATTGTTTGAATTGCTGAACAAGTTGTTGAGTGTTAGCCTGCATTGGGTTCATTTTCCAATTGCCTACAACCCAAGGAATAATCGTCGAACCCGACATACATCTAACCCTTTTATCGAAATGCCCATATTCTACACGCAATTTTGAAATTTAATGAATATTTTCGTGCCTGACTGTTTTTTTTCACCAAAATACCTATACACTCATATTTTCCATCGGTTCAATGTTCTGATTTAAAAAGATGAGCAGTTCAAATTTTGCTTAAAATAACCAATGAATATATAAGTTTAACTATAGATATTTTTTCTAGGAATCGTATAATTTTCCTATTCAAATTATAAAATGAATGAATGAAGGTGTTTGGGGATGTCTTTACAGCAAAGTTCACCACGTTTTTCCGGTTATATTCGTCGCCTTGTCGATGAAGGTCTAGTCACAGCTCAGCAAATGCAGGACGCTGTCGAAAAGGCAAAAAAAAATAAAGTCAGTGTTATTACCTATCTAGTCGAAAGTCTCAATATTAAACCATTGATCATTGCCGAAATGATCTCTACAGAATTTGGCGAACCTCTATTTGACCTTGATGCATTTGATTCAGATCAATTTCCAAAAGACATTGTTGATAACAGTCTATTTACTAAACATCGGGTTCTTCCCTTAGTTCAACGTGGCAACATTTTATATGTAGCAACGACTGATCCAACCAATATGGAAGCTCTGGACGCAATTCGCTTTAATAGTAAGCTTAATGTTGAACCAATTATTGTCGAGCATGACAAACTTAATAAAATTCTAGACAAGTACTTTACCCACGAAGAAAGTTTCGATTTTGGTGATGATGACTTTGATGTCGATGTCATGGCAGGTGATGATCTTGCTCAAAATAATGATGATGATGACGAACCCTCATCTGAAGAAGAAGCACCGATTGTTAAATATGTAAATAAACTCCTTGTTGATGCAATTCGCATGGGTGCATCTGATTTACATTTTGAGCCCTATGAAAAATCTTATCGGGTACGCTATCGTGTTGATGGTGTTTTACGTCAGATCACTAATCCCCCACTACAACTTGCCAATCGACTCGCATCACGCTTAAAAGTCATGTCACAAATGGATATTTCTGAAAAGCGTATCCCACAAGACGGTCGTATCAAGTTAAAACTTTCTAAAACTAAAGCTATCGACTTTCGTGTCAATGCTCTGCCTACGCTATTTGGTGAAAAACTTGTACTGCGTATTTTGGATCCATCGAGTGCAATGCTTGGTATTGATGCATTAGGCTATGAAGAAGCTCAAAAAGCTTTATTTATGGAAGCATTAGACAAGCCCCAAGGTATGTTATTGATTACAGGTCCAACGGGTTCAGGTAAAACCGTTTCGCTCTATACTGGTCTAAATATCCTTAACACCGAAAGTTCAAATATTTCTACTGCCGAAGATCCTGTCGAAATTAACTTAGAAGGGATTAACCAAGTCAACGTTAACCCCAAAGTAGGTTTAACCTTCTCTGTGGCATTAAAGTCTTTTTTACGTCAAGATCCTGACATCATCATGGTCGGGGAGATTCGAGATTTAGAAACGGCTGAAATTGCGATTAAAGCTGCACAAACAGGTCATATGGTGATGTCTACACTACATACCAACAGTGCACCTGAAACACTAACACGTTTACGCAATATGGGCGTACCATCATTCAATATTGCAACCTCGGTCAATTTGGTAATTGCACAACGACTCGCACGCCGTTTATGCAATCATTGCAAGGCCACTGTAGATGTTCCAAAACAGAGCCTATTAGAAATGGGTTTTACTGAGCAAGATCTTGCTGATCCCGATTTTAAGATCTACCAACCTATAGGTTGTAATGAGTGTCGAGAAGGCTATAAAGGTCGTGTCGGTATTTATGAGGTAATGAAAGTTACCCCTGAAATCTCAAAACTAATTATGGAAGATGGTAACGCCTTACAAATTTCTGAAGTTTCAGCAAAACAAGGATTTAACAATTTACGCCGTTCAGGTTTGATAAAAGTCATTAATGGGTTAACTTCATTACAAGAAATTAACCGCGTAACCAGTGAATAAAGATAATACAAAATAAAGGACAAGATTATGGCAGTCAAAAAAGCTGAAATGATGCCTACTTTTGCTTATGACGGGGTTGATCGCAAGGGGATCAAAATCAAAGGGGAACTGCCAGCACGTAATATGGCGTTGGCAAAAGTAACCTTACGTAAACAAGGGATCAATATCAACAATATTCGAGAGAAACGTAAAAATCCTCTCGAAGGCTTGATGAAGAAAAAAGTCACCACCCTAGATATCACTATTTTCACCCGACAGTTAGCGACGATGATGAAAGCAGGTGTACCTTTGGTTCAAAGCTTTGAGATTGTCGCTGAAGGTCTAGATAACCCTTCTATGCGGGAAGTTGTTCTCGGGATTAAAAGTGAGGTAGAAGGAGGGAATACTTTTGCTGGTGCCCTCAAAAAATACCCGCAATATTTCGATAAGCTCTTTTGTTCATTGGTTGAGTCAGGTGAACAATCAGGTGCTCTTGAAACCATGCTTGATCGTGTTGCAATTTATAAAGAGAAAAGTGAGCTTTTAAAGCAAAAGATCAAAAAAGCCATGAAGTACCCAATAACAGTCATTATTGTTGCATTAATTGTAACGATTATCCTCATGGTTAAAGTTGTTCCAGTATTCCAAGGCTTATTCGGTTCATTTGGTGCAGAGCTTCCTGCTTTTACCCAAATGGTTGTTAATATGTCCAATTGGACACAAAAATATTGGTTTGTTTTACTCCTTGGTATTGGTGTTGCCATCACGGCATTTATGGAAACAAAAAAGCGTAGTAAAAAGTTCCGTGATGCTTTAGATCGAATGGCACTCAAACTACCTATCTTTGGTGATCTCGTCTATAAATCAATTATTGCGCGATTTAGTCGAACGCTTTCAACAACATTTGCAGCCGGTGTTCCTCTCATTGATGCATTAGAATCAACAGCAGGTGCAACCAACAATGTAGTCTTTGAAACCGCTGTGTTAAAAATTAAAGAAGATGTTGCAACAGGGCAACAATTACAATTTGCCATGCGTATGACCAATCTATTTCCATCTATGGCTATTCAAATGGTTGCGATTGGCGAAGAGTCTGGCTCACTTGATGCCATGCTCGATAAAGTCGCAACACATTTTGAAAATGAAGTTGATAATGCAGTGGATGGTTTAACATCAATGATGGAACCTCTTATTATGGCAATCTTAGGTGTACTTGTTGGTGGCCTAGTCATCGCCATGTATCTCCCAATTTTCCAAATGGGTTCAGTCGTAGGATAAATAAATTACTATGCAATTTTTAGAGTTATTGCAAAACAATGCGACTGCCTGTTATTTAACAGTCGCATTTTTAAGTTTATGCATCGGTAGTTTTTTAAATGTTGTCATTTTCAGAACACCAAAAATGATGGAGCAAGAATGGCATACTGAATGTCAAATGCTACTCCATCCTGAACAACCGATTATTGATCATGAAAAGCTCACACTGAGTAAACCTGCATCAACATGTCCAAAGTGCCAAACGAAAATTCGTTGGTATCAAAATATCCCTGTAATCAGTTGGCTGGTATTACGTGGGAAATGTGGAACTTGTCAAAACCCAATTAGTTTCCGTTATCCATTTATTGAACTACTCACGATGCTGTGTTCTTTAACAGTCGTTGCTGTTTTTGGTCCAACACTACAAATGGTTGCAGGTCTTATTTTAACCTGGGTACTCATTGCACTCACCTTTATCGATTTTGATACCCAACTTTTGCCTGATCGTTTCACGTTAACCTTAGCGGCTCTCGGTTTGGCCATTAATAGCTTTGGCTTATTTACTACGCCTGTCTCATCTATTTGGGGCTATGTGATTGGCTTTCTCTGTTTATGGATCGTGTACTACCTGTTTAAAATCGTGACAGGCAAAGAAGGCATGGGCTATGGAGATTTTAAACTCCTTGCCGCACTCGGTGCTTGGATGGGACCATTACAGCTCCCTTTAATTATTTTGCTCTCATCTTTAGTCGGTTCAATTATTGGTATTATTTTACTTAAAGTCCGTAAAGAGAATCAGCCTTTTGCATTTGGTCCTTATATTGCCATTGCGGGTTGGATTGCCTTTTTATGGGGTGAACAAATTATGAAAGTTTATTTAGGCGGTTAAAACATCCTATTTACCTCTTCAAATTCAACAATGGTGATATAAAATGACTTTTATTCTTGGCTTAACGGGCGGCATTGGTAGTGGTAAATCTGCTGCTAGCCAATGGTTTGAAGGTCAAGGAATCGCTGTTGTGGATGCTGATATTGTCGCTCGTGAAGTGGTTGAGAAAGGGCAACCTACCCTATTGCAAATTCAGCAGTGTTTTGGTGATTGGGTGTTGCAGCCTGACGGTACACTCGATCGCCAAGCACTAAGAGATCATATTTTTAAAGAGCCGAATGCTCGTAAACAACTTGAGCAGATTACCCATCCTGCAATTCGTAAATCTATTATTCAACAACTTCACAACGCGACTAGCCCTTATGTAATATTAGTATCGCCGTTATTATTTGAAACCAATCAACATGAATTGACTCAACATACTCTTCTGATTGATGCCTCAGAAGAATTACAAATTGCTCGCGCGTCATCTCGTGATCGTCAAAATATAGATCAAATCCAAAAGATTATTGCCGCACAAATGCCTCGTATTCAGAAACAAAAAATGGCAAATGATATTGTACTGAATGACGGTGAGCTTGATCATTTATATGAAAAGCTTAAACCCTTGCATCTGCAATATTTAGCACGTAGCGAAACTTCTTAAATTCAAACAAAGATATTTAATCTTGCTTTTGCTGTTCTAAACTTGCTTGTAAACTATCTTTACGCCCAAACCAACGCCATGGTTGTAATGCACCAATACCCATACCGATTAAACCGCAAATCATCGCTAAGCTCAATGACTCACCCAAAAGTGGCACGGCGATAATCGCTGCAATAAATGGTGCAAGCGTGACAATACTACCTGTTTGAAATGCACCTAGACGCTTAATAGCTTCAATATATGCCAAAGTCGCAATCATCACGACAAAAATGCCATGAAAAACGGTTTGCATAGCTAAATGAGCGAATGTTGCATCGGCCAAATGTTTCGGTAAAAAGAGTAAATAGACTGGAATGTAAACAATTGCAGACCAAATCGCGACACCTGTCATCGCATGCCATGCAGAGAGCTTCCACTGTTTTAACAATACCGTAAAAATCCCCCACCACACCGCACTTAAAAAAAACAATAAATCGCCGAAGCCGAATGCTACACCAGTTTCTCGATACATTAATAAACTCATACCTGAAATCGCACAGAGCATAATGCTCAGGCTAATCCATGTATGTTTATCGAAAGGCTCTTTAAATAGAAGATATGCAGCAATAGCCGTCGTTAATGGGATACAACCATTGAGGAAAATAGCCGCATGTGCTGCGGGAACATAATGAAAAGCACTATAGGAAGTGAGGCAATACACCACACCACCGAGCATCGCAAGAATAAACGGTTCTTTTTTGAATAAGAATGTAGTGTCTTTTTTATAGATAAGAATAGGCGTTAAAATGCAAAATGCTAAGCCAAAACGTAGTGCTGTAATATCCCAAGCACTGATATGCCATATTGCATTTAATCTTGATGTAATCGTGAATCCCCCCCAAATACACATTGTAATTGCCACATAAACATAGCCCATGTTGCGGGAGGTCATCATGATCTTTCTCGGTGTAAATATTTAAAAATATAAGACAAGAATAAAATCTGTGATAGACCTTATTCTTAATTGTTGCAATAAAATGTAGTGATTAGCCCTGACGCTGACGACATGCTTCATACAAAGCCATGCCTGTTGCCACGCTGACATTCAAGCTTTGTAAATCACCCTGCATTGGAATAAACACCGTCTGGTCGCATTGTGACTGAGTAATCGGACGTAAACCGGTATCTTCCGCACCCATCACGATACATACAGGCGTACCTGTAAAATCAAATTTTTGGATCGCTAATGCCTTTTCATCAAGCATGGTACCAACCACACGAACATTATAATTTTCTTTCATATTGGCAAGTGTACGTGCCAAATTAGTCACTTGAATAAATTTCACTTTTTCAGCACCACCTGCTGCGACTTTACGTGCAGTCGGGGTTAATGTAGCAGCACGGTCACGCGGTACAATCACAGCCTCAACACCCATCGCAGCAGCAGTACGTACACATGCACCCAAGTTATGCGGATCAGTAATATGATCCAATGCAAGCAATAAAGGCTGATGAGAAGATTCTAATAATTGATCTAAATCTTTTTCATTCAAAATTGGATGTGGACGTACGGCTGCCACAACTCCCTGATGATACGGCTGACCTGCCAATTTTTCTAAACTGTCACGGCTTGCCTGTTGCACGCTAATCCCAAAAGGCTCAGCAAGCTCAAGCACACGCTTTAAACGCTGATCATCACGACCTTTTAATGCAAATAAAGTCAGAACACGTTCAGGTTCAAGCTCCAATAATGACTCCACTGAATGAACGCCATAATAATATTCGGGTTTAGCCATGAACGACCTCTGGTATCTATTGATAAATGATATATGGGGAGAGAAAAGAAAAATCCTGCAAAGCCAACTTTACAGGATTTTAAGAATGACTTAGTTTAAACCATTTCGGCTTAAAAATCTTCGTTCAATTGATGCGCTCACATTCAATTTAAATGCACAGATCAAATGTAAAAAATGATTGATTAGCCTTCAAGATGACAGACGTAATCTAAAACTTCATCTGTTTCGATTTTGAATTTGCTATTACCAGGTACATAGAAAGACTGACCTGCGCGAAACAATTCTTGTTCTTCGCTGTCTGCAATACGTACACGACATTCACCAGAAATAATTTCCATACGTTCTGGCACATGCGTTTCAAATGTCAACGCTTGTTCAGTCGGTAGAATTACCCCCAATGTTTTTTTGGTTCCATCTGCAAATTGCACCGTATGGCTGATGCATGAGCCACCAAAATAAACATTCGATTTTTTTATTACTGATACATGATCAAATTGTGACGACATGCGTATTCTCCAAATAATGCGCATTTATATAAGTTTTGTATGAGCTAGTTTAATGACCTCAGTCTAACTAATCAATCTGCGTTTTCAATTGCACTAACACGAATACTCCATTCTCCTGTAGTAATTCTAAATGCATAAGTCCTTGGAATGTCGACTATAATAGTACGTGCAGCTGAAACCTTACTGATATAACGACAAACAGGCTGTGAATTTTCATCGACCAAAGTCCAATACACCTGTTCTACATCGGCAATATTCACGGCAGTTTCAAACTGTGCCGAACCTTCATTCATACCAATATGAAATTGGCTGAGTTCTTCATAATCTTTCTTTTGTTCATGTAAAGGGAAAGCTATACCATGCGGATCAAAACCTTGACTGTCATGGTTCATGATACTTTGTGCCACTGTTGGCCAAATACAATAACGTAAATAATGCTGATCCATAACACGATTCGATAAATAGCGTCCTGTTTCCACGTAATCACGAATATGTTGTTCAATATTGGTCAATACACCAGTACAGCCACCCCACATACCTGCCAAAATTAATTCTGTATGACTATAGAAGTCATGCATCAGATGGAACCATTTATCGCTTTTAAGCCATTCATCGACAGCCGCACGTTCACGCCATGACACCAATGAATCGGCATCTCGGATTAAAAAACGTTTCACTGTCGGATCATCTATCACAAAGAAACGCCAAAATAACCCAGATAACTCACGCTGTTTGCCATTTACCTGAATGACTTCTGCACCTTTTTCTTCAAGGCGACGCTGTACATTAACAGGCACAGAATCATCCACGTAGAAACGGCATGTCCACTCAGGATAAATTTCATTGGCTAAATCGACATTAATCAGTGAAGTTTCGCAGTAACGTGCCAAATTGCCAAACAATGAAAATGCAATGATATTGGCTTTCTTGTTCTTCGAATCAAACTTCGGTGGTGTGGAAGAAACTTGACCGATAATTGGCTCATCCACCACCATATCTTTTTTACTTTGAATTGCCAATGCACCATAGTATTTCAGATCTTCGGGCTGCTTGAGAAAATGACAAACCTCAGTCATACCATCATAAACATTGGTATCGACCACTTTTCCACTCAATTGAATGGCTTTTTTATAATGTGAAAATGCTTTCGTGTATTGCTCTAGTCGAAGTTCAGTATATGCTAAGTCCATTAAAATACCTGCATGTTCAGGAACAAGCTTATAGGCAGGTAAAATAAACTGATAAGCTGCTGCATAGTTTTCTTGAGCCAGTGCAACATGAAATTGTTTTGAAGCTGCGTTTAATTGTTGGTTGATTTTCGCGACATTTTTAGGTGACACTATTTTCTTTTGCTGAATTTTTTTTGGGGCAATAGGCAATGGTAATTTCATTTTCATTATAAATTTACGTTAGAATTATAAATATTGACTCATATTAGAATATTTAACGTCTTGTGACAAAAACAAAACTTCACTATCTTAGAACCACATTGTTCGCAGCTTGGATGCATTTATGCTGACACACTTAAATCTCATCAATTTTGCTTTAGCAGATCGTTTAGCCATGGACATTGATCAAGGATTCAATGTACTCACAGGTGAAACAGGGGCAGGTAAATCTTTATTGCTCGATGCCCTTTCAGCATGCTTAGGTGAACGAACAGATACCAACCATGTTCGCTTTGGTGCAGAGAAAGCTGATGTCACGGCAAGTTTTAGTTATCGGGACAATAGCGCTGAGGCTGAATGGCTGAAAAGTCATGAACTCGATGATGAATCAGGCGAGATTCATTTACGTCGGGTGATTTTTGCGACAGGACGCAGTAAAGCATGGGTCAATGGTCGTCCGAGCAGCTTATCTGAACTCAAAGAAATTGGACGTTTATTGGTTCAAATGTATAGCCAACACAGCCAACAACAACTATTAGAGCCTCCTTATCCAAAGCATTGGTTAGATCGTTATAGTAATTTTGCACAACCTGCACAGGAAGTTCGTGACGCCTACAATCAATGGCAAAAAAACATTCGCATTCACCAAGCAGCCATTGATGCACAAGCCAATCGTTTGCAACGTATTGCAACTTTAGAATTACAACTTGAGGAACTCGAAGAGTTGGTACAAGTTGACTATAAAGACATTGAGCAAGAATTTGATCGCCTGAGCCATCATGAACACATTATGCAAGACTGTAGTTATGGACTCAATGCATTGGATGAATCTGAGCAGAATATTGCACAAGAAGTTTCATCCATCATCCGCCGTTTAGAATCCCATGCAGGACGCAGTGAGCAACTTGCTGAAATTCATACGTCTTTACTCAATGCACAAAGTGAAATTGATGATGCCGCTGCAAATTTACGTCAATTTATTGATCGCCAAAGTTTTGATCCTGAGCGCATGGAAGAGCTAAATACTCAGCTTGAAATTTTCCACCGCTTAGCACGTAAATATCGTACACAACCTGAAGCGTTAAAAGAACAATTTACAGCATGGCAACAAGAGCTTGAACAATTACATACACTTGAAGATCCTGAAACTTTGGCAGAGCAAATCGCCATTTCAGAACAGCATTATCAACAGAGCGCGCAGCATTTAGATGATATTCGCCGTGCTGCGGCTAAGCCTTTGGCAAAAAAACTCACTGAGCAAGTCAAACAACTCGCCTTACCTGAAGCCTATTTTGAATTTAAATTTGAACCGCTTGATCAACCATCAGCAGAAGGCTTTAGCTTTATTCAACTACTGTTTACGGCAAATAAAGGTATTCCTGCACAGCCTTTAGGTCGTGTGGCATCAGGGGGAGAATTGTCACGTATTGCCTTAGTGATGCAAGTGATGAATGCCGAAAAAACAGAATCTGAAGTCTTAGTTTTTGATGAAATTGATGTCGGTATCAGTGGAGGCACGGCGGAAATTGTTGGACGATTATTGGCAGGGCTTGGACAACATGTCCAAATTTTGTGTATTACCCATCAAGCACAAGTTGCAGCACAATCAGATCAGCACTTATTGGTGAAAAAACGCCAAACCGACCCTGCGAGTAGTACGATTTTAAATCTTGAAGAAGATCAGCGTATTTTAGAACTTGCTCGTATGACAGGTGGCATTGAAATTAATGAAACTACGCTACAACATGCTAAACAATTACGTACACTAAAATTTAATTCAGTTATAACTCAATCATAAAAATATCAACTGAATCATAAAATAACTAGCTGAAATGGTATTACTCGAGTATGTTAAGAATGTACCTTCAGTCTATTTTTTGGCATTTTAAATTCATGACCTTGTAATCATTGGGAGAAACTATCGTTGAGTAAACAACATTTGATGCATCGTTGCCTCATTGCACCACCCGATTTAACAGATGATTTTTTTTCAAATACGATCATTTATTTAGTCCGCCACGATGAAGATGGTGCTCAGGGAATTATTCTCAATCGCCCATCTGGTTTAAATGTCAAAGAACTGCTCAATGATCTCGATATTGAAGCCGATCATGTCCGTCTGCAAGATGTGTTACAAGGCGGACCTTTACGTCCTGAAGCGGGCTTCGTTTTACATACAGGGCAACCGACATGGCTTTCTTCAATAGCAATTGGTGAAAATGTCTGTATTACCACCAGTAAAGATATTTTGGATGCCATCGCCCACAATGAAGGTGTTGGGCGTTACCAAATTGCTTTGGGATATGCAAGTTGGGCAAAGAACCAGCTTGAGAATGAAATTGCTCGTGGTGATTGGCTTATTTGTGACTCAGATATGGATTTAATTTTTAATTTGCCATATAGCGAGCGTTGGGATGCGGCTTATCGTAAAATAGGTATTGATCGTACTTGGTTATCATCTGAGATTGGACATGCCTGATTTAACACAACCACAGCTTATTATGGCTTTTGACTTTGGGACACAAAAAACAGGTATGGCGGTTGGCTCTTCTTTAATCACAAGTGCAAATCCATTGCCATTATTTCCAATGAAAGATGGCATCCCCAATTGGGATAATTTATTAAAAATCGTGAAACAACATCAACCAACTTTATTTTTAGTGGGACTGCCACTCAATATGGATGATAGCGAATCGGAACTTTCAGCGCGTGCACGTAAATTTGCCCGCCGTTTGCGCCATCAAACCAATATTGAAACCCTCATGGTTGATGAACGTTTAACCACGCGTGAAGCACGTGATGAACTCGATCATTATCAAGCACAAGGGCGTGGCAAAAACTTATCTGCCGATAGTCTTGCTGCTGCCTTATTTATTGAAAGTTGGTATCGCAATCCTGAAGGCTTAAAGCCTTAAATCTCAAAATAGAAATAAAAAACCCACCTCGCTCTATGAGCATTGGTGGGTTTTAATTTGATGAATGATAGAACTATTCTTTTTTATCACGTTCTAAAATATGTACCGTTGCAGTACGACCTGCAACAAAAGCCAAAGAATCATGTGGTACTTCATCTAAGACAATTTTGACAGGAACACGCTGTGCCAAACGTACCCAACTAAATGTTGGGTTAACATTGGCAAGTAGACCTGAAGATGTTGTACGTTCACGGTCTTCAATCCCCGATGCCATTCCTTGTACATGACCTTTATATTTTTGTGAATCTCCCATCAACTGAACTGTTGCTTGATCACCTAAATGGATTTTATTCAGTTTGGTTTCTTCAAAATAACCTACAACATACAATTGCTTACGATCAATAAGTGCTGCAACTGCATCACCGACTTTAACGTAATTACCTGAGCGTAAATCAAAGTTTGAAAGTGTACCATCTGAAGGCGCAACAACTTCTGCACGACTCATATTAAGCTCTGCCAAATGCACACTACTTGTTGCAGCTTCAATGAATGCCTTTTGTTGTTTAATATTGGCTTGGGCTTGTTCAACTGCGGCTTGTAATTGTTGATGCTCGGCATGCGATTGATCTCGTATGGCAAACATTTCATCTTGTTCTTGTTTTGAAATTGCGCCATCCATAAGGCTTGCATAACGATTGGCATTTTTTTCCGCAAGATGTGTATTGGCTACCGATTTCACCACATTGGCTTTAGCTTCAGCTAAACCCGCTTCTGCTGCGGCAAGTCCTGAATGCGCTTTTGCTAAATCAGATTTGGCTTGCTCGATATCTAAAGCTTGCCGTGCAAGATCAATTTTAAATAAGACCTGCCCTTTTTTCACTGTTTGATTATCTTGCACCATGACTTCTGTCACCAAACCTGCAATATCAGAAGAAACCTGAATCACATCGCCACGTACTCGACCATCACGCGTCCACGGTTCTGCATTGTAATAATCCCACACATGTTTAATACACAGTATGGCAATGACGACTACCACAAGAAAACCGAGTGGTCGTATTACTTTGCGTAGATCAAATGTTTTCATGTTTCAACCTATTCACTCATCAAATTCAAATACAATTTAAAAACCCGTCCAAATAAACAAGCGATGCATCAAAAAGAGTAAAATCAAATACACACACAAGTTAAAAATGGCAGGAAAAAGAATCCAATCTTTTTCCACTAAACGATTAATTCCCATTACTACAAAACGAAAAATAAGATAAGCCAAAATCGCTTGAACCAAAAAAATAGGAACATACACACCATAAACATTTAACTCACCCATATGATGCTCCTTCATGTGCAGTGTTCAATGCTAAATCTGTCGGTATATGACAAATACTATTTCGAATATTGTTGATTGAGATTTCAATGCGTTGCTGAATTTCTGTATCTTCTATAGATGCAATATTTTGTATCACTTGAGCAAATTGTTGATTCAGTTGTGCTTCAAAAGTGCGATTATTCGAGTCGCTTTCACGCTGCGCCAAACATTCATCAAGTACCTTTTGTAATTCAAGCAATGAAGCTTTTAATGCGGACTTAGGCGACAACTTATCAATGAGTTCTTGCAAGCGAGTGAAATCAACCATTGCACTCGCTTCAATCAAGGCATTATTAATTTCATCTTTCAAGACTTGCGACTGAACTTGTTTCGTATTGAGTACACCAATACGGTCAAGCACACCCCTTAAATGAATTCGAAAGCCTGTGCCATATGGCATGTGAATGGCTTGGCGCAATTCTTTATAGTGCAAGGCAAGCATCCGTTGTACAGTCATATCAGGTGACATTGAACGCACTACATGTACCATAAATACCGAGATAATTGGGCCAATAATGGTTGCAATGGTCATGTCAAAAAATGCGACCTGATCCATTGAATAACGATTTTGTAAATTTAAGCCCATAACAGTACTCATAATTAAAGGCAGCCCCAAACCATGTAAGGGCGGGTGTAAATACAGCATCAAACAAAATAAAATAAAGGGTGCCAATACCACCATCACTTCCCAAAAAGAAGTCAGATGGGGAAAGATGCCATAGGCATAAATAAAGACAAAAAATGAAGCGTAAATACTCGCACGAATAAACAATTTTAGTGCGGGTACAGGATCATCTAGAAATGTTAAAATACATGCGGTAATGGTTGCCATTTCTGCCAACATAAAACCAGATTTCCAACCACTCAAAATCCAAAAAGCACATGCCACAATGGTGGTTAAAAATGCCGATAAACCTCCACGTACAGCCACACCATAATCTCGATGCAAACTCGGATAGGCTGTCGTCAATGGTACGATCGATTCAGGTAAGCTATTATCTCCTGCCTGCATACGTTGCCAAATCAACTTCACAGCACGTATATTTTGAATAAAATGACGAATATCCATTTTTAAACTGCCCAAAATCACCCATTGTTCCGGCTTTGCCTGAGTCGTAATCTGCTGAAATTTTTGCTCAAAATGTTCAGGTAAATAAAGTAACTCATCTGCTTTGACTTCACTTTCATTTTGCAAAAAATCATTAATATGCTGATGAAAATCCTGAAAATATTGACGGTAATTGAGATCAATCTGATCGAGTTGCTTCATGCGTTCAGACATTGCTACCAAGTTGGCAACAAGCATGGTCATTTGATGGAGTAGTTCTTGTAAAGGTTTGGTCATCCCTTTAAATTTTGATTTTTCATAATCTAAATGCTCTGCCATAGTATGAATATCACTTGTGTCACGAGTGATATTTGCCAATAACTGCGTGTAATTATTTTGATGTTTTTCATCGGATAAAATTGCGTCAAAAACGTGTTGCGTATCTTGTATAGTTTTGGAAACACGCATTTGAATGACAGGACCAATATGCATAGGGAAAATAATGGCATTGACCACAGCACTACAAACAACACCAAGCGAAATTTCTAAAAACCGCCCTAAAGCCATATCAAATATAGAAACTGTTTCTATATAGTAAATTGAGTTAAAACAGATAATAACGGCAGTATAGCCTGCCAACATAACCACATAGCTTCGCGGTGAACGGTCAATTAAAGAAATATAAAGACAAACACCGACCCAGATGGCAAGTACTAAAACTAATAACCATGGCATATTGATCAAAGACGGCATGACAGCAACTGCAAAAATCGCACCGAATAATGTACCCAGTAAACGATAAATACTTTTTGAAGCAGCCATACCAGCATAAGGATTGGCAATCACAAATACTGTACCAATCGCCCAAATGGGATAACTCAGGTTTAACGCAAATGCAATATATAATGCGAGCATGCCCGCAATAAAAGTTTTGGTCGCAAAAATCCAATCCAATTTATTGGGTCTAAAAGCCAATAGTGGTTTGATTAAGGACATGGATGCGACTCGCTATAAATTGAATTTTATTGATTTTCTCTGTTGTAATTTAAAGCGGATATCCATCTGTTCAATTTCGATGAAAAGTAACACTTCATTTTACAATTTTCACTGTACACGTCACATTTTAATTTTTTCAACGACCAAAAAACTGCACCGTTTAATTTGTTAAACAGTGCAGTCAAAGAAAAAATATGTAAATAGAGGAACAAATATGTGCTTTGTTCAGATACAGCGGTCGAGTAGAGAGCGACTCGATTCATGTTGAAAACTTAATCTTTACTCAAAAGATAGTTTTCATCATTGGATATTAATATCGTTAATTCTTTCAAAAAAACAAATATTAGTCAATAGAAATATCGTATAATGATAATAATTCAATTAACAAACCAAGTTGTTCGATTTTTATCTTTAAAATCTCAAAGCGCTTTTGCATAAAAAATGTAGGTATAAATGCAAAAAGCACTCAACACGAACAAAAGTTTTTGTTATAACATAACAATTGATTTTATTTTTTGCATTCACCGATTTAGCAGGTTCGAAATGGCACTTTCAAGTTTTGGGAAAATTCTCACAGTTCTCGATTTATTTTCGGTCAATCGACCCGTAATTAATGTCGATGTAATTTGCGAAGAACTTAATCTTTCAAAACCAACAAGTTATCGCTATCTAAAAGAGCTTGTATCTGCCGATATTTTACAACGTTTAAGTGGTACATCGGGCGACTATACTTTGGGACCCAAAATTGCGGTGATGGACTATATCTCTCGTACCACAGATCCATTGGTTCAGATCAGTAAGCCCTTCATGCAAGAAATTTCTGAAAAAACAGAACTTTGCTGTTTACTCACACATTTAAATGATGATTATTGTATTGATATTCACCATGAAGTTTTCCGTGATGAAACCTTGTTATCTTATGGTCGTGGCTGTCCTCGCCCTGTTTTTATGGGATCTTCACCTAAAGTGATTATGGCGCATTTACCGAAACAAAAAATTCATGAATATTATCAACACTTCATCCATGAACTTGATGAAGTAGGTTTTGCTCATGATGAAGATACTTTCGTCACTAAAATGAAGAAAATCAAGAAACAAGGTTACTATTTATCACGTGGTGAGCTTGATCCAAATGTGTCAGGACTGTCTGTTCCAATTAAATTTTCAAGCAAAGAGGCACCTCTTTCTTTAACCGTATTGGCATCTAAAAATCGTTTTGAATTTATCAATACTGATAAGTTAATTGAAATTTTAAAAGATAGTGCGGCGCAAATTGAAAAACGTTATCAAGCATTATCTGAAAATCATCAACTGACTAATCACACAGCAAATATCGAAACCAAATCAAACGGTTAAGAACTTATACATTTATCATCTTCATAAAGCTTGTATTTACAAGTTTATTCTCATATTATGATTTTGTTCTTCAGTATTTATAAATCCCTGAATCCTATTTTATATTTAAAATAGAATGTCTCAGAGGTGAAAAGCTCATGCCATGGCATGAGCTTTTTTTATTTCTACGTGTAAAGAGCAACTGAAAAATGCACAAAAAAGAATAATGTTAAACTTTCGGCAAATGCCAAATGTATTATTTTATTGAATACTCGTGTTCTCATTCAAACAACAATAATCTGCCCTACTAACAAGGATTGATTGGAACCATTATGAATATTTTGATTGTACATACACATCCTGAACCACTTTCTTTTACAACTGCTTTAAAAGATCAAGCTGTTCGAGTATTAGAACAACAAGGACATCATGTTGAGGTTTCTGATTTATATGCCATGAATTTCAACCCTGTTGCATCACGAGAAGATTTCACGACCTTAAAAAATGAAGAATATTTAAATTATGCGTTAGAACAACGACATGCTTCTCAACAAAAACTCCTTTCAACTGATATTCAAAGCGAAATTGAAAAAGTTCAA
Source organism: Acinetobacter sp. TY2 (assembly GCF_046269225.1). Classification (NCBI taxonomy): domain Bacteria; kingdom Pseudomonadati; phylum Pseudomonadota; class Gammaproteobacteria; order Moraxellales; family Moraxellaceae; genus Acinetobacter; species Acinetobacter sp. TY2. The sequence goes on from NZ_JBJZOR010000031.1 coordinate 18,096, forward strand.
AAAGCCGATTTACTGATTTTAAATTTTCCAATGTATTGGACTTCTATTCCTGCAATTTTAAAAGGTTGGATTGATCGTGTCTTTGTATCAGGCATTTTTTATGGTGGAAAACGCTTTTATAATCATGGTGGAATGGTAGGCAAAAAGGCCATGCTGAGTTTCACATTGGGTGGGCGTGATCATATGTTTGGTGAAAATGCGATTCATGGTTCACTTGAAAATTTATTGTTACCCATCCAACGTGGAACTTTGGCTTATGTCGGCTTTGAGGTTCTACCTCCATTTATTGCCTACCACGTACCTTATATTTCTCAAGAGGCTCGCCAACAAATGCTCCTCAATTATGCGAAACATCTTCAGAGTTTAGATCAGCTAGATGCTTTGGTTTTCCCGAAACTCGAACAATTTGATGAGCGACTTTATCCTCTTTAGGATTCAATACATTACTGATGAAAACATCTAAAGGTCAAATTGATGCGAGGTTCTAAAATTTTGGTCGACTTAGCAAGGGTATGTTTCCAGTACGTCTGAGTCTGCCCTCGCATCACAATCAATTGACCACTTTGTAATAACAAATCGACTTTTTCAGGTTTGGTCTTATGCTTAAAGCTGAATTTCCGTGTTGCACCAAAACTTAAGGATGCTACCACCGTTTCAAGCCCTCTTTCTGTGACCAAAGCAGGTTCATCATCACTGTGCCATCCCATGCCTTGCGTACCATTATCATATAAATTGGCAAGACAAGTATTAAACGAATGTCCGACCAATTGCTCAATATGCTGTTTTAATCGGAACAATCCTGCATTCCATGCATGTGCTTGTTTTGTCATACCTGAATAACGATATTGATAACTTTCATCACCATACCAAGCCACTTTACGTTCCGTTTGATGATGCTGCCCTAAAATAAAAACTTCATCATGCTGCCAAGCCAAATGCTGTAAAAAGTAATGAAGATATTTTTGACTTTGCTCATCATTCAAAATTAAACCATAATCTTTCACAATGCCATCGCAAGGCAATAAATTGTCATTTTGCTCAGGTGCAAACAGCTCGAGATTCATGTTTCACACCTCATATTCATCCGTTCATTTTTAAGGCTACCCGATACGTTCACAATTCAAAACATGACAATATTCAGAATAACTTGTGACAACAATCATTCAGGCATAGACTCAGAACAAGTACCACAATAAAAACAACTTTCTATGAACTTATGGCAACTTTTTCAAAAACTCCGCCCATTTGTCCGACCGTATCGCTGGTTGGTCATCATTACTTTAATCTTGACACTCATTGGTTCTCTTACGGCACAGGTCAATGCGCTCACGCTTAAATATGCAGTTGATAGCATTAATGCATTACTCTTAGATGGCAAAGGTTTAGCTGATGGTTGGCATATTCTGATCACCATTACTGCCGTACTTTTAGGTAAGGAAATTATCAATGCTATTGTGCAATTTGGACAAAAATCTTTTGGTGAAAAACTACGGATTTTAATTTCTCAAGATTTATCGCAAGGTATTATTGAAAAATTTATCACCTATAAATTGGCTTTTTTTGATCAAGAGAATAATCAAGCAGGAAAATTACAAACCCGTATAGACCGTGGGGTTAGCTCACTCACACGCCTTGTACAGATCTTTTTTATTGATATTTTACCACTATTTACCAGTGCTATTATTGCACTTGGACTGATGTATTACGCCAACCTTTGGGTTGGACTTGTTGCCACAATTATTGTACCAATTTATTTTTGGCTTACCTTTAAACAATCACAAAAAGTATCGGGTAAAAGACGGGCTTTACGTGATGATTTTGAGAAAAAAAGTCAGGGCATTATCAGTATTATTAACTCAATTACTGTGATTAAATCTTTTAATAAAGAATCAGTTGAATCAGCCAAACAACTTAACTTACAAAAATCACTGACTGATAATCAGATGCAAACCCGTCAAACCAATTATATTTTTGATGGTTTAAAAACCTTTATTGAGCAAGTAGGAGTTGTGTTCATTATCATTTTAACCGCTTATTTTGTACTGAATGGACAAATGAGTATCGGAATGATCATGTACCATGTTTTATTATTCAATAATGTTTCTGCACCTATTCGCTCACTGCATCGTATTTATGATGAAATTAATTCTGCGATGATTTATTCAGAAAGTTTTTTTAAAATTTTGGAATCCGATGATCAAATCGAAAAAAGTGGTACGCAAAAGCCACATATTCACGGGCAATTTGAATTAAGCAATGTCGACTTTAGCTATCCCAATGGCTATCAAGCATTGCATCGTATTAACATGACCATTCGACCCAATAAAATTACCGCTTTGGTCGGTTTATCGGGTGCGGGGAAATCGACACTGATTAGCCTGCTTGATAAGTTTTATGCACCTCAGAATGGTCAAATTAAAATTGATGGCATTGATTTAGAACAGGTTGACACTCACTATTTACGTGAAAATATTGGCTTGGTTTTACAAAAAAATCATATTTTTCCTGGTTCAATTTTTGAAAATATTCGTTATGGCAAAAGTACTGCAACGCCTGAAGAAGTCATGGAAGCTGCTAAAAAAGCCTCTATTCATGAACAAATTTTAAAGCTCCCACATGCTTATGAGGCTGATGCACTGTTACTTTCAGGTGGACAGCAACAACGTATTGCGCTTGCCCGTATGTTCCTGAAAAATCCTCCGATTATTTTCTTAGATGAACCGACCGCAAGCTTAGATGCAATTGCCGCTGAACAAATTAAAAATAGTTTGGATGAGATTAAACAAGGACGCACTGTGATTATGATTTCACATAGCCTGTCGCAAATCATTGATGCCGATTACACCTATGTGATGAAAGAAGGACAGATTGTAGAACACGGCGAACATCATGATTTATATCACCAAGATGGAACGTATAAAGAAATTTTTGATGCGATGGCGAAGAGTTTAAATATCGAAAAAATTGCCAAAACTTTTGATGATGATGGCGAAGAAGAAACACATAGTTAGTCTTCAAAAAATTTATTTCCCTATAAAAAAGCTCCGATGAACGGAGCTTTTTTATTAAGCGAATGAGGTATTCAAACAGCCTATTAAGGCTGCTTTAGATATGGCCAAGCCGCTTTTAAGTAAATAAACATCGACCATAAAGTCAAAATAACTGAGGTATATAGCAAGCCATACGCCAATGTTTCAAGCGGTTGCCAATTAAGTAAAAATACCGTGATGGCAATCATTTGAAATGCTGTTTTATATTTACCGACTGTCGACACCGCAACATTAGTACGTGCGCCCAACTCAGCCATCCACTCGCGTAAAGCAGACACGGTTATTTCACGTGAAATAATTACAATCGCAGCAAATGCCATTGCAATACTAGGCTTCCATTGAACCAAGACAATTAAGGCTGCTGCCACCATCAATTTATCGGCAACAGGGTCAAGAAAACGCCCAAATGCTGAAGTTTGATTAAGTGTTCGAGCAAGATAGCCATCAAACCAATCCGTTACAGCTGCAACCACAAAAATACCTGTCAGTACAAGATGGCGAGTCATACCGCCATCATGACCATTTACCCCCACCGCAGGTGGCCAATATGCGATTAATAAAAATACAGGAATTAACGCAATACGAGCAAGCGTCAAAATATTTGGAATATTCAGGATTCGACCTGTGGTCATAGACACCGCCATTTTTCCCCTCATCTGTCCTTAAAATAGACAAAATACGCAGAGATTCACACTCTATTATGTCCGCTACTTTAAACGATTCAGCCAAAACTGTCGACAAGTCAGCAGTGAACTAAGCAAAAACTGTCACTGTCTGCCGAGATATGGCAATTAATCGATTTTGTTCATCCCATAGATGTGCATATTCAGTCGAGTAACCATCTCGGGCATATTCAGTAAATACATTGTATTTAAACCAATCATTTAACTGATTTTCAAGTGGATGAATAAACGTCAGTTGCCATGTGAGTGAACTTGCAGGTGCAGGCTTTTTAAACATCGGTAAAACACCCGGTGGCCACACATCCATCAGCGTTACGACATCTGCAATATGCATCTCACGATTAGGATGTAACTCAGGGTCAAATCGGCACATGCCTGAAAAATCAGGGTCTTTACTACCCGACATTGGATAACTTCCTTCTGTCCAAGCCAATTGAAAGTTTTTCACACACTCAGGAAAAGGTAAATATTTTGGAACAATGTTGAGCTGATTAATTTCAGGAAAATGAGGAGTTTGTGGTTCTTGCGAAACTTGAATGTAAGACTCTCGCTGACGACCAAAACTTGCAATGAGAATACTTTGCACTGTTTCATTTTGCCAAAGACGCACTTCAATGGTAGTGACCGATTTTCCTTGTCGTAAAATTTCAGCCGTTAATTTTACTTGGGCATCATCGACAGGGCCGACAAAAGTAACACTACAACTGAGCAATTTTTGGGTTACATCATTGATCGTCGTGAAGGCTTTATAGACCAACATACCTGCAACCAACCCACCAAAAATGGTTCGACCTTGTAGCCAACCTTTTGGAATATCAATATGTTCTTGCTGTTCAATCTGTTGAAATAGTGCTTCCAATGACATGAGTTATCCTAAGTTTTATTCTTTCATTACTGTTTCATATTTTTCAGACATTGAAAATGATCCGTGACCCATGCGTCAATGTTAACTTTGGCAACTGCTACTAATGATAAATCACTCTACTCATGCAAAACTTTATATATAGTTCGTGCCATTACATCTCCCAAACCAGGTACAAGTTTTAAATCATTTTCTGAAGCTTTAAGAACCCCCTGAATCCCACCAAAATGCGTTAACAAATCACGGCGGCGTTTCGGTCCCAAGCCTGGAATTGCTTCTAACACTGATCCACCACGGCGCTTATCACGTTTTGCGCGATGTTTGGTGATGGCAAAACGATGCGCTTCATCACGAACTTGTTGAATCAAATGTAAAGCTTTACTGTCTTCAGGTAATTGAATTTTTGTACCATCGGTAAAATGCAATGTTTCTAAACCTGGTTTACGTCCTTCCCCCTTCGATACACCGACCATAAAGGCATCTAAACCTAAATCTTGCATGACTTGCATTGCCATATGTAGTTGCCCTTTACCACCATCGATCAATAATAAATCAGGTAACATGGCTTTTTTATAACGGCGTGTCAGTGCTTGGCGCATAGCAGCATAATCATCGCCACCCGTAATATCTTCAATCGCAAACTGACGATAATCACGCTTTCTTGCACCACCCGCATCGAATACCACACAAGATGCAATTGTTGCTTCCCCCATCGTATGTGAAATATCAAAACACTCAATACTGTCAATTGGGCGACCACAAACTTGCTCGAGTTGATGAAAGCGTTCATTGAGTTCTAAATGATTTGCCAATTTTCCTTTAATCGCATGTTGCACATTCATTTCAGCCAGTTCGAGCCATTCTGCACGTGTTTCCCGAACATTGTGCTTAATCTGAATTTTCTTTTCAAATTGTTGATATAGAGCTTCTTCGAGTTCTTTTCGATCAATTACATCGACATTGACAATTAATTCAGCTGGCACTTCATCTGCAACTTGGAAATAAAAATTGGCAATAAAATCTGATAGCATTTGTCCTAAATCATCACCTAACATATCAGGAAAATAACTTTTACCACCGAGCATTTTACCGTTACGCACATGCATGATTTGTACGCATGTCACCCCTGCCTGATACGCAATCGCTAGAATATCTGCTTCACCTTTAAGTTTATAAATGGCTTGTTGTGACTGTACATCTCGCAGTAAAGCCATCCGATCACGGTAAAATACTGCTTTTTCAAACTCTAAGTTTTCCGCAGCTTGCTCCATTTTTTGAATCAATTCCTGATTAAGCTCTTTAGTGTCTCCTTTCAAAAACCGAATCGAGTTTTGCACATCTTCGTTATAGGCTTCAGGTGTAATTAATCCTACACAAGGTGCCGTACAGCGTTTAATTTGATATTGCAGACATGGGCGTTTCCGTTGTGAGAAGTAGCTATTTTCACATTGGCGAACATTAAATAATTTTTGCAGTACTAAAAGCGTATCACGGGCATTGTACGCACTAGGATAAGGACCAAAAAACTTACCGACTTGATGTTTTCCCTTACCACGTCCTGAGGCAATACGTGGAAAAGGCTTATCTGCTGAAACAAAGATATAGACGTAAGATTTATCATCACGCAACATAATGTTATATGGCGGACGATGTAGTTTAATCAGATTTTGTTCAAGCAGTAAGGCTTCAGTTTCTGAACGTACTACCAAACTTTCAATATCGTAAATCCGAGCCACTAAAGCCTGTGTTTTTGGATGTTCAATGGTTTTAACAAAGTAACTCGACACACGATTTTTTAGATTTTTAGCTTTCCCCACATAGAGAAGCTCGCCATCCTTTCCAAGCATCTTATAGACACCGGGAAGCGAGGTCATATTGGCTAAAATTTTTTCAATATTTTCACGTGCGTTTTCGTTCACTGTCTGCTTTTTAAACTTTGGAATATATAAGGATAATGTCGTTTGATCATCCTTTTTTCAAGTCCAAGAAAGTATATTTTAATATTCCAAAACTATGATGATGGTGTATTAAGTTTTTCAATGGCTGATTTACAGCTTTATAAACAACGACCCCATTCATCAAATCACAGCTTAATTCTGTTGTCTTAGTAATTTTACACTCACTCCTTGAGTGATAAAGTTCCCAATAGTCTTATCCATCTATAGTCAATTAAGTATTCGGGAAAGTCGTCAAATTTTTTAAAGCATCTAAATGACCTTACTCACTTTAAGCTATGTTCATAATCATTTCTTCATTCAAGATGATAAAGCCTGACGAAAAGCATCGATCTTTTTCGGTGAAATAAAAATCACTTGCTTCTGCCCATCTTTTAAATATTCAATACGTAACCGCTGAAGTGACAATGCAGGTGATACATTCAAATGATCGGTAGCGCTGATTTTTTGAATACTCGCTAGTGGAATATGCCATTTAAAAAATAAGCTACGAACCATCAAGACATCTTTATTTAGAGAATAACGCGTTGTAAAAATTGGCGACCAAAGCAATATTATTGTGAGGATATACACGATTGTATGTTCAGGATATTCAACCATTGTGCCTTTGGCATACATCGTAAATAAAAGTTGCAGTAACAAACCTGACATTGAAATGATAAAGCCCAAAACCCACCAATCTATTTTACTTCGAAATATTTGCATCAGTTTCAAACTCATATCTATATCAAGATATTCTACCCAAATCCCTTAACTTTTACATGGTTTTTATTTCAGCAATAAAAAACGCCTTTTCAAGCGTTTTATTGCTAAAAAATATAATATTAATTTTTTAAATAGCGTTCAAAAATTTCAGAAAAATCATAATTTTCAATTTGTTTGATTCGTTGATTTGAATATTCTTCAACTTGTTGTGCAGTTTGATTAATAATTTCAGGTAAATTTAAAATGGCTTGCTCACTTAACTCTCTTAAATTAAACATTTTTTGTACATTATCAGTACTTTGAAGCAAAATATTACGTTGACGATTAATGTCTTTACAAGTTTCACCAATCGTAAATAAAGCTTTATAAAGATCACGAATTTTTTCAATTTGATTCTTATGAATATCTATTGAAAATGTTTGCTCTCCTAACTGAAATTTGATTTCAGCATCCAAATCCACCGTACCTGCTGTTTCAAGTAACACATTTTTAATCGGATTGTGTTTATATAAATAGCGGTACAACATGCGTTTTTTGCTCATCGCACTTTTACCATCAAGGTGCATAAACGCGACATTGGTAAAGCAGTATTCGTCTGTTTTACTTTTAATCACAAAGAAGATTTTTTCGTTATCTTCATGAAAAATATAATCATCAATATCCGTCTTATTAAAGTCTTGTGGTTCAATAATGGTTCCAATATCGCTTGTACCCATCATTTCAGATGCTAAATTTTTAAACATTGTGTCTTTTCCCGACATTTATACATAATGTAATGGAGTAAGCTAAAAAGATAATTCAAAAAACTCAAGGCATAAATTGTTTTATGTGTATCTATCAAATGCCAAAAAAATTTCTTATATGACCATAGCCTGACATAAATCTAAATTTCATCACAAATCTGTAAGAAAACTCGTGATCAAACACCTGTGATATACAAGGCTGAAACAAAAAAATTAATGACCCCTGCGTCACGGCTTGATACAACTTGTTATGTTCTTTTTAGATATAGTTATCGTAAGATTAGTGAAGCAGAAAAATGTGTGCAGGAATAGTACACACGCTTCAGAACATCAACTTAGAAGTCCTCCAAAAAAGGAGATCAGGGCATGATCCACGCTGGCAATGCCATTACCGTCCAAATGCTTTCGGACGGAATTGCAGAATTTCGCTTTGACTTACAAGGTGAGTCGGTTAACAAATTTAACCGTGCAACACTTGAAGATTTTAAAGCCGCTATTGCAGCTGTTAAAGCTGACAGTTCAATCCAAGGTTTAATTGTTACCTCTGGAAAATCTACATTTATCGTTGGCGCAGACATCACTGAATTTGGTGAAAACTTCAAACAAGGCGAAGCTGCGATTGTGGAATGGGCTATGCCTGTTCACGATATTTTCAATTCTTTTGAAGATTTAGAGATTCCTAAAGTTGCGGCAATCAATGGTATTGCATTGGGCGGCGGTTTTGAAATGTGCTTAGTGTGTGACTACCGTGTCATGTCTGAAGCTTCTACGGTTGGTTTACCTGAAGTTAAACTTGGTATCATCCCAGGTTTCGGCGGTACAGTTCGTCTAAGCCGTGTGATCGGTATCGATAATGCCGTTGAATGGATTGCCACTTCTGCAAACAAACGCCCAGATGCCGCACTTAAAGATGGTGCTGTAGATGCGGTTGTTGCTGCAGACAAATTACAAGATGCTGCTATTGATCTTGTGAAGCAAGCTATCTCTGGTCGTTTAAACTGGAAAGCAAAACGTCAAGAAAAATTAGAGCCTGTTAAACTCGACATGCTTGAACAAATGATGGCGTTTAACTCATCTAAAGGTGTGGTTCTTGCGAAAGCAAACCCTGCCCAGTATCCTGCTCCGAAACTTCTTCTTGATTCACTTCAAGCAGGTGTAAGCCAAGGTCGTGATGCTGCATTAAAAGTTGAAGCTGAAGCATTTGCTAAAGCAGCAATTACGCCTCAAGCTGGTGCATTGATTGGTTTATTCATCAATGACCAAGTTGTGAAAAAAGCATCTAAGAAACATGAGAAAGGTGCTCACCCTGTAAACCAAGCAGCTGTTTTAGGTGCGGGTATCATGGGTGGTGGTATTGCTTACCAAGCGGCAAGCAAAGGTACACCAATCATCATGAAAGATATTGGTAATCCACAACTTGCTTTGGGTATGAAAGAAGCGAATGGCTTGTTAACTAAACAAGTTGAACGCAAAAAAATGACTCCTGCGAAAATGGGTGAAACCCTTGCTCGCATCCGTCCAACTTTAAGCTATGACGAATTCAAAGAAGTCGACATTGTGATTGAAGCTGTGACGGAAAATCCAAAAATCAAAGCAGCTGTTCTTGCAGATACAGAGAAAAATGTTCGTGAAAATACGATCATTGCATCAAATACATCTACAATTTCAATCACACGTTTAGCTGAAAGCTTACAACGTCCTGAAAACTTTGTGGGTATGCACTTCTTTAACCCAGTTCACATGATGCCTTTAGTAGAAGTGATCCGTGGTGCAAAAACATCTGAAGAAGCAATTGCTACAACAGTCGTACTTGCTCAGAAAATGGGTAAAACCCCAATCGTTGTAAATGATTGCCCAGGTTTCCTTGTGAACCGCGTATTGTTCCCTTACTTCGGTGCATTTGACCTATTACTTAAAGACGGTGCTGACTTCCAGCAAGTTGATAAGGTGATGGAAAAATTCGGCTGGCCAATGGGTCCTGCATACCTGATTGATGTTGTTGGTATAGACACAGGTGTACATGGCGCAGAAGTCATGGCGGAAGGTTTCCCAGATCGTATGAAGCCAAATTACAAAGGCGCGATTGAAATCATGTATGAAAACAAACGTCTTGGTCAGAAAAATGACGTTGGTTTCTACAAGTACGAATTAGACCGTAAAGGCAAGAAAGCGAAGGTTGTTGATACGACTGCCTATGAGCTTGTTGCAACAATGGCAACAACGGAGAAGCATGAGTTTGATGCTCAGGAAATCATTGACCGTATGATGCTTGCATTCTGTAACGAAACAGTTCGTTGCTTGGAAGACAAGATTGTCGAAACTGCTTCTGAAGCAGACATGGCAATGATCATGGGTGTTGGTTTCCCTCCATTCCGTGGTGGTCCTGCGCGTTATATCGACCAAACGGGTGTTGCTGAGTATGTTGCACTTTGCGACAAGTATGCACACTTAGGTAAAGCTTATGAAGCGCCACAAATGTTGCGTGATATGGCTGCTAACAACAAAAAATTCTACGGTTAAGGAGCAACGTGAATGGCTAATTTGAATCCACGTGACGTTGTCATCGTTGATGGCGTACGTTCTGCAATGGGTAAAACCAAAAACGGTATGTTCCGCAATGTACGTGCTGACAGCTTATCTGCTGAGTTAGTTCGTGCTTTAGTTGCTCGTAACCAGTTTGATGTAAACGAAGTTGAAGATGTAATCTGGGGTTGTGTAAACCAGACTCTAGAACAAGGGATGAATATTGCTCGTAACATCGTGTTATTGGCAGATCTTCCTAAGACTGTTGGCGGTCAAACCGTAAACCGTCTTTGTGGTTCTTCTATGCAGTCAATCCACACTGCTGCGGCTCAAATTGCAACAAACCAAGGTGATGTTTTCATCATTGGTGGTGTAGAGCACATGGGTCACGTAGGGATGATGCACGGTATCGACTTGAACCCTGAAGCATCTAAGCACTATGCAAAAGCGTCTAACATGATGGGCTTAACGGCTGAAATGTTAGGTCGTATGAATGGCATTACTCGTGAAGAACAAGACGCGTTTGGTGTTGAATCTCACCGTCGTGCTTGGGCTGCAACACTTGAAGGTCGTTTCAAAAATGAAATCGTGGGTATTGAAGGTCATGATGCAAATGGCTTTAAACAACTTTGCGACATCGATGAAGTCATCCGTCAAGATGCAAATATTGAAGCATTCCGTGCTTTACGTCCTGTGTTTGACCCTAAAGGCGGTTCTGTAACTGCTGCGACCTCTTCTGCATTGTCTGATGGTGCATCTGCAATGTTGTTGATGTCTGCTGAACGTGCTCAAGCGCTTGGTCTTAAGCCTCGTGCTGTGATTCGCTCTATGGCGATTGCAGGTTGTGATGCTGCGATCATGGGTTATGGTCCTGTTCCTGCAACTCAAAAAGCACTTAAACGTGCTGGTTTGAGCATGGATGATATCCAAACGATTGAGTTAAATGAAGCATTTGCTGCTCAAGGTCTGTCTGTAATGAAAGGCTTAGGTATTTACGATAAGCAAGACAAGATCAACTTGAATGGTGGTGCAATTGCATTGGGTCACCCATTGGGTTGTTCTGGTGCGCGTATTACGACGACATTACTTAATGTAATGGAGCAACAAGATACTCAAATCGGTCTTGCGACCATGTGTATCGGTCTTGGTCAAGGGATCGCGACTATTATCGAACGTGTTTAATGCTTAATTAAATACTAAGATAAAAAGAACCCCGCTTATTGCGGGGTTTTTATCATTTTAAAGTTTTTAATTCATTTTTTGCATCTTGGTAATTAAAAGCAGTTGACTTCATGTGATCAACATAGAATTGTAAAAATTCAACTTTATTCTCTTTCAATGCAACAACACAACGATTGGTAATAGATGAATCTTCTGCCATTTCTATAGTATCGGATAGATCACTCATAAGAGCCATTGTTGTATAAAAATCTGAATCACTCAAAAATTTAGAATCCTTTAATTTAAACAAGGAAGTTTTATATCCATATTTATCATCACAATGCTTTTCATAATTTCTAATTAGTCTATGATAATCAAATTTTGATAATATCCGAGTATCTGCTTGAATATGCTCACATCCTTTCATCATCTTTTCAAATTTTGGCTGATACCACGTCTTATCATTTTTTAGAAAGGTGTTTAAAGATGAATCTGAAACCAAGGTAGTAGCATTACAAGTTGTTTCATCTACTTTAATAAGCGATGATCTTTCAATCCATATTTTCACATTTTGAAGATCATTCACTTTAAAAAATGCAAAAGTAAGTAAATCACCGACCCACCAAGGTCGAATTACCTCATCAAGATCTGCATCAGTATCATAATCATTATGAAATTGATTAGCCAATTGCTTGTTATTATAAAATCGGCTGAACTTTGCAGCAGTACTCTTAATCAAATCCACATTACCATTCTGTATTGCTGTTATTAGCTCATACTCTTCATTAGAATAACTAAGTTGTGTTAAGCGGACAGGAATAATAAACCTTACATCTTCATTAAATTTTTTATAATTCTCATTTTTATAAATATGATCATAAATTCTTTTAAATCTTATATTGGCATCGAAAATTTTACGATTTTCTCTAGGCGTATAATTTAAATTATATTTAAAAAAGCGCATTAAAGTTGATAAAGCGATTGAAGCATTTGCCTTATCATTTGGGTCTTGATCAAATTCTGTCAGAAATTTTTGCTCATAAGTATTCATTTTTTGAATATCGAGTGTTGATAACTCCTGATTGTCATATAGACTCCTTAATGAAGTGTAAATTAATAAGTCTAAGTAGATGAAGGCCTCACTCGAATGACCTTCCCTTAATTTTTTTTCATTCTTAGCAATTTCGATTTGATTACTTACCAGTGTCCTTTGACATTGATCACTCAAATCTAAACTTGGATAATCGCTAATATCTATAATATCAAATGGATAATAAATAACTGCATTCTTATCTTTTAATAAATTTTGTTGAGATTTATTCAAATCTTGATATTGAGTTAACTGTTCAGGATTTTTACAAAATTTCTGAATTGATGAAGTCATCTCATTGATATTAGTTAATAAAGATTCATTTTGATTTGCTAACACATGACTACATACAAAAATTGTACTACTCAAAATTATTTTTTTTAGCTTAACCATATTTTCTCTTATTTTTAAATCAATATTCAGCATGCTTTTGCTTAGCTGTAAGATGATTAAATGTGAACTTTTTCGTGACAACCTATAAACTAGCATAGATGAAATCACTATAAAGTGAAACTCAAAACGACTATAAAACGCTAGGATAAATACCACAATCATAGTGTTAAGATATTTTTATTCGTTCCAATTCTAAACATAGAAAAAGCCGATCTGATGATTGGCTTTTTAATTTTTCGGTAAAGCACTGTTTGTAGCACCTAGTTAGCATTTTTACCAAACAATTGCCTCATCGTATTGGCATCGATATTGATTTTAAAAGAACTATTTTTATTAATCGTATTGGTTGCCGAACTACGATCTATGCCTAAAGGTGCAAGTATGATAAAAATACTCGTATTGGGTCAGATGACTGCAAACCCGAAACTACAGATAACACATAAGCTTTCAAAGCCACGCTATTCCTATATTTATTCAACCCGCTCATATCAATCACAGTCGGGGGGAATATAATTTATAGTCTAATCAATCAGCGATGGAATATGTTTGTTTTAAATATTTTGCTCATTTTTTATGTTGTGATGTTACAAAGCTTTATACTTTTCTTGAAATAATATCATTATAAACTCTACATATTTAATCTCAAAAAAACTCGTATTTTCTCCAATTATTCATTATTGTTTAATAATATTTATACATTTATAGTTATATCAATAATTGATATGCTTAAAATCATCCTTGAGGAATAACAAATATATGTCACTTTCAAAGTCTTCTCTAACATTTGCATGCGGAATATCAGCCATTCTACTTTCAGGCTGTGCAACCTCGACACTAATCAAAAAAGACAGCAATAAAACCTATACGCGCACCAACAAAGTGACTTTAATAGAAGACCAAGTCGTAGCATTTGGACAGCCCGCAAAACCTTTACCTAACGTACCCACCCACAGCCTAGTCATCGCTGGACAACAGAAAAGTTATGTACTCACGCAAGGTGGACCTCAATTTGTCAGTTTAATTGGCAAGCTTGATCCAAAAAATATTCAGATCACACGAGAACTGAGTTTCTATTCAGAAAAAAATGATGGAAATTTTACAGGGACTTTGCCCCTTGCCTATGTAAAACTCAAAGAAGATATTAGTAAAAAAGATTTAGAGTTTTTTATTGAAAATGGCGCAAAGGAATGCTCAAATTCAAGCGATGAACGCATGTTAGCACAACGCTTCTGCTTTGAAATCAAACTCGCTGGTGTTGTTTATCCTGCAGCTAATAACTTAGCTTCGTTAAAAGCATTAAGTAAACCCTACCAAGTTAGCATTTACACTCATCAAGAAGAAAGCTACCAATCCAAATCAGGAATGAATCCATTTGAAAAATTGGTTCTATTACCTTTTGCAGTAGCAATTGATGTAGTGAGCTTACCATTCCAAGCTGCTGAAAAGATTTTTGACTAATTTTAAGCAGATTATTTAATCTGCTTTTATATACGTATTTAAAATATCTAGCCAAAATAATTTAAAGCTAAATTCTTAACAATGCTCTAAATCCACGCGAAGAATAATTAGACTGAGCGCCATTATGATAAATAAAAACTCTGCCATAACGATAGTCGCAAAATAAAGCACCGCCCTTTTGCCTAATTTCATTTGGAGTATAAACCCAACTCGAAGTTTTCAAGTCAAATGAAAATACTGTCTGTAATTTCTGATATTGCTCTTCATTTAATAACTCAAGACTCATTATATTGACCATATCCAATACAAAGTTAAGGGGTAAATGATTTTTACGTAAAAGTAATCCGTCACGATCATAACAAAGGCTTCTACGTCCTTTTGGTGATTCAATAGAACAATCATAAAATATATTTTCAAAAGATTTTGAATCTAAGACAACAACATCGGGTTCTCCACCACCTTCTTCCATTTGATATAAAGAAAGTAATTTTATAGGATTTTTTGATAGCTTTTTATACACTGCAGCCCACTCAATATGAGCATGACGATACATATTAGTCTCATATCTTTGTTTTAATATCGTTAATAGTTGTTATGTTTGATTGTTTTCTAAATGATTTTCCATTATCAAATTGCTTTTTATTCAATAATTATCACTTTATTTTACGACACTCTTTCTTCAAAGAAGCACAATAAACAAGCTGAGGAAGGTGTAATTCTTCATTATTTTCAGGGATTGGAGTGAATTTCATAGTATTTTCTAAGGT
>NZ_JBJZOR010000032.1:0-33342 GCF_046269225.1 Acinetobacter sp. TY2
ACGGAGAGACTCGAACTCTCACACCTTGCGGCGCTGGAACCTAAATCCAGTGCGTCTACCAATTTCGCCACGTCCCCAATGGCTGTGTATATTATAGAGATCACCCCTACATGACAAGCCCTTTTTATTAAAAAAACCATCGTTTGGCTAAATATAAAACAAACTTAAGATATCTTGCTTTTTCTTTATACAATATCGCTTAATATCTGTTTTATTTGATAAATATTTGTACATCTTTGCTGTTTATGTTTTGCCAGCATGGCATTTAAAATTATTGTTAAATGTAAAAATCGGGGGGGCAGATGTACTTTTAAGGACTGACAATGCAAATACGCCCAATCTAAATAGCTTTTTTCACTCAATTTTTGTTGCGTCAACCACTGCAACCAAATTATTCCGAGTGCATAAATGTCCGTTTGCACTGTTTTTGCTTCACCATGAAACAATTCAGGTGCCATATAGCGTGGAGTTGCTGATATTTGCGGGAATTTTGTCTCTAAGGTGTGTGCTTGTTCAAAGTCTATGAGATAGCACTGTGACTGATCCACTCGAAAATGTTCAATCTTGAGATCGCCATGAATCCAACCAACGCCATGTAGTGCATTCAAAATGTCTAAACTTTGTAAAAGTATTTGAATAACTTGATCAGTACTCAATTGTTCAGGCTCTTGGTCGAAAAGTGCCGCCGCATGTTGAACTTTGAGTCCTTGCTCAAGCCAAATATTTTGAGTGCCTTGACACGGCACTTGCACATTCAAAGTGGGTTCTGTTGAATTTTGAATTTTGATCGGTTTAAAAATCTGAAAAGGTAATAAAAAGCTGACTTGTAATATGGTCAGCTTTTGATAAGTATCAAGTTCATTAAGAAAAGATTGCTCACTTAATGTATTAATCCCTTTGATCTGCCCTTTCAACCACCAGCTCTTCCCATGTTGATCAATTTTAAATACACGGCGACCTAAAGCCTGACTTTGCATGCTATTACAAGCTGTGAGTGATGTGAGATCAATTTGAGTGCTTGGCAAATCAACAGATGCTAATTTACCAATAATACTATGTGTATTTATTTTAGGCTGGGACATGTAAATTTGTAGACATACTACTCTGTGCCTGAGGTGATTTTAAAACTTCTAAGCAATGTTGAATAGTTTTACCAATACGTGCATGTGTTTCAATACTCGATATTTTTGGCCACGTTGCGCGTTCACCTTCTCGTTGCAACATATTGAATAACTTTGGCTTTGGATTTTGCAACATATAACCATAATGACGTAAACCATAATTACCGACAATATTAACATCGCCATAATAACGCTGATCGACAATCCCATAGCCATGATCAAGTAAACGGCGAATGGATGGAATGCGCCCCATACGTGAACGGGTAAAGTCCATCGCACCCATTGCAACAATTTTGCCTTGCTGACGTAAAATACGCTCAGGCCAACTAAGTAGATCTTGGCGAAAACGCTGTTCATCATTTTGCATAAACGGCACAATATGTGGATTAACCTGACTTGCAATAGTGTAATTCAGGTTATATAAGCGTGACATACGCTCTTGTGGAAAGTCACTCCGTACACTGCCATCTACCCAACGAGTACTCGCCAAATATGGCGTATGTACCCCATCATAACGCTTACTGGTCAAACGCACAGGCGGAAATAAGACAGGTACAGCACATGAAGCTAAAACCGCACTCCACACCAACAAATCAGGTGATGTATATTTATTCATAATACGTGCATCTTCTTGTGCAACATTATACGGTGCAACGGTCACGTTAATGTCTAACCCTGATTTTTCAAAAGCTTCAGCAAATGTCACATCACCCAAATTTTCTACCAAGAATTTTTTCAAATAACGTACATCGGCAAAACCTCCATTGCCTTTAATTAACTCTTGCAGACTCCGAAAATGAAATGCATCACTGTAAAAATGTTCACCCGTCAACAAATGTGGAATGTCATTAGGATCTGCCACACCAAGCATTGCCGTCATAATTGCACCAGCACTTGATCCCGACAATACTTTTGGCATTAAGTCTTGTTCTCGCAGTGCTTTCACTACACCGCTATGAAAAAGTCCCAATGTCGCACCACCTGAAAACATCAGCGCTGGCTGTCCATAGGCTTTCTCACAATTTTCAAAAAAGTCCTGTTTTTCTTTTAAGGTTAGTGTTTCACACTTTACAGAAGCGATATAAGCAAGCGCTTGACTGACTTCCTCAATATAATGCTCAATGATTTTTTTCGTACCAATATATGTTTGGGTAAATAACAATGGATGCCCAATATTGGCAACATCATGGCTAAAGCCTTCACGTAAAATGTACATCAAATCGGCTGTACGTTTTTGAAAACGATAACGACGTAATAAATTCAAACGATGCGAGATAATCTCTGCATCAAAATAAGGCGAACTATTGTCAAATTTCCATTCCTGAGCACCAGACTCTTCATCTAAGCGAAGGGCGATACTTTTCCATTCTTCATAGTTTTCTGCACGATCTAACTGTCTTTGTAGTTTTTTAATGCGATATGCCTGATGAGGATTGAGATCGTGGATGGATTGTAAAATCATATTCGCCTTTACCCTTTCTGTTTGTTCTAAAGGATTGCTCTTTTCTTAGTTGTAATATGTTGAATCTACTTTCGATAAGCAAGTATAGAATTGCAATATTCGATCAATATCATACACGAATCAAGCATTTTAGAATTTTAACCGAACTTTGCAGAAAATTTCACCTTGGAGTGCTATATTTCAACTACCAATCAAATGTAGTCAGAAAAATGCCAACCCTTGATTTACCTGAAAATATCATCAAAACATTAGCCACTGTTTTAGAGCAGTTGCATCAAGTATTACCCGCACCAAAACAAGAAACCGATTTTTCTGCTTTCGCATTTCATTGGCAAGATAAGCAACTTAAAGCCATTCAAAATCCTAAAGCTATGCGACTTGATGACTTAAAAGGCATTGAACGCCAAAAAGCAAAAGTTTTACAAAATACTGAACAATTTCTCAAAGGCTTTCCTGCCAATGATATTTTACTTACAGGCTCGCGTGGTACAGGCAAATCTTCTATTGTTCGCTCATTACTCCCATCTTATCAAGATCAAGGCTTACGTTTAATTGAAATTGAACGTGATGATTTAAAAGATTTACCTGAAATTCAGAAACTAATACAGAACCGTCCTGAAAAATTTATTGTGTATTGCGACGACCTTGCTTTTAATGCTGAAGATGAAAACTATCGCAGCTTAAAAAGTGTTTTAGATGGCTCGCTACAGTCAGGTTCGAATAATTTTATTATTTATGCCACAAGTAACCGCCGTCATTTATTACCTGAATTTATGCATGAAAATACTCCTGTGACCAAAGTAGACGTACCTCAATACAAAGAGTTACACCCACAAGAAGCCATTGAAGAAAAAATTTCTTTGTCGGATCGTTTTGGTTTGTGGTTGTCTTTTTATCCAATGGATCAAAACTTATATTTGGAAATTGTTGAACATTATTTAACAAAAGCCAATATGAATTATGATGATAACGTTCGAGCCGAAGCTTTAAGATGGAGTCAAGCACGTGGTCAGCGCTCAGGTCGTGCCGCTTATCAATTTTCTAAACACTGGATTGGTTCAACCCAACTCGCTTCCGCTTAAGGAAAGTATAAAAACTGCACCGATTTTGGTCATTCATTTATAAATGCGATATGCCTTAAATTGATGAGTGACCTATCAAACTTATGTTAACTAACATTGCTTAAAAAGTATAATCCTCAGATATAGCACAGATAAACAACGCTTATGATTAGTATTTAGCTTTTGCCACAGCAAAATACGATAAAATACCTGAAATTTTGCATATCGTACTCTTTTATAATCACGTCTATTTTATAATCATGTCTATATAGTTACGTATATTTTTGATTATTTACCTGTTTAAGGACTCCCCAATGACCGATCTCGCACTCAATGTACTTCCCATTCAAACGGATACCAAGCCATTTTCACGCAGTTTTGACTTTTCTCTCGACTTTGAAAAAATAAACTTTAGAAAGCGTCCCAATTTATATCGTATTGGTCGTGGTGAAGAAGGCGTATTATTGGTTGAACCGTACAAATCTGAAATTCTACCCTTTTGGGCATTTGAAAATGAAGCCCAAGCTGCCGAAAGCAGTGACAAAATTTTTGCTTTATTCTTAGAGTATTTGGAAAATAACGATTTTGTCGGTGCAGACATGGCTCGTAAATTTTTACTTATGGGCTATACTCGCGCACGTCGTTATGCAAACCACAAAAAAGGTTCAATTAAAACGGGTCGCAAACACAAAGGTGCAACACCCAAAATTAAAGTCGTGGTTGCCCAAGAAAATCAAACTGAAAAGCCACAACGTAGCCCTGAAGAATTAGCTAAAGTTGCTGTAGCAAAAATATTTAAAGAAAAGAGTGACCAAGCAAAATCCAATGAAAAATATATTGAATTAAAAGAAAAATTTAATGAAATGATTCGTGCAAATTAATGCTTTGAGTTTCAAATCAAGCGCAATATTTTCTTAAAATATTGCGCTTTTACTTTAAATAACAACGTATTCATAACAAATAATAAGCGAAATCTACAGCACCTCTTCGTATCAAAACTCAAGATTAATTATGGTTTTAAATCTAAGCCATCAATAATATAAAGCGTATTCGCATCAATTACGTTTTTATCTAAATCTAAATACTTTTGCTCAAGTACACCATTGGTTTCTGAAAAACCATAATCATCGTCATTGATCACAGCCAAATGCTGTTCATCAATCACCCATAAACCTTCAAATTTGTCATGTGCATATCCTATTTTTTCAATCAAATCGACCACTAAAGTCTTTGTAACAGGTAAAATATTAAATTGTGCCAAACCCTGCCAACCCGCATTTAATACATATTGTTCCAAGGTTTTTTCTTCAATCAGCAATCCTAATTGTTCATCTTGTTGCATTTGTAAACTGTGCTGAATGCATTCTAAATTAGTCGCTTCTTTCACATCAATTTTATACACACGTTTAAACGCATTTGGATTATCTTTATAAAAATCATCATCACGTTCAGCCACTAAAAATTGATGATCATTTAAAGCCACGATTGCCGTATTCGAGTTACCTTTAATTTCTTGCTTATATAAATATTGAGAAATTTCTTTATTTTCAAGATTAATCATCACAATACGAACCAAATCAGATTTCGTAACTGATACATCAGGATTACTCATGGTCGATTGCATGATACCGACCAACGTCTTTTGATCAGGTGTAATGGTTAAACCTTCCATCCCTCTATTTTGTCTACGATTTGCAAATTCTATAGGCAATAAATTACCTGAAATACGGCGACTATCTTTTGGGTAGGCATTGATCCGATCAATTTCAACCCCATCTGCATTGAAATGTACAATGTGCGGGCCATACTCATCACTGACCCAAAATGTACCATCGTTTAAAGCCACCAAACCTTCTGCATCTAGCCCATATTCATCTGTGCCTTGTTCTAAAACTTTTCCATGTTGATCATAGGCAATTTCTTTGGTTGCACCAAAGTGCTGATTTGGCAGACCTGTAATTGGTTTTCCGTATGGATTTTTCAGTAAAATTTCTTTTAGTTTTTGAATAGAACCATCTTCCTGTAATTTAAACAGCCCGATCTTTGGTGTGTAATTGGGTACTAAAAATATTTTACCTTTATCACCATTTACATCATAAGTCGTATTTGGCCCACGATCTGTGAGTGCATAAAATTGTTCTTTTTCAATTGGATGAGGTGATATTTCCGAACCAAAACCACCACAATGAATTTCAATAAAATTCCCTTGCTTAGCACCATCAGGAATATTATGAATATTCAAAATATCATAAGGTAGACGTACGCCTTGTTTAAATTTTTGGTATAAGTGAATCGAATTATTATTTAACATTTTCACTCCTAAGATCGATGCATCATGACTTTACTGAAGCATTCTTCAATTTTGATATAACTTATCTTTTACCATACTTATTGATTGTAAATATTAAGATTTACTACATCTTATAAATTTGAAAACGAATAGACTGTTTCAATCATAAAAAATACATTCTTCATACAATTTCAAATCTTAAATTTACCAAATAAAGTAAAGATTTTTTTAAAATGACATTACTAATTTTTAATAATGATTGAATTGAGAAAAATAATGGATACCGTATTCGAACAAGCTATAGCACCTTTTTTTTGGGTCGCTCATGAAAAAAGGTTTTCAGCTTGTTTATCTAATTTGGATTATCAATCGCATATTTTTGCCACACGGGCAGATGAAGGCTTTGAAGGTAGTGGTTACGATTGGGGTTCTTTAGCATTGGCTTTTTTAGAAATTCAGTTACCTGAACTTAAGAATATTGTTAAATTTGATCCCGAAGGAAGTATGTTTGTTGCTTATTCAACTGATGAAAATGCTTTAAAAAAATTCATTACTGAATTTAAAAAATCTTGTGAAAATTCAGAAGTGATTTTGAAAATTTTTGCCCATGCTGAACTAGATTAATTCTTCATTTTTCAATAGAAAAAGAGGCTTTCGCCTCTTTCCTCATTTTTAAACTCTAAATAAATTTATTCGGGTTTGGTCAATTCCGTCATTGGCCAACGTGGTGTTGTAGTGACAGATAATCCTTCACTTTGACCCGATTTTAAACGCTGATAACCTGCGAATGCGATCATTGCACCATTGTCTGTACATAAAGCAGGTTCTGCATAATAAACAGTGGCTTTAATTTTGACTAAATCGGCTTCTAAACGCTCACGCAAACGCTTATTTGCACTGACTCCACCAGCAATGACCAATCGTTTTAAGCCTGTTTGTTTCAATGCTTTTACAGATTTTTTTACCAAAGTATCAACCAATGCTTCTTGGAAAGATGCTGCAATATCTGCATCTCTTTGCTCTTCACCCAACTTTTTAAGCTGAACAGAAACTGCTGTTTTTAAACCGCTGAATGAGAAATCTAAACCTTGATGCAACATCGGACGTGGAAATGCAAAGGCTTCTTTATCACCTTGCTCTGCCAATTTTGAAATATTCGGTCCACCGGGATAAGGAAGTTTCAACATTTTTGCGACTTTATCAAAAGCCTCACCCGCAGCGTCATCAATCGACTCACCGAGAATTTCATATTCACCAATACCATGTGCAGCCATCAATTGCGTATGCCCACCTGATACAAGTAAAGCGACAAACGGAAATTCAGGTGGTGTTTCAGATAAAAGTGGCGCAAGCATATGCCCTTCCATATGATGCACACCAATTGCAGGTTTATTAAGCGAAAATGCCAAGCTACGCCCAAACAGTGCACCTGTCATTAGGGCTCCCATTAAGCCTGGGCCACGCGTATAAGCAATCGCATCAATCTCAGATTTTTTTACATCACTTTCCTCAAGCAATTGATTCATTAGAGGAATAAGCTTACGCACATGGTCACGTGATGCAAGCTCAGGCACTACACCACCATATTCTGCATGCAGTTTAATTTGACTATATAGCACCTGTCCTCGTAGACCGACTTCGCTATCATAAAGTGCAAGCCCTGTTTCATCACATGAGGTTTCTAAGCCAAGAACGATCATTAAACTGCCTTTTACCCGTTTCAAAATATTGCTAAAGCCATTATAGACTTGTGATATGAGATGTAAATGAGTAAAATACTGACCTTCACTTGTGATCTCGGGTAATTCGACCCTAGATCTTATCCATAACTTAATGAGGATTCTTCATGCCACAAGTTAAATTGAAAGAAGGCGAGCCAGTTGACGTAGCAATTCGTCGTTTCAAACGTTCATGCGAAAAAGCAGGTGTTCTTGCTGATGTTCGTAAACGTGAATTCTACGAAAAACCAACTCAAGAACGTAAACGTAAAAAAGCTGCTGCTGTTAAACGCTACCAAAAGAAATTGGCGCGTGAATCAGTACGTACGACTCGCCTTTACTAAGATTAATTTGTGATTGATTGACTACCTGGACTAGATAAATGACGACTTTAAAAAACCAAATTACTGAAGTTTTGAAAGCAACAATGCGTGCTAAAGAAATGGATAAATTAACGGTTATACGTGGTCTACAGGCAGCAATCAAGCAAATCGAAGTCGATGAGCGCATTGAACTTGACGATAATCAAGTTCTTGCGGTCATTGAAAAGCAAATCAAACAACGTAAAGAATCGGTGAAAGCCTTTTTAGGCGCTAACCGTGAAGATTTAGCTAGTAAAGAACAAGCCGAACTTGAGATTTTATCTCAATTTCTACCTGAAGCTATGTCAGAGGAAGAGCTTGATTCTCTCATTGCGCAAACAATTGATGCGCAAGGTGCAACTAGCATGAAAGATATGGGTAAGGTGATGAATTCTCTACGTCCGATCATAGCCGGACGTGCCGATCCTGCACAAGTTTCAGCAAAAATTAAAGCAAAACTTGGCTAATTCCCCACGTCGTAAAATCTGATTTGTGTTTGATTTGGACTATTTAATTTTTGTTTTTTGTGTTTTTAAAGCGCAATATAGATATTAAATAGCCAATCAATCTCTACATTCAATTTCATCCAATCAAAAATTAAGTAATAATAAAATTTAAAACCTAACGATTACATTTATTTTTATCCAATAATTTCCCATTCAAACCTCCTCCTACCATGACAAAAATGTCCAGCTACATTGATCAGCCCTTAATACATCTTCTTGAAAACAATTTTAAAACAAAGCAATTTCTATTTTATTAATTCAAATTGCATTGAATATTATATTTTTTCAAAATTTGCATTTCAGGTGAAACCATAACTTTATCAATGATTGTTTGCTTTGTGACTGACTGTGATGATAATGGCAAATATTTCCGATGCTGATCGGTCGTTTTATACATATCATCTACATACTGCTTCAAAATAGTACAAAACTGCGCCTGCTGTGCTTGATTAAACTGACTAATTTTAGGGTCAAGACTACGCAGAAAAAACTTCATATCCGCATTGTAACGTGTAGAAATTCTCTCAATATCACGAACATACTGATCGGGAATATTTTCAGCAAATGAGACCGTACTTATCATCATTAAACTTGAAATTAAACAAATTATCCCAACACGAGCAATCATTTTTTCCATAAGAATCAAATACATTTTTATAAATTTAAGCCACTAAGCTTAGCGTTTTAATATATGAATAGAAAGTCATTTTTCTTAAAACTGCTTTTTATTCAGACCAATATATATCATCAAATTTAAATTTTCAACTTGCGCTCATCTTGCATGGCTTTTAGGCGTATATCAATTTTAGCTTTGGCAGACATATTATCTTTCGCCAAACGCTGTGCATGCAACAATGATTTAATCGCATTTTCCTCGTCACCCGACCAATATTGTACTTCTGCCCGATTACGCAATACATTTACTGTTCGTAATGGATTTGCTTGATCCAAATTAGCAGCTTGTTGTAATAATTGCCAACCCATTATATCTCGTGGATTTTTATTAATAAAACGATTAACTAAAGTTTCGGCTTCAGCGGATTTTTTCTCTCGAATCAACACTTCAGCCAGTTTAAAACTTAATGCTCTATTTTCTGGCATAATGCGCTGTTTAGGCAAAATCACCTGATATGCTGCATCGGCATTATTTTGCCCTAAATAAATATCTGTTTGAATGAGTGTAATCAAACTGTGATCAGGATTTATTTTACGGGCTAGATCAAGCTGTTGCTGTGCTGCCGAAAAATCACCTTGATTCAAGTAAAATGCGCTCAATGCAATAATGCCTGCATAACTGTTATTTCTTGCCAAAGCCTGCAATTCACGCTCATTGCTCTGCCCTGCAACCACTGCTGTGTACCATTTCACAATATCAAAATCTTGATCATTCCGACGATATGGCACACGAGGAAATTGTTGCGCTCGTAAGCGTGACTCACTCATACGCTCCGTGGTTAATGGATGTGTAAGCCAAAAATCAGGTAAAAAACTTAAACGACTCGTTGATCGATGCATAGTTTCAAAAAAATCTGCCATACTATTTGGGTTATAGCCTGCACCATACATAAACTGCATACCTATACGATCAGCTTCACGCTCCTGATTTCGGCTATAACTCAATTGTCGATCTAGCAAAGCGGCCTGAGTTCCCATCATCAATGCACCACCAATATCACCATCTGCCTGCGATGCAACCACAGCGCCCACTAAAATCCCTGCAAGCGCTAGTAATCCCTGCCCCTTAAAGGCTTCTTGTGAGCGACTATAATGACGCTGCGTAACATGGGCAATTTCATGCCCCATCACCCCTGCAATCTCATCCATATTTGCAGATGAAGTCACCATACCTGCATTTAAGGCAAACAAACCACCAGGTACAGCAAAAGCATTAATTTGAGGATCCCGAACCACAACTAAGCCAATCGGTTGACCCAACTGGGTTTGATTTAGAATGCGACTAAACACATTCATAAACTGATCTTCAAGCCATGGATTTTGAATAATTGGCAGTTGTTGTTGTACCTGTCGATACACTTTTTCACCAATCGCACGTTCTTTTTGCTGATCAATAAAACCAACGCCACTACCCAAATCGGGGACTTCAAACTGTGGACCAATCGCAGCATGAAAATCATCCGCCACAGTGGGTGTGGTCGCCATGACTAAACATAAGCTAAGCAAAGTCTTTTTCAAAATGCAGATCCATGGAGAGATTTAAAGCAATATAACATTGAAATTTGAAGTAATTTGCAATGAAGTGTTATGAAGTTATTAACAACATTATGCTAAATTCCAGATTATCATCATATTTAACACACACTAAAATCCAGTATTGACAATATAACGTGGCGTTCTATCTTCCAATGCATCAACTAAATTTTGATATGCCAACTCCACCATACGCTTACGTGTTGCTGCTGTAGCAGAACCCACATGCGGTAAAGTTACTACACGCTCCAATGAGAAAACTGCAGATTCCTGTAATGGTTCTTTTTGATAAACATCAAGACCTGCTGCAAAAATTTGATGACTTTTAATCGCTTCAATCAAAGCAATTTCATCCACCACAGAACCACGAGCAATATTGACAAAAACAGCATGAGGTTGCATTTGAGCAAACTGCTCAGTACTCATTAAAGCTTTCGAATCTGCATTTAAATCAACAGCGACTACCACAAAATCTGATGTCTGTAACAATGTATTTAAATCACAATATTGCGCCATAAGTGGCTCTGCAATTTCAGGACGTTCTCGGCGGTTATGATAGAGAATGTTCATATTGAAGCCATAACGTGCTCGTCTTGCTACCGCTGCACCAATATTACCTAAACCAATAATTCCGAGCGTTTTACCGTAAATTTCTTGCCCAAACTGCTCCGTACCGACTGTACGTTGCCAATGTCCTTGTTTCGTCCAACGATCAAGTGAACCTACTTGTCGTGCAGCACTCATCAGGAGTGTAAATGCCAAATCAGCAGTCGTTTCAGTCAGCACATGCGGTGTATTTGTGAGCCAAATATTATGTTGATTTAAATAATTGAGGTCATAATTATCATAACCCACACTTACCGATGAAATAATTTTCAGTTTTTGCGCTGAAGCTAAATTCTTCTCATTCAATACACGCCCTGCACCAATCATGGCATCAGCATCTTGAACTTCTTTTAAAATTTGGTCATTTACATCGCCAAGTTTAGGATTAATCACCACAACTTGATACTTTTCATGTAAGCGTTGCAAAATATCTTGATCTAATTGACTAAATACCACGACTTTTTGCATACATACTCCTTTGTATTTTTAATCACAACCAATAAAATAATTCAGTCATTTTATTTAGAGTTTAAGTTAACTCAAATCTCTTATTTAAACAAAAGCATCTGCTTAAATTTTAATTGAACATGATTATTCTTTTATCAAATTAATTTATGATTTTTAACCTAAAAAGAGTATGCCGATTAAAATTATTTTTATGATTTTCAACCATCTTTATTTCAACTGATTTTACTGTCTTTTATACTGTTACCTTTGTTCGCATTGCCTGCCACAAATTTCGCTTCAACATCGGTTGTTCAATCATTTGCTGTAAACTTGCAAGTACCGTACATTGACCCATATTTAAATGTGGAATCTCCCCCATACAAATCAACTGTTTTTCCACACCATATACATCTATAAAGCCTTGTAAATACTGCACTACACCACGTCCATCTTGAATATTAATTAGAGGAAATGGCCAATGTAACGTTGCTTCTCGCCCTTGCATTGATGCTTGAATATTGCGCCACAACTGACGTTGCTCATCGTTTAAATCCGTCGCATCGAGCAATAAAACACAGTGTTCAAGTGCACAGAGTTGCACATCAAAAGCATCAATCTGCAAAGTTGGCGCTAAAGGCTCAATCGACTGAGAAACAGCAACAGTTTTGACTTGAAGTTGACTCGAGTGAATATCTGTCTTTTCAGTATTTCGTTGAATAGTGACAGGTTCGGACTGAATCGGTGGTTGAGTGGGGGGAATTTTTTGTGGAATTGAAAATTCAAGATTTGTGACAACGGTTTGCTCAGAAGTTGCCATATCACGATAATTTTGTGGAATATAGCTTTCAACACGCACGTCAACCTGAGGAATCCAAACATCAATCCCCAAAGTTGCTAAAATACTGCGCTGATGTTCGGCTCTATTCACAAAACGATCACTAAAAAATTATTCTATGTAGTTTAACGGTTTTACAGTAAATTACCTATGCTTTACATTGTTGTTTTCTACTACCGTTGCAAATCTAGGCAATTGGTCTCAGTACTTAATGTTACTTATTTTTTATAAACATTAGTCAAAAATCCTACCATTAATGAAATCTTTAAAAAATCATCACACTATTTTTTTTCTGCATCTGATCAATCATTTCACTTGTTTCAAAACCTAAACGCCAATAGAGCAGCTCCAAAACATCTAATTCATCTTGGGTAATAATACGGTCATTCCACAAACAAACTTCCGCTACACCCAAAATAATTAAACGCTCACGTAGCAACAAACCTGCAATATCATTGACAATTTCACCTAAATCAATTGGTTCATCAGAAATTTCTTCAAACAATTCAAGTTCATCTTCGGTTAAAACTCGCTCCAAAATTTGATAACGTACATCTAACTGATTTGCACTGTTAATTTGCTGTACATGCAATAAAGCATCAATCAAGCGCACAATTTGAGGTTTTACATTTTCAAGTGATGATGGTGTATGAATAGGTAATAGGTTGAGCTCAGCTTTCACTTTTTCAATCAATAAAGCATCCAATAAACCAATTTCACCATCTTCTTGAATAATTTTAGCGAGTTTGGTTATAAATTGACGTGCGCTCGTTGCAGGCATATTGCCCAAATTAGCACATGCATCATGAAAAATTTGAATATGCACACGACCATCAAGATGCAATAAAGCATCAACAATAGCTCGACTAACTTCTGCCTCAGAGGGTATAAATTCACGATATTGGCGAATCATCAAAATCGCAACCATTACCTCGCGTGAACCTGTTGCCGTTTGCATTGCACGTTTTAACAAATCAGGGCGTGCCATATTACGTCGCACGTCACTATTGAGGGGCTTAATCGCATCATTTAGCGCAAAGCTAATTGGTGAAAGCCTCAATAATGGCAAGGGTTGCGGAGAAATCCATGGGTTATAGACTTCCGATATCTCTTCCTCTAAGGGGCGTAACAAACTAAATAAAGGCTGATTTTTTAATTTATTGAGATTTTCAAGTTGCAAATTTTGTAGTAATGACGGATTTAACTCATAAATTCGATCTGCAATAGAGGGATGAATATTCAACCAACTTTGTGGACTCAATGAGTTAGCAAAGCACATATGCGCTATCGCCTCCGAGTACTCACTGTGAATTTGTGAGCCCGCATGATGCACATAAATCCTGAGTAAAGTTTGAATATTGGCATCATTTAAAATCAAACGGCGTGTTTTATAATCATTATAAAATGTACGCCCACCGAGCGTAAAATATTTAATCAAACGGCTAATTAAAACCCCCATACTGCCTATCAACCAAATCACACCACCAACCGCTACAAATGAAGTTTCAAATTTATGTCGCTGTGTATTGGTATAATGATTAAACCCTTGTTTAGAAATTTTACTGCCAAATTGACTAAAAGAAATCAAACCACTGTACATGATTTTTAAACGTGTATTTTCTTGCGCCTCACCTGATAAAATCTGATGAAATTCATGACCCAATAAACCGTACAACTCTTGTTCATCTAGGTTTTGTAATGCACCCCAAGTCAAAATAATGACCGTATCCTTCGGATGAAAACCTGCAGTTAATGCATTTACTCCAACTTCATCAGGCAGCACATACAGTGTAGGCTCATCAATTTCAAAAGTCTGCGCTAATCGAGTCGCAAGTTTTAAAGCCACACCCTCTTCTGGTGTACTTTCGAGCATGCTTAAACGACGTGCCTTCAACTGCTTCGCAAGAGAATGTCCACCTGCACGAAATACATAAAACTCGTATGCAATTGAGCCACCAATCACCATAATCAATAGCACGACTAAGTGCGGACTAAGCACATGCCAAAAAATCGACTGTGATGAATCGGTATAATATACAAGTAAACCTAATACTGTATTTAAAATAAAAATCGTCAACAATGCAGCAATCAAGCAAATACTTGCTGACCAAAGAATATTTTTGTTTTTAGTCAGATAATGACTCACATCTTTCAATGTAAAACCCTCATTACATTGCACCTAACGGACTTTTTACACTGAGCAGACTTCTTCATTTTAACCTTTACAGCGGGACAAAATTAAAAAGTTTAAATCTCAAACAATATAAATGAAAAAAGCGGGAAATTCCCGCTTTTTCAAAGAGTTTTTATTTTAGAAATTAAAGCATTTCTTTAATACCACTCAAGTCAACCGATGCTGCATCAATATTCACATCGATATAACCATCTTTATCTTTTTTTGCTAAATCGCTACGGCTTTGCTCAAGTGTATCCAGATATTGCTCATCAATATCACCTGTAACATACACACCATCAAAAACTGAACAATCAAACTCAGTCACTGCAGGAACTTTGCTTGTACGCACAGCATCTTTTAAATCATCCAAATCTTGGAAAATTAAACGATCTGCACCAATAATGTCACGAATTTGCTCAACACTACGATGTGATGCGATCAATTCAGCTTTTGCAGGCATATCAATACCATACACATTTGGATATTTCACCATCGGTGCAGCTGAAGCAAAGAATACATTTTTTGCACCCGAATCACGCGCCATTTGAATGATTTCATTACACGTTGTACCACGTACAATTGAGTCATCAACCAACAGTACATTTTTGCCTTTAAACTCAAGCTCAACAGGGTTTAACTTTTGGCGTACTGATTTTTCACGTTGTTGTTGACCAGGCATAATGAAAGTACGACCGATATAACGGTTTTTCATGAAGCCTTCACGAAATTTCACACCGAGCATATTAGCAAGTTCAAGCGCAGAGGTACGACTGGTATCTGGAATTGGAATCACTACATCAATATCATGCTCTGTACCCCACTCTTGAAGAATTTTCTTCGCAAGCTTCTCACCCATTTTTAAACGTGCTTTGTAAACCGAGATGCCATCAATGGTTGCGTCTGGACGTGCAAAGTAAACATATTCAAAAATACATGGACGATAGCGTGGTGCTTCAGCACATTGTTGTGCAAACAATTCACCTTTAGCATTAATGAAAATAGCTTCACCCGGCTCAATATCACGCTCAACTTTAAAACCTAGCGAGGTAATCGCAACCGATTCAGATGCAATGATATATTCCATTTCACCTTGTTCAGTTAAACGCGAACCGTAGATGAGTGGACGGATACCATTTGGATCACGGAAACCAACAATACCGTGACCGGTAATCATCGTTACCACGCCATAAGCACCTTTACAACGCTCATGCACACGTTTCACCGTATAAAAAATATCATCAGGTGTTGGTGCAAGCGTTGCACGTTTTTGCAGTTCGTGTGCAAAAACATTCAGTAAGACTTCTGAATCTGAATCAGTATTCATATGACGTAAGTCAGTTTTGAATAAATCATCATGAATATCAGATGCATTGGTCAAGTTGCCATTATGTGCAAGCGTAATACCATACGGTGAATTCACATAAAAAGGCTGCGCTTCTGCACTGCTCGATGAACCTGCGGTCGGATAACGCACATGTCCAATACCATAGTTACCCAATAATGCACGCATGTGACGTGTATGAAATACATCACGCACCATACCGTTGTCTTTTCTTAAGAAAAGACGACCATTATGGCAAGTCACGATCCCAGCTGCATCTTGTCCACGATGTTGTAACATCGTCAACGCATCAAATAACATTTGGTTAACAGGTGATTTACCAGCTATACCAACGACTCCACACATAACTACCTCACAGACCAGCTAGGACTAATAAAACGGATTTTTGGTTGAGTGTTCTGCCTTTCCTTCCTTCGTAGAGGCTGGCATATCAGAATCACTAACAGAATGTTCTTTTTGAGAATCTTCTGGACTTATATGTTGCAATGCTTCATTTGCTACATCTTTGGATAACTCAGATGCAAATGGTGCAAATGGCAATAGCGTCTGAATAAGTTTCGACTGTTTCCATGTAGGTGAACTACTCACCCATGGTCCCAATCCTTGCATAGTTATGAGGACGACAAACAAACCTTTCAAGGTTCCAAGCCCAGCCCCTGCTAAACGGTTAAGAGGCCCAAGTTTGAGTGTCTTTAAAATTCGATTGAGCAAAGCGGTGATAATCCACGTCAATACAATGATTAACATGACAATAAATGCAAAAGCTGCAATCTTCTGTACCACTGGATCCTGACTCAGGGAGGACATGGCTGGTGCAATTAACGTGGCATATTTTGCGCCCATAATCAATGCAACAACCCAACCAATCAAGTTCGCAAAGGCTTTTACAAATCCTAGTCGCAAACCGTTGAACCCTCCAATCAATAATATAATCAGAATGATAATATCAGGGGTGTTCATAATTAGGTCATTGCGTTCACACAGTCAGCAATTAAGTCTGGACCTGTGTAAATCATACCACTATAAATTTGAACCAACGATGCACCTGCATTTTGTTTTGCAACCGCATGTTCACCCGCCAAAATACCACCTACACCAATCAGTGGAATTTCATTTTTTAGAATTTTAGCAAACGCTTCTAAGCATAGTGTACTTTTTTCAAATACAGGAGCACCCGATAAACCACCCGCTTCATCACCAAAAGGCAGACCTTCCACACCTTCACGTGACAAGGTTGTATTGGTTACAATCAGACCATCAAGTTTAAATTGCAATAATTGTGCAGCAATAAACTCAATATCGTTTGGCTCTAAGTCAGGGGCAACTTTTAAAACCAACGGCACATAATGCTGTTGTTCTTCAGCTAGCTCTAATTGACGTTTTTTTAAAGTTTCAAGCAATTCAGTTAACGCATGACCACTTTGTAAAGAACGCAAATTTTTCGTATTTGGAGAAGAAATATTAACAGTGATATAAGAGGCGTAGTTATAGACTTTTTCAAGACAAATTAAATAATCTGAAACAGCATCTTCTACAGGCGTTGCAGCATTTTTACCAATATTGATACCAAGCACGCCTTTAAATTTGGCTGCTTTAACATTTTCAACAAGTTGATCAACACCATCATTATTAAAACCCATACGGTTAATAATGGCTTTAGCTTGAGGTACTCGGAATAAACGAGGTTTTGAATTACCTTCCTGCGGTTTCGGTGTAATGGTTCCAATTTCAATAAAACCAAAGCCTAACGCAGCAAGCGCATCAATATAAGCACCATTTTTATCCAAGCCCGCAGCAAGACCGACAGGATTTGGAAATTGAATACCCATACAGGTTACAGGCTTGGCAGCCACCTGATTGCGGATTGCACCCATTTTATGGGCAGATTTAAGCAATGACAGTGTGAGTTCATGTGCACGCTCTGGTGCTAAAGAAAACAACAAAGGGCGAGCAAGTGAATACATCATAGCTAGAAAAGTCTACTGCTTTTTAAGTTGCCGTATTATAGGCACACAATGCTAAAAAGGCTATGCCCGATAGGCGTTTATTTTCAATGCTTACTGTATAGTCGCTGTTAATTTAATCTGCCCATCTGCCTTAGAAAGCTGCATTTTTTCAATACTCAAACCCGCTTGTGCAAGTTGAGTCAGTAGATTAGCCAAAATGGCATAATTTTCATGCTGAGCACTGAGTTGTATTTGCTCACCCATTTGCTGAGAGGTGATTGCAATGCCTTGCTGTTGTGCAATTTGTTGGATTTTTTCCGCAGACGTCATCACCAAATCATCAGAGGGCTGAATCGTAACAACATTACTTTGCATCCACACAATACTTTCTTTGATTTCATTCAAGCGTTTTTGCTGATTTTCTGCCGCTTTATGCGTATAAAATAGCGCAGAACCGACACCAGCAACCAAAACAAATAGCGTGGTAAAAACTACCATTACGCGCTCACGAGGTGACATCCGCTCAAGGTTCTCAGTCAATCGCTCAAACAGAACATCTAATTTATTTTGCACAAGCTCTAATGCTTTCATTATTGTATTTTCACCAATCCGATCACTGTTGTACCCTGAGTTTGTACGTTACCTAATTCCGCTTTAAAACCTTGTTGATTTAACTGCTGAACTAAAGTCTGCAAACTATCTGAAGACTTTGCGACTAAATCCATATTTAACATCGATGCTTCATAATTGACTTGATTGGCAATAATCTGATGTTGCATCAAAATTGGACCTACACGACTCAACAATTGTAAAGCTTGAGTATCTCCTGTTTGGCTCTTATTTAGACGACTTTGAAAATTACTTCGAACATTCTGCTCAGTTGTGCGCTCTGTACGCCCAAACCAAGATTGATACTGCTCAACTGCAAGCATAGCGGTTTGATCCGCTATTTTTTTCAGTTTCATCCAACGCAATGTATCGTAGCTCAATTGCACCACAATCAAAGCAACCACAAGTACTGCACAAGCCTTCCAATAGCCCGTAACACCACTACTTTCTGTTTTTGCTTTCGGTAATACATTGTAAGGATGCTGCTTTGGCTTTTTAATCTCAGTTAATTCATAAACAAAGCTTTCTCTTTGATCTGATGGCGCAATGGCAAATAAGCTTTCCACTTGTGCATCACTCAAACCACTGTACATATACTGCCGATCTTTCGGTGCATAATCTAAATACAAAGCTAAATCATCAATCGAATTTCCTAAAAATTCATTTTCACGCACCAATAAATGCCCATTGATATTGGCAAGTACAATTTGGTTTTTTTCAGGAATGGGTAACATGAGAAAATCAGGCAACAAAGCTACAACTTTAACTGGTAACAATGTCAATGCGTGTTGCATTGTGATCACTGCATTATTAGCAATACCTAAAATTGAAACTTGATCAGGTTGCTCAAAATGCGAAAAAACTTTCATCTGCTCCACAGGAATAATTACATATTCTTCGAGCAAATATTTAATTCCTTCGGAAGCCAATTGTTTATATTGTGCTTTGCTTAATTGTTGCTGAACAATTTGTACTTCACGACTTGGGAAATACACCACAGCATCATCAGTTTTCTCAAGTTTAATGTCTTGAATTAATTGCTCAAGGCTTTCTGCCTTTTGCCAATGACCACCATTCGACCATTGCCATTCCCCGTTAGATTCAGGCATCCATATATGCAACATCTATTTATTCTGCCCTGTCATTCATTATATTTAAATCTGTTTATACCGCAGGTACAAATGCTTTTTTTTGCGTCGACAAACCATTTGCAATCACAGCTTGCTCGTAAATACGAGCTTCAGCGAGTGCAAAAGGATTAAAATACTCACCTGTGAGTTGTTCTGCAATATGAGCAATAACATTCATGTGGCACACCACTACAATACGCTCATAAGGCAACTGAGATAACCAATCAATGGCAAACTTTGCATCATCTTCAGGTTTGATTTTATCGCAAATCAGCACAGGAATATCTAAATCTTTAAAATTTTGTTGGATTCCTGCAAGCGTTTGCTGTGCACGTAACAATGGACTCACTACAAATACATCAGGTTGTACCTGCTGTTGTACAAAACGAGCTGTTTCAACCGCTTGAAGTTGACCGCGTACAGTCAATGGGCGTTTATCATCATTACCATCGAGCGCAGGTGATGCCTCTCCATGACGAACCAAAGTCAGTTGCATAATTATTTTCCTTAACTTCTAACGCTATTTTTTGATTTAGAAAACCAACTCTCAATTTTATTTTCAAGTTTCGTTAAAATTTAAGCCTATCTATAGGTCAAATAGACTTCATTTTAAACCAATCTATTTTACACTCAATTCTATTTAAACTTGATGATGTGGCAATACAAATTCAACATCACTACGATGTCCATTTTTCATCAATGAAACCGCAATATTCAATGGTGGTGCACCCTCAAAAATCACTTCATACAGCGCCATAGTAATCGGCATATAGACATCTAATTCTTTTGCACGGGCATGAACCTGCACAATAGTATTAATCCCCTCTGCCGTTTGCCCCAATTCTTGTGTCGCTTGCTCTAGCGTTTTACCCGAACCGAGGGCAAAACCCACTTGATAATTACGACTAAGTGGACTATTACACGTTGCAAATAAATCACCAACACCAGATAGCCCCAAGAAAGTCAGAGGATTTGCACCTAATTTCACTGCAAAACGACTCATTTCAGCCAAGGCACGGGTCAAAATCATACTTTTAGTATTTTCACCGACTTTATGCGCGACCGCCATTCCCATAGCAACTGCATAAATATTTTTCAGCGCACCACCCAATTCAACACCGTGCACATCATCACTACCAAACACACGAAATAATGCACTGTGTAATGCCTGTTGTACCGCATAGCGCACCAACTCAGAATCACTTGCAATTACTGTTCCTGCTGGCTGACCCGCAACAATTTCTTTTGCCAAATTTGGACCTGATAACACACCAAAAGGCACTTCAGGAAGTTCTTGCTGAATAATATCACTCATAAAGCTAAAGGTTTTCGCCTCTACACCTTTAGTCAATGACACCACCGCTTGTGACGTAATAAAGGGTTTAATTTGACGTAAAACATCTCGAAATGAATGACTCGGTATCGCGACTAAAATAATGTCACGATTTGACACTGCTTTTTCAAGATTGGACTCTGCACGCAAGCCTTCTTCCAACTGAAAACCAGGCAAATAACGCTGATTGATATGCGTTGCATTAATTTCAGTCGCAATAGTTTCGTCACGAATCCAAATCATGGTATCGCAACCATTACGCACTGCAGTATTTGCCATAGCTGTACCAAAGCTACCACCACCAAGCACAGTTACTCTTAATGCTGTTTTCTGATTGACCGCAACAGGGCTGACCAAATCTTTAAATTGTAATTCCGACATTGTTATTATCCCAATCAATCTGTGTTGGAGGACTTACAACCTCCAACCTCAAATAAAACCAAATGACATCTACATTTTGTTTTATATTATTTCAATACATCTAAAATTTAGCTTATGGCTGCCATGTCGTCACAAATTCAGCACTATCCACATCAACACGAGATGGAATCGCTTTAACAGCAGTTCCAATATAAATAATTCCCGATATTAAATCTCGATCATTCAAACCCAATTGACGTTTCAATAAAGCCGACTCTACCACGGCCCCACTACGCCAAATACTTGAAAAACCTTGTGCTTGTAATGACAATAAAAAATTCTGCACAGCGGCACCCGTACTCAAAGTCTGCTCAAAAAAAGGAACTTTGGGATGATCCTGAAAGCGAGTGACTGCAAGTACCAATAATGGCGCACGAAATGGATGACTCTTAACACGTTCAACTTGAACAGGATCAGTTTCACCTAAATCAGCAACAGCATCTGCCAACAACAGACCAAAAGCTTCTCGCTGTTCTGTCTCAATCTGAATAAAATGTGTAGGCTTTAAACGATGATGATCAGGTGCAGTCAGTGCAGCCTGAAATGCTTGTGTAAGTTGTGCTTTATTTGGCGCAGGCTCAATAAGATGCCCAATAGACTGACGTTGATGCATATTGTCATGAACAATTTGTAATTTTGAATCCACCATTACCCTATACACTGTCAATTTAAACTGATGCACAAGAGTAGCATATTCATAAAAAACTAAGCTACGTTCTACCTGTGGAAAAATGATGGCATTACCTTGTTTTCACAGTAAAACCATAGAAAACTTCAAATTTAATACATCCATACTGTTCTTTATGCATGATGCTGTGCTTAGATAGATTCAATTTCAATACATGAGTAGCAATAAGATGATGAAAAAATACATAACTATACCGTTAGGCGTTGCTGTTGTTGCTGCATTATCAGCTTGCGCATCCTCACCAACCCAATCATTAGCGATTCAAAAAGCAGACAATCAATATGAAGTCACAGGACTTGGTAAAAGTCAGATTATTGCAAAAAATAATGCCATCTCTGCAGCAAATGCAACATGCGGTAAGAAAGCAACTCCTGTTGTTTCCAATGAAAAAACTGAATACAACGGTGCATTAAAAGGTGTCTTTGATGAAGAAACAGGGAAAATGATTACTGCTGCTGCGGGCGTACTTGGCTCAGTATTGGGTACAAACACTAACATTGAGAAAGATACAGATTATCAAACTACGCTAACTTTTAGCTGCAAAGCGAATTAATTTATTAGTTAAAAATCAAATCTTTGTTTATAAATGTAGAAAACCTCTCAAAATGAGAGGTTTTTTTATACAGCATCTTATTAAAAATATAATTAAAATAAATTAGCAATAGCCTTCCAAACGTGTCAATGGTAACTTTTGACCAATCGCTTTTTCAATTTCAGGCAAATAAAATGCATCATCTTCAGACAAGAAACTAATACTCACACCCTGCGTACCCGCGCGCCCTGTACGACCAATACGATGTACATAATCATCTGATTGCTCAGGCAAAGTAAAGTTCACGACATGCGACACACCGTCGACATGAATACCACGACCTGCAACATCCGTTGCAATCATAATATTATGTTGACCATTCTTAAACTGATCGAGCATTTTCAAGCGTTTATCTTGTGCAATTTCACCTGACAACATCACTACTTTATAACCATCTTTTTTCAAATGATCATACAACTTACGCACTTGATCACGACGATTAGCAAAAATCATTACTTTTTCAATTGGCTCATCACGTAAAATATCTTGTAATAACTTATACTTATCTTTGCGCTCAACCACATACACACGCTGTTCAACATCAGCATTGGTTTTCTTTTCTGGTTCAATTTCAACTGTCACAGGCTCACACAACCACTGTCTTGCTAAGTTTAAAACATCATAACTAAACGTTGCCGAAAACAATAAAGTCTGTCGTTGCTCTTTGCGTGGTGAATAACGAACAATACGCTTAACCGATGGAATAAATCCCATATCAAGTAAGCGATCTGCTTCATCAATGACTAAAAATTCAATTTGATCTAACCACACTTCTTTTTGTTCAATAAAATCGATTAAGCGGCCTGGTGTTGCCACCATAATATCGACAAAATTCTGACTCAGTGGCTTTTTTTGCTTATCAAAATCAACACCACCGACCAATGCTTGCACATTTAAAGAACTAAATTTCACCAAATCACGAGCATCACTTTCAATTTGCATTGCAAGTTCACGCGTCGGTGCCAAAATTAAAGCACGTGGCTCACCACGAAAACGTTGCTCTTTAATTGGATTATTGAGTAAATCATTAATAATACTAATTAAAAATGCTGCTGTCTTTCCTGTACCTGTTTGTGCACGACCAATTGCATCATGACCACCCAATGTATATTTCAATACTTTTTGCTGAATGGGAGTCATTTCTTTAAACCCTAGAGCATCAATCGCTTGACTGAGTTGCGGATGTAAATTTAGGGTTTTAAAACTAGATGCCATAGAGCTGCTCTAACTGTAGTGGAGTAAATTCGAAGGGTATTATAAACAAAAAAGCCTCAACATGATATTGAGGCTTTTTTTATATTCAGTTCGAGAACCAAATATTAGTCTAAAGGCTGTACTTCTTCAGCCTGAAAACCTTTTTGACCTTGTACTACGCTGAATTCAACGCGTTGGCCGTCACGAAGTGAACGGTGACCGTCACCTTGGATAGCACGGAAGTGAACGAATACATCGTCGCCACCTTGACGTTGAATAAAGCCGAAACCTTTAGTGTCGTTGAACCATTTAACAACGCCTTGTTCGCGAGCTGTCATAAGTTAATCCTCTGTAGTGATGAAAAAGGACCACCCGGTGTTGCAAACAGCAGAGCAAACAAAGTTTCAAAATATTTTTGTATTTCAAAGCTTGTAATCATTCTGTAAAACTATTTACCAAATCCCGGTTACATCCATTCAGAATTTAGGTTTTAAAACAACAAATTAATTGCTCTATTACCTAAACACAAAACGAGCTTATCATGGGTTTATTACAATTAATAGATTTTTTTTAGATAATTATTTCCAAATATCGAATGTTAATTTTTTTCGCTCTATTTTTATGCATGATTTAAAAAGTAAATTTACAACTTTTACATATTTTTAAGTTTAGCAATGACATCTGCTTTGCTATAATTCCACACCATAAAATAGTTTTAAATTTAAGCCCAAATGACTCATCTAACCATTGATACAAAACACCCTGATTATGAAGTCGATGCAATAGGAAAGCCTTGTCCTATGCCACTTTTATTGTTAAAAAAACAATTGAAAAAAGTGTCATCAAAGCAAATCATTCTCGTCAAATCTTCCGATCCACACAGTGAAATTGATATCAGTCGCTATTGCCAATTGCATGCATTGAATATGCAAATGTTTAAGCTTTCCGACTCTGAATTTCATTACTTAATTGAATCTTAGTTATTTTCAATTTGTATATAAATGCAACACAAGCAGTTACCTTTGCATAAAAATTTACATTTTTACACTATTTCCTCTTAATTCTGCATGTTTTTGGCATTAAGATGAAGACCATTGTTAAAAAATTTGATCCGATTAAGGAGTACTCATGAGCGACAGCAGCAATCAATTGATGCCCCTGTCCTTATCTGCCCCAGGTGTTAACCTCGGGGCTTATATCAGCACGGTCAATCAAATTCCAATTCTGACCGCTGAACAAGAAAAAGAGCTTGCAGATCGTTATTTTTACGATCAAGACTTGGATGCCGCAAAAATGTTGGTAATGTCTCACCTGCGTTTTGTTGTGCATATTGCTCGTAGTTATGCGGGCTATGGACTTCCACAAGGTGATTTAATCCAAGAAGGCAACTTAGGCTTAATGAAAGCAGTAAAACGTTTTGACCCAACGATGGGTGTCCGTTTGGTGTCTTTTGCAGTACATTGGATTAAAGCTGAAATTCATGAATACGTGATTCGTAACTGGCGGATTGTCAAAATTGCGACCACTAAAGCACAACGTAAACTATTTTTTAACCTCCGTAGTCTTAAAAAATCAAGCAAAAAACTCACCCTTGAAGAAGCTAAATCAATTGCTAATGATTTAAATGTAACGCCTGAACAAGTGCTCGAAATGGAAGGTCGTTTAACTGCTTATGATGCTGCTTTTGAAGCACAAGGCGAAGATGACGATGATAATTCCACCTATGTTGCTCCTTCTTTATATCTCGAAGATAATCGTTACGACCCTGCTCGTTTGGTTGAAGAAGAAGATTATGAAGAACAAAGTAATAACGCCTTGCACAGCGCAATGGAACAACTTGATGATCGTTCACGCAATATTTTACAGCGTCGTTGGTTAGATGATGATAAATCGACCTTACATGAATTGGCCGCTGAATATAACGTGTCCGCGGAACGTATTCGTCAGTTAGAAAAAAATGCGATGGATAAAATTAAAGTAGCGATGTCGTCCAACTAAGTCATCCATCCCATTTCTAGTGAGTAAATCACTTGGTTAGAAATCTGTAAAAGAGCCTATATGGCTCTTTTACTTTATCAATTATTTAAGCAATTTTACCATGATGACAGCTCAATTTTATGTTAATGTTATGCGAAATTTTATTCAGATGAATCACGTTTATGTGGATCGGAATCTCTGCACTAAACCTCGCTTTAGCGGTAGTCTTGGGTGCTTTTGGCGCACATGGATTAAAAAAAATTGCCTCTCCTGAGCAACTCACTTGGTGGCATACCGCAACCGACTATTTTTTCTATCATGCACTTGGCTTACTTGTCTTAGGCATCATCAGTAAAGTCATTCCGCAACTTCCAATAAAAACAAGCTTTTTATTGATTCAAATCGGTATTTTCTTGTTCTGTGGCTCACTGTATATCATGGCACTTGATTTACCTCGTATATTGGGTGCAATTACTCCAATTGGCGGTGCATTGATGATTTTGGGTTGGCTCGTTCTCGCATGGAATGCCTTTAAACACTTAAAATAATTGGATGTATTGAACACTCATCTTCAATTTGCACACGTATGGACGCTATTAAATGGAACAGTTATGCAAATTTTCTTAAATGGTAAGCCACAAGAAACGTCTTGCCAAAATCTACTGCAACTCATTCAAGAACTTTCTCTCGAAGGTAAACGTTATGCCGTCGAAATGAATGAATTGATCATTTCCAAAAGTAAACTTGAATATACAGTGATTTCTGCACAAGATCGAATTGAAATTATTCAAGCTGTCGGTGGCGGCTAAAATGGAGAAAACCATGCAAGACCTCCCAAATTCATTTAATTATCAAGATTCACCTCTGATCATTGGTTCTCGTACTTTTAAGTCTCGCCTTCTTGTGGGTACAGGTAAGTATCAAGATTTACAAGAAACTGACCTTGCGATTCAAGCCAGTGGAGCTGAGATTGTTACGGTTGCGATTCGCCGCGTCAATATTGGACAACATCCTGATCAACCGAACTTATTGTCAGTGATCCCACCTGAAAAATACACCATTTTACCTAACACAGCCGGTTGTTTCGATGCCAATAGCGCTGTGCGTACTTGCATGCTCGCACGTGAACTTTTAGATGGTCATAACTTGGTGAAACTTGAAGTTTTAGGTGATGAAAAAACGCTATATCCAAACATTACCGAAACGCTTAAAGCAGCACGTACACTCATTGATGATGGCTTTGAAATCATGGTCTATACATCAGATGATCCGATTGTAGCTCAAGAACTTGAAAGTATGGGCTGTGTTGCGATTATGCCTTTAGGTAGTCTGATTGGTTCAGGTTTAGGGATTTTAAATCCACATACTATTTCCATCATAAAAGAAAATGCCAAAGTCCCTGTTTTAGTTGATGCTGGTGTCGGTACAGCAAGTGATGCTGCAATTGCAATGGAACTGGGTTGTGATGGTGTCCTTATGAACACAGCAATTGCAGCCGCACAACATCCTATTTTGATGGCATCGGCAATGAAGAAAGCAGTTGAAGCAGGTCGTGAAGCCTATTTGGCAGGTCGTATGCCACGTAAACGTATGGCGAATGCAAGCTCACCTGAAACAGGATATTTCTTTAAATAGTACTGATCCAATTCAATTGATCATCTATAAGCATCATATAAAAGGGTTCTACGGAATCCTTTTAAATTCATCAAAGTTAAATAAAAAGAATTGAAATCTACAATGATTAAAATAACCTATATACTGTTTCTTATTAGCTTTTCGTCAGTATGTTTAGCTGAACATACTCCTGCATCATTACATAAATTCATTCCGCAAAACTATGAAATCCTTTCACAATCTACTGGTGATCTCAATAATGATGGTAAAGCAGATCTTGCGATAATTATTCAACCTAAAAACTATAAAATATCTGATCGTAAACTTCTTATTCTATTCAAACAAAATAAAAGCGATAACCTGATCTTGACCAAAAAACTCCCCGAATGGACATACCCTGATCATGAAAACTGTCTACCAGATGCCTTTCAAGAACAAGCGATCAAAATTAGAAAACAAGCATTAAGTATCATTTTCAATTCAATGTCTACGTGTTCAAACTGGTATGGCTCTACAAATACTTACCATTTTAAATGGATCAATAATGACTTCAAACTCATTGGCTTTGACTATGACTTCACTCAAAAAAACACAGGAGAAGTTCATAATACTAGTATCAACTATATAACTAATAAGAGAAAAAT
This sequence comes from Acinetobacter sp. TY2, assembly GCF_046269225.1. Classification (NCBI taxonomy): domain Bacteria; kingdom Pseudomonadati; phylum Pseudomonadota; class Gammaproteobacteria; order Moraxellales; family Moraxellaceae; genus Acinetobacter; species Acinetobacter sp. TY2. Next base: position 28,282 of record NZ_JBJZOR010000032.1, read on the forward strand.
TACTCAAAGTTCTATGCAACCTCAATCTTCTAAAGATCAAACTAAAGTCACTTGGCAACACCTCGAAAATTTGAAGTATTATACTCTACAGTCTATTCAATTTAAGCCTGAAGATTACTTCATCAATGGAATCTTAAAAGACAATCCAACTCAATAAATTATTAAATAAAAAAGCACCCAAAGGTGCTTAATCAAATATTCATAAAAGAAGTAAAGTTACCGTTACATACTTCATCAAGTTGTATTTACTGGCGTTCAATCATTTCACTGCTTTTCCAATATTCTTATTTTAACATCCAATACCAAATCCTTCACTGCATCAAAATGAGCTTTCATGTGCGCAGTTTGCATATGTACTTCAAGATGTTGCATCGTTTCCCACTGTTCATACATCACCAATGAATAAGGTACTTTTTGTTGTATAGTACTATCTCTAACAGCATCTACAACGCTATCAATATACAAATCATAACCATGACAGCCTACTTCTTGTAGAACAGTGTTTTGAATGGCTTTAAATGAACCTATAACCCTCTGTAAACTATGCTCTGAATTTGTCAAAATTTCAGCAATAACTGTAAGCATTATTCAATCATCCTAACCAAATAATGCCAATAAATGTTGACGATATTCTGTTTTATATAGCTCAACATCGGGTGCTTTAATCACATCATTTACAATAAATGTCGGTAAACCCTGCATACCTAAAAACTGATTGGCTTTATGAAAGGGTAAATAAACACCATCAACACCTACACCATTAAAAAATTGATATGGATCAGTAAAAGCATCCTTCGGTGCATTCCACGTCAATGACAGCATATATTTTTTGTCATGTATTAATCCACCTGAACCATATTTTTTAGATGCATCTGAACGGCTACGACCATCACTGGCATATAAAACACCATGCCCTTCAGTAAAAATATCATCAATATATTTTTTTACTGTCCATGGTGAGCCCATCCACCATCCTGGCATTTGATAAATAATGACATCTGCCCAGACATACTTTTGAATTTCTTCTGTAATATCATAGTCTTTATCTGTACGTGTAATTTTAATGTGATGTCCGTTCTCAACAAGCACATTATGTGCTAATTCAGTCAACGTATCATTTAATTCGCCATTGGAATGTGCAAACTGTTTTGCTCCATTGATGATTAAAATATTGCTCATGACTTTACCTTCAATCTATTCAATTTTCAGGCAATATAATGCAAAAAATTATTGAGAAAAATGCTAAAAATTGCAAAATATTATTGATTAAAATTCAACAATTAAAATAGACAGCACAATCGAAAAGTAAATCATTTATTTCATATTTCTTTCGAAGCCAATCACATCAATCATTTAAGTCAAAAAAAAAAGCACCCAAAGGTGCTTTTAACATAAAAATGAATTAAGCAATCAAACCTTCATCACGCATTGCAATTTGTACAGACTGGCGTTCTGCAACTTTATTACGCAAAGCCACAATATTGGTAAATGGTGTTAAATCATGATGAATGACCTTCGACCAATTGGTTAGCACAAATAAATATGCATCGGCAGGACCAAAACGATCATTCACCAAATAGTCATAGTCTGATTTTGCTAAATAATCATCAATATATTTCAGCATTTTATCAATGGTTGCATAGCCACGTACTTTTTCATCTTCTGTAATTTTAGGGTCAAAAAATACAGCATATTCATCATGTAATTCTGAGTTCAAATAACCTAACCATTCCAAAACCTTTGCACGTCCTAAACCCGAAGGTGGGATTAAGTCCTGCCCTGCATCATGTTGAGCAATAAAAGGAAGTACTGCGACATTTTCAGTCAAAATCAAACCCGGATTAATTTCTAAAGCAGGTACATACCCTTTTGGATTGATCTCATAATAATCTGCGCCTTTTTCTGTCTTATGTGTTTTGAGATCTACACGTTCAAGATCAAAATCGACATTAATTTCATTCAGTAAAATATGTGCCGCCAAAGAGCATGCGCCCGGTGAATAATATAATTTCATCTCTATTCCTTATTGCTTGTTATAAGTTAATTCTGTTAAATGGCTTATTGACCAATTTCAAGTTTCAAAATGTCAAACTACAAGAAAGCGTAAAACAATAAATAAGCGACTCTTTGAATATTCATTAAAATGAATTCTTTTTCAAGTCAATCTGTTCTGCTTTTTGGTTAAAAGATGCATTAACATACGCATCTTTTTAAAAATTGAATGGTTTATTGTGATCAGTCTGAAGAAACAGGAATGGTTTTCAAACATCCGAACCGATGTATTAGCAGGTTTAGTGGTTGGTTTAGCTCTCATTCCCGAGTCTATTGCATTTTCAGCAATTGCAGGTGTAGATCCTCAGGTGGGTTTATATGCATCTTTTTGTATTGCTGTAACCATTGCATTCTTTGGCGGTCGTACTGCCATGATTTCTGCAGCAACGGGTGCTATGGCATTGCTCATGGTTACTTTAGTCAAAGACCATGGGTTACAGTATTTATTTGCAACAACCATTCTCACTGGAATAATTCAAATCGTTGCTGGCTATTTCAAAATCGCTAAGTTAATGCGCTTTGTTTCACAATCTGTGGTGTATGGCTTTGTCAATGCTTTGGCAATCTTGATTCTTATCGCACAAATCCCTGAATTATCGCGGATGGATATCACAGGTTATATTTTTGTCGCATTAGGTTTGTGCATTGTTTACTTATTTCCACATCTTCCTAAAATTGGAAAACGTATTCCCTCACCTTTAATTTGTATTGTTTTACTCAGCCTCGTTGCCATGTTATTCAATGCAGACATGCGCACTGTCAGCGATTTAGGAACATTTCCCGATACTTTACCCGTTTTTTTAGTTCCTGAAATCCCATTCAATTTAGAAACATTGAAAATCATTTTTCCTTATGCCATAACATTAGCAACAGTGGGTTTACTTGAAACCATGATGACGACAACAATTGTCAATGAAGTGACTCAAACTGAAGGAGACCGACATAAAGAATGTCGTGGGCAAGGCATTGCCAATATAGTGAGTGGCTTTATGGGAGGAATGGCAGGCTGTGCCATGATTGGACAATCAATTATCAACGTTTCTTCAGGCGCTCGCACTCGCCTTTCAACGCTCGTTGCTGGTGTATTTTTGCTTTGCTTAGTGGTATTTTTTAAAGATTGGTTATCTTACATTCCTATGGCTGCTCTCGTTGCCATTATGATAATGGTCGCATTTACAACATTTAATTGGGATTCTGTCAAAAACTTTTCTAAACATCCAATGCAAAGTAATACAGTCATGATTTTGGTTGTGGTCATTGTTTTAGCAACACACAATCTCGCACTTGGTGTACTTTCAGGGGTTTTATTGTCAGCTTTATTCTTCATTAATAAACTTGAAAATGAAGTGAGGGTTCAATCTGAATTACTCAATAATACAACACGAAAGTATACAATTTCAGGGCAAATCTTCTTTAGCAGTGCTGATAAATTCTATCAATTCTTTGATTTTAAAGAGCATATCCAGAATGTAGTGATTGATCTGAACCATGCACATATTTGGGATCTTACGTCTGTCTCAATGTTAAATTCGGTTAAAAATAAATTTGAGTCATGTGGTACTCATGTTGAGATATTAGGGCTCAATACAGCAAGCCACACATTAATTGATCGGCTTCATCCTAAAGCAGAATAAAACCAAAAAATTTAATACTTTGAAGTAAAAAACAAAAAGGCGATCAAATATCAATCGCCTTTTTATATCAAATCAAATTAAAGCTTACCAACTAAAGCCTACACCTGCACCACCTGAACCATCTTCATCAGTAAACGCACCACCAACACTTAAGCTTACATTTTCACTGACAATACGTTGATAACCTATAGCAACAGCTTTTTCATCGCCTTGGAAACCTGCAGCTACACCGACTCGATTCAATCCTTTCAAGCCAGCAGTACTCGTTGCCATGTTCATCATTGCTGCTGACATCGCACCTTGACGATCAAATCGCTTATCCACCTCTTTAAAACGGCGATCCGTCTGATAACTAAAATCGGAGAAGCTACTTTCTAAAGTACTCACACGAGTATCCGTATACTCCTTCGAAGATTTTAATGTTTCAGTATTGGCTGCTTGCATTTGACGTAAATTCACCGCATCAGTCTTTTCAGTTGCATCTGCAACATTGGTGATTTGACGTTCATTTCCACTTGAGCCTACCGAAACCGTATTATCACGTGTAGATGTCGAATCATTACCCAATACCACTGAATTTTTTGCCGAGGTATTGACATTATTTCCAAGTACAAATGTATTGTCACCACTCACAGTATTATCATTACCTACGACATAACTACCATTTGCAGTCACAATATTAGGATCACCAAATGCACCTGAATTATTTCCAGAAACATTGTTCCCTACACCAACTGCAGTAGAGTTATTCCCTGACACAACAGTATTTGGACCAATTGCTGTAGAATTAATCCCCGTACCGCTCGTGTTTCCAGTACCTGTATTTATACCTAGAACTTTACGATCAGTATAAGCATTTGCATCTTTTAATACTGCTGATGTTTGCTGATCGGTATACGTATTTGCACTATTGAGTGTTGCTGAATCCTGTTGGTCTGTATACGTATTTGCACTACTCAAAGTATTAGAAGCTAGTTGATCTGTATAGCTTTTAGCATCTGTTATATTTTTAGCATCTTGTTGATCAATATAGCTTTTAAGATTGCTCTCACTTCCACTATTTTGCTGATCTACATACGCTTTTAAATTTGTTACTGAGGTTTTTAAGGTACTGATTTCAGTATTCACAGCACCAAATGTATCTCCAATATTTGAATAGCTTTTCCCTTGAATTGAGAACGTAGGTAAAGTAAATACGCCACGGCTATAAGTTGCCCCACCACCTAAAATAGATGTTATTTGCTGTGCTCCTGCCGTTGCTTGTGTAGATAACATTGCAACATTCTGATTCGTTGTAAATAACTGTCCGCCTGTTACCGCATCTTTTGAGCTTACTGTTGAAATATCACCATTTTGTAAATTGGTAATTTTCGTA
>NZ_JBJZOR010000033.1:0-31000 GCF_046269225.1 Acinetobacter sp. TY2
TCCTTCATTATTTGGCACATGTGGTTTTATCGCATTGAGTTTGTTTTTTCCACTTTTATGGTCTTATCATCGTGCTTGGTACACATTTTTTGTCATGATTTTGCTTATTCTACAAGGAATTTCCTTAAGCATGATTGAGTCTCCATCAATCGGTCAGTTAATGTATGACAGTATTGTTTATTGTCAAAATTATGGATTGTTGGCTTGGGTTATAGGGCAATGCATTTTTATGATTTTAAGTTTGATGTTTATATTTCACGAATTTAGAACATAAAAGAATGAGTGATGTGAATGAAATATATTCGTTATTCCCCCATTTTTAGTTTGGTGCTGACATCATTGTCTATCTTAATGTCTTTTAATCATGATCCAGACATGGTGTATGGTAGGCTAAGGTTCTGCAGAGCTAATTTATTTTTCAGAACTTAACGGCTATATGACCAATGAACCTATTTTATTCGCTTATATTGCAATATTTGGTTTGCTGTGCGAAATGGGTTATTTTTTAAAATCAAAGCATTTATTTATAGTTCTCAATGTCATTTTTTAATGTTTTTAGCCGTTCCTATGAATATATTTTTTGGCTACACCTTTTTATCGGGTGATCTACGACAGTATTCATTTATGTGATAACAATTGGCTATTTTTAGGCGTATTTTTTTGTTATTGCCTTATCTTTACCTGAATCTATTTTTTAGCGCACATAAAAAAGCCAATCCGTAGATTGGCTTTTTAAAAATCACATCAAATGATGGTTAGACAACTTGGTCGGGATATTCAACCTGTTCGCCATTGCGATAACTTGCAATACGCGTTTGATCTGGACTAAAAACAGGTGCCGTAGAGTCCCAAGGCCAACCACCAAAATGAGTTTCAAAGTAACGTGAAAATGCTACTTGTAACTCATGTTGAGAGTTCAATACGAAAGGTCCTTGCGTTGCAACAGGTGCACCAATCGGTTCACCTTCAAGCCACAAGATTTTTGTCATGGTCGAACCTGCTTTAAGCACAATCTCTGCATCGGGTTTTAACTCAAGTAAACGTTTTACAGGCGTGTTTTGTCCTGCAATATTTAAAGTATCACCTTCATAAAAATAGGCAAAACGTGTTGATGTTGCACTCGTTGCAGGAATGGTTAATTCAGTATTTGCATCAAGTGCGATCATGAAAATATTCACTTTATTTTCTTTCGCAAATGCCCATGAATGTGGCGGTTGTGCCAAACTCCAATGGTCATTAAATTGCCCTGAAATCACACGTACATCCGTTTTGCGTCCTTGAGCATTCGTGCTCACAACATGCGGAATATGTTCACGCCAAAACATTTTATAGACAGCGTGTTCTTTTTTCTGTGCAGGCGATGAGTTAAACCAAATTTGGAATAATTCCAATGGATTTTCTTTATCTTGATGCACAAGTGGGAACATTTCACTGTGTTCTACACCATTGCCTGTACTTTGCCATTGCACATCACCATCTGCATAACGACCTGAATTTCCTAAAGAATCAAAATGATCAACCGTACCTTGCTCGACTAAAGTAATGGTTTCAAAGCCAGTATGTGGATGTGCAGGGAAGCCAGGCACTGTTTCACCGTGATACATGCTGTAGCGTGCATCAGGAGTAGATGGAATAGTGGGTGCCATTTGTGCATTACCTTGAGGATAATGGTCAATATGATGCATGGTCACAATAAATGGGTCTTTTAAGCGAAGCTGCATTTGAATCGCTTCAGTTCTATAAATTACGTTGTTTGACATCATATTATCCTTATTCTGATACATTTAATTTGGCATAAATGTATATTGATTCACATATATTTGAGGGCGTTGTTATATTATTCAATGGCTAATCTGTCTATGTCGTGAGAACACAATTCATGTGCGTTTCAGCATGATTTTTTATGGTTTAAATTGATATGTTTGATCGATGATTTTTATTTTTGTTAAAAGCCTTTGATTTTAGTGATTGCATGAAATGTAAATGAATTACGCTGTGTAAGACTATCTCTCATCTGCATTACAGCGTAAAATATGACGTTCAATTTTTAATTTCAGGAAAGTGCATCTGTGCCTAATCAGTTAAATGTCGATCAATGGGTCATGGTACGAGATCGCCATCGTTTAAGTCGGCTGAAAAAAGGTAAAGAGGCTAATCCTGAAAAATATGATGAGCTTTTTGAAAAATCAAATCAACAAGTACGCAAGCGTTTGGCTAGCCTTCCGACCATTAAGCTTAATCAAGATTTACCTGTCACGCAGTATGCCGATAAATTAATTGAAGCCATTCAAAACAATCAAATTATTATTGTGGCTGGTGAAACAGGTTCGGGTAAAACAACGCAGTTACCGCAAATTGCCATGCTTGCAGGGCGTGGCTTAACGGGTATGATTGGGCATACGCAACCTCGTCGTTTGGCCGCTCGTAGTGTGTCACAACGTATTGCGGAAGAAGTCGGTGAAAAACTCGGTCAATCGATTGGTTTTAAAGTTCGTTTTAATGAACAAGGCTCGAATGATTCTATTGTTCGATTAATGACTGATGGTATTTTACTTGCTGAACTGACCAATGACCGTTATTTAAATAAGTACGATACAATTATTATTGATGAAGCGCATGAACGTTCGTTGAACATTGACTTCATCATGGGCTATTTAAAAACGATTGTAAAAAAACGCCCTGATTTAAAAATTATCATTACCTCTGCAACCTTAGATGTAAATCGTTTTAGCGATTACTTCAATGGTGCACCAATTTTTGAGGTTGAAGGGCGGAGTTTTCCTGTTGAAGTGATTTATCGCCCAATTTCAGAAATGACTATTGGCGGTAGTGATGATGATGACTTTGATGATTTTGAAGAAAATCTACCTCGTGCAGTGGTACAAGCGGTTGAAGAATGTTTCCAGGATGCGGAAAGTAAAGGGCATCCTGAACACGCCGATATTCTGATTTTTGCAAGTACTGAACTTGAAATTCGAGAATTACAAGAAACCTTGCAAAAGTTTGGACCTAAACACACGCAAGTTTTAACACTCTATGCACGTTTAGCACTTGCAGAACAACAAAAAATCTTTAATCCATCAGGTGGTGGACGACGGATTATTATTGCCACCAATGTTGCAGAAACTGCCTTAACCGTGCCGAATATTCGCTATGTCATTGATAGCGGTTTTGCTCGTATTTCACGTTATAACTATCGTTCTCGTGTACAACGTTTACCGATTGAAGCAATTTCACAGGCGGCGGCTAATCAGCGTAAAGGGCGTTGTGGTCGTATTGCACCTGGTGTCTGTATTCGCCTGTTTAGTGAAGAAGATTTCCTAAGCCGTCCTGAGTTTACTGAACCTGAAATTAAGCGGACTAATTTGGCATCGGTGATTTTACAGATGCAAAGTTTAGGCTTAGGTTCTGTTGAAGAGTTTGACTTTATTGAGCCACCTGATCATCGTTTAGTGAATGATGGTCGTAAATTATTGATTGAATTGGGCGCAATGAATGAGCCAACTCAAAATAATTTAAAAGCTAATTCCACTCTTTCTCAAAGAGAGGACAGAGGAGATTTAAATAAAAAAAATCCCCTTCAATCCCCCTGTGTTAAAGGGGGACTTAAAAGTGAACTCACCAAAATTGGTCTACAAATGGCAAAAATGCCGATTGACCCACGCCTTGCAAGGATGATTTTGGGCGGTGCACATTTTGGTGTTCTCAATGAAGTTCTGATTATCGTGGCAGCACTTGCTGTTCAAGATCCGCGTGAACGGCCTGCAGAAAAACAAATGCAGGCAGATCAAAAACACGCACTATTTAAAGAAGCTGATTCAGACTTCCTGTTCTACATTAAGTTATGGAATACGCTGACGGAAAACCGTGAAAATTTAAGTGAAAATAAACGCCGCACATTTGCAAAACAGCATTACTTAAGTTGGTTGCGTTTACGTGAGTGGAAGAAAACCCATGAGCAATTGGTTGATTTAGCGCAAGGTTTAAAACTTTCTTTTAATGAAAAACAAGCAAATTATGAAAATCTACATCGTGCATTACTGACAGGTTTATTATCTTTTATTGCCAATAAGACTGATGAACGTAATATTTTTATGGCAGTACGTCAGCAAAAAGCACGTATTTTTCCTGCATCAACCTTGCATAAAACCAATACGCCTTGGGTCATGGCATTTGAAATGGTAGAAACTTCTCAGGTTTATTTGCGGACTTTGGCAAAAATTGAACCTGAATGGATTTTACTTGCTGCACCTAATTTATTGAAACATCATTATTTTGAACCGCATTGGGCGAAAAAACCTGGTGTGGTGAATGCTTATGATCAGATTTCGTTATTTGGTTTGATTATTGAGCCAAAGCGTCCGACCAATTATGAAAAAGTTGATCAGCCTGCTGCGCATGAGATTTTCCTACGTGATGCATTAACTACAGGTAATTTAGGTATATCACCACCATTTTTAAGACATAATTTACTTAAACTTGAAGAAGCTGAGCGTGTTGAAGATAAATTACGTCGTCGTGATTTAGTGGTCGATGAAGAAACGATTTATCAATTTTACGCAACTAAAGTGCCAACTGAAATTGCGAGTCGCCGTAGTTTCGAAGATTGGCGAGCGACAGTAGAATTAAAAAATCCGCGCTATTTATTTGCTGAAGACGATGATCTATGGATGAACGACCATCCAACAACGCAACAATTCCCTGATTATTTACATAATGGTCAGTTACGTCTTGCTGTAAGTTATCGCTTTGATCCAAGTCATGATGAAGATGGTGCAACAGTTAAAATTCCTGTGCAAGCCTTACCACAAGTCGATGAAAATATTTGGTCATGGGGTATTCCTGGATGGCGTTTAGATTTAATTGAAGCATTGTTAAAAGCTTTGCCTAAAGATAAACGACGAAATTTAGTACCGATTCCCGATACAGCTAAAAAGTTGCTGAAGGCAGTAGATGCGCAGCATTTAAATGGGCATATCTTTGATTTTCTTGCCTATCAATTGCGTGGTGATCAAATCACTGCAAAAGATTTTTCTTTTGAGCGTATTGATCAATATTTGATTCCATTCATTATTGTGGTAGATGAAAAAGGTCGCACGATTGAAAAGGGTCGCCACCTTGATGAACTAAAAGCTCGCTGTCGCAGTGAAACTCATAGTCCTGTAAAGCAATTGAAAGGTGAGTTTAAAACTTTCCCTGATTCATTTGTTTTTGAAGCCTCTCAAAAAGTGACAGGCGTAGTCGTCAAGCAATATCAGGCACTTGTACCCACGAAAGACTTCTCAAAACTTGATGCGAAAGATGAATCAGGCGTGGTGATTCAAACTTTTAATGATCAAAATGAAGCGATTAAACAGCATAGAGAAGGTGTGATCCGTCTCGTTCACATGCAATTGGGCGATTTGATTCGTCAGTTGAAAAAGCAAATTTCAAAACCTTTGGCATTGGCATATTCACCTTTGGGCGATAAGGCCCAACTTGAGCAAATGCTTGTCTACGCAACTTTACAAATGACAATCAAAGATTTACCGATTAATGCTGAAGAATTTGCGACATTATTGCTAGAACTCAAAAAGACATTCCTCAGTCATGGCCAAGATGCTTTGAAAATGATTAGTGAAATTTATATTCAATGGCAAGAAATTCGTCACAAATTGTTGATGTTAGATCAAGGCGTTTTCGGCAAGAGCATGGATGATATTGAAGATCAGTTAGATTTAATGGATTTATCTCGTTTTGTCTATAGCAAACCTTCCGACATATGGCAGGAATATCCACGTTATTTAAAAGGATTATTATTGCGTTTAGATCGTTTGCCGAATAATCTAAAACGAGATGAGGATGCGATTAAAGAGATTGATCCATGGATGGATAAGTTATTTAAATTTAAAAATGATATGCGTTTAAAAGAATTGTATTTCATGGTTGAAGAGTTACGAATTTCATTATTTTCACAGCCAATGAAAACCAAAATGCCGATTTCGCCTACACGCTTGCAAAAAGTTTGGGAAAAGCTCGGAATCAGTTAGAATAGAAACAATTTGAAATATTTGTAAATTAGGAAAAGGAGTTTTACATGGGCATCCGAATTACAGGTACAGGTCTTTACCATCCTGAAGAAGTGATTACCAATGAAGAGTTGGTTGAAAGTTTAAATGCTTATGTGGAACAATTTAACAGCGAAAATGCTGCAAAAATTGAATCGGGTGAGATCGATGCTCGTCGAGGTTCAAGTGCTGAATTTATTGAGAAAGCATCAGGTGTTAAACAACGCTATGTAATTGAAAAATCAGGCGCATTGGACATCAATCGTTTACGTCCTCGCCTTGAAGAACGCGCTGATGAAGAGCTTTCAATTCAAGCAGAGTGGGGTGTTTTTGCTGCTAAAGAAGCGATGGAAAATGCAGGTGTTACGGCTGAAGATATTGATGTGGTAATTTTGGCATGTTCAAATTTACAACGCGCATATCCTGCTGTTGCGATTGAAATTCAAACAGCACTTGGTATTCAAGGCTATGCGTATGATATGAATGTAGCATGCTCTGCTGCAACATTTGGTTTGAAACAATCTTATGATGCGATTAAGTCAGGTGCACGCCGTGTATTGTTAGTCAATGTTGAAATTACATCAGGTCATACTGATTACCGTTCACGTGATTGTCATTTTATTTTTGGTGATGTTGCAACAGCATCTATTATTGAAGAAACCATAACTAAAACAGGATTTGAAATTGTAGATACGCATTTATTCACGCAATTCTCAAATAACATTCGCAATAACTTTGGTTTCTTAAACGGCTCTGAATTGACTTCTCGTGATGATAAACAATTCCGTCAAGATGGGCGTAAAGTGTTTAAAGAAGTGTGCCCACTTGTTGCAAAAATCATTACCAAGCAATTGGCTAAAAATGAGATTGAACCAGCCAATGTAAAACGTTTTTGGTTGCATCAAGCCAATGCCAATATGAATGAATTGATTCTAAAATTGGTTGTAGGTAGAGAAGCTGCTGAAGCTGATCCTGCCTTGGTTCCCATTATTTTGGATGAGTTTGCCAATACGTCTTCAGCAGGTGTAATCATTGCATTGCATCGTACGGCTGATCAAGTGAATGACGGGGAATATGGCGTGCTGTGTTCATTTGGTGCGGGTTATTCTGTAGGTTCGATTCTTGTTCAAAAGCGTGTGGTTTGATTATTTCTAAATCTTTCCCTCTTGTGTAGCGTCGCTACTCACCTTTGAAAAAGAGGGTAACTCCTCCCTTTACTAAAGGGAGGTTGGGAGGGATTAAGTTGTTTAGGAAGACAGCATGACCCAAAAAAAACTAGAAATACAACATAATCCAAAATTATTACGTGCAATCAGTGCATTGCAACGCTTTTATTTTCGCCCGACATTCTTAGGTACAGAAAATCTTAACTCCAATAAACCTGCGATGTATGTGGGTAACCATACGATTTATGGCGTACTGGATTCTCCAATTCTGATCGATTATTTATTCAACGAACATAAAATTGCCATCGTGAGTTTGGCAGATCACATGCATTTTCACATCCCTCTATGGAAAGAAGTCGTAAAGCGAGTTGGTGGGGTTGATGGTGTTCAAGAATATGCCAAAGAAGCGATGCGTCAAGGTTATTCTATTCTTGTTTTTCCTGGGGGGGGGCGTGAAGTGATTAAACGCAAAGGTGAGGCATATCAACTTATTTGGAAACAACGGTTTGGTTTTTTAAAATTGGCACAAGAATTTGGCTATGATATTGCACCTTTTGTGGCTTTAGGTGGTGATGAAGTTTTTGAATTAGGTTTTGATGCCAATGTTTTACTCAGACAGAAATGGTTCAATAAAATTTTAAGCCAACCTAAAATTGGAAAATTTCTGAGAAATGGTGAGGTAATTCCTTCTATTCCAAAGCATATTATTCCGAAAAGGATACCATTCTATTTTAAATTTATGCCCCGGCTTCCAATTTCTCAGATCGAAACCATGGATGATATGATTGATTTTCGAGATGAATTACAAACTTTGCTTTATGCCGAAATTGAAAATTTAAAGCAGTATCGTAAACTCGATATTCAACAAAAAAGTAAGAGTGAAAGAGAAAGCTAAAATGGGAATATTCGAAGTTTAGGTGGACTGACTACATAACGATAATATTGGAAAAACCATGTACACAGCATCCTGCCTTTGCAATGGCATACAACTCAAAATAAACGCTGAAATTTCACAGATTTTTATCTGCCATTGTCAGCAATGTCAAAAAGCACAAGGAACAGCTTTTGTTGCGATTACGACTATTCAAATGAAAGATTTAATAATCACTCAAGGTCAAGATTTGCTTGGTGAATACTATGCTACGGAGAATAAAAAGCGAGTATTTTGTCGAAGATGTGCATCGCCATTATATAGCGCACGTTCTGATTTACCTGATGTTATCCGTTTGCGCGTGGGTATTATTAACGAAGTACTCAATATTGAAATAACATCACACGCATTTACGAGTGAAAAGGCGGATTGGTTTGAGATTTTAGATGATCATCCGCAGTTTACTCAGCATGTTCAGCCATCACAATAAAATGAATTTATTCACCTAAGAAGAAGGTGGGGCAAATACGCTCTTTTTAGCGATTGGTTTTTAGAGTGGAAGGGGTCAGACAAGGCGGAAAAATTTTATAAGCATCGCGATTGTTAATTCTAGTGCGAATGACACATGAGCCAGCAAAGTCAGGTTATCGTTTGTGGATGGATGATCTCCGTTTTAACAGTACATTATTGCAATTATTACGACAAAATTTTGAAATTGATATTCGGAACTTGATTCTTTGCCGGGCGATGATGATCTACAAGTGAATTTGAAAAAGCCCAATATAGAGCTGAAAATATTGTTGTCCTAAGTCAGTTCAGATTGGCAAAAAATCTTAAAATTTCTACAAGATGGGAAATTGACAATGTTCAACACTTTTGTAATGGTGTGCTTTGGTATGAATTTTAAGCGATGAAAGCAATGGAAACAAATAACAAGACAAATAACGATCCGAATTTTTATCGTGTCATTGTGGTTGGTGGTGGTTTTGCAGGTGTAGGTGCTGCTATTAAGCTCAAAGAAGCAGGTATAGAAGATTTTATCTTACTTGAAAAAGCGCATGAAATGGGTGGAGTCTGGCGTGAAAATACCTATCCGGGCTGTGCTTGTGATGTACCATCAGCATTATATTCTTATTCATTTGCACCGAATCCTGCATGGTCGCGTGTATTTGCTGAGCAAAAAGAAATTAAACAGTATTTGTTTGATGTCGTTAAACATTATGATGTGATGCCGCATGTCCGTTTAAACTGTGAAGCTTTAAAAGCGCAATGGTGTGACGTAGAGAACTGTTGGATTATCCAAACAGCACAAGGGGAGTTGCGCTCGCAATTTGCTATTTTAGCTTGTGGTCCAATGCATGAGCCTGTATTACCAAAAGTAAAAGGTATTGAGGATTTTAAAGGTGAGATTTTTCACTCATCGCAGTGGCGGCATGATCTTGATTTGACAGGAAAACGTGTGGCTGTGATTGGTACAGGCGCATCTGCAGTTCAATTTGTACCACAAATTCAACCTTTGGTTGAAAATTTGACTATTTTCCAACGTACAGCACAATGGATTTTACCTAAATCAGATATGCCATTAGTTAAACCCTTACGTACACTGTTTAAATTACTACCAATCACACAACAACTGATGCGTGGTTCGGTATATGGAATATTTGAAACGATTAATGGTGGGATTCAAAGTACAGCAGCCATGAGGGAATTTCAAAAATTGGCACAATGGCATCTCAATCACTACATTAAAGACAAGACTTTACGTGCCAAATTGACTCCGAATTTTATTATTGGTTGTAAGCGTATTTTACAATCGAATAATTGGTATCCGAGCTTGGCACAGCCGAATGTTGATGTCATTGCGAGTGGCTTAGCAGAAGTACAAGGCAATGTATTGATTGCAAGCAACGGTGAACGGGCTGAAGCAGATGTGATCATTCTTGGAACGGGTTTTGAAATTGCTGAACCACCTATTGCCAATCGAGTTTATAACCGTTTTGGGCAACGTATGTCTGAAGTTTGGCAGGGGAGTCCTGAGGGCTATATGGGCACGATGGTTGCCGATTGTCCAAATGGTTTTTTGATGTTTGGTCCAAATGTCGCTGTTAGTTCTTCTGCATTTATTATCATTGAAGCACAGTTGAATTACATCGTTGATGCATTAAAACAGGCAATTGAACTCGACATTCAAACCATTGAAACGGATCCGTTTGTTATGCAATTGTTTAATGAAAAAGTTCAGGCTGCTTTGCAAAAAACGGTTTGGAATACGGGTGGTTGTCAGAGTTATTTTATTGATCGAAATGGGCGTAATAGTACAGTATGGCCGTGGACGACCTTTAAATTAAAAGAACAAATGCATCGATTTAATCTTGAAGAGTATCGTATAGATTATCATGCAGAGGTAGAAAAAGCTGATTTATAAATTCTAGGAATACATGTTTACATATATAAATTTAAAGGATGAATTTATAAAAATACTTTTAAAATGAAATTAAGGAAAATAAAAATGTTCAACAAACAAAAATTAATAGGCAAAGTGATTGCGATTACAGGTGGCGCACGAGGTATTGGTTTGGCTACAGCAGAAACTTTAATTGCTCAAGGTGCGCAAGTCTGTATTGGTGATTTAGATTTTGAGCTTGCAGAGCAACAAGCAAAGCGAATTGGTGCAAAAGCATTTGCGTTAGATGTGCGAAACCCTGAAAGTTTTAAAATTTTTATAGAGGATACCATTCAGCATTTTGGTGGTTTGTATGCTTTAGTGAATAATGCGGGCATTATGCCAATGGGTGCTTTTTTAGATGAATCGGCAGTACTGACGGATACACAAATTGATATCAATTTACGGGGTGTTATTTATGGAATGAAACTTGTACTGCCGACATTATTACAACAAAAGCAGGGACATATCATTAATGTATCCTCACTTGCAGGTTATTTTGCATTACCAGGTTCTGCGGTTTATTCAGCGACTAAATACGCCGTGATTGGTTTGACGGAAGGGGTTGCTGGTGAACATCGAGATTCAGGGGTAAGTTTTACCGCCATTTTACCAAGTAAAGTACTGACAGAACTGTCCTCGGGAACGGAGGAGGCGGGTAAAGTAATTCCATCGGTGACGCCACAACAAGTGGCAGATGCGATTTTACTGACCTTATTAAAGCCTAGGTTATTCATCGCTGTGCCTGATTATTTACGTTTGGTACATCGTAGTTATATTGCATTACCACAATGGGCACAAAAAGGCGCACGTCGTATTTTAAAAGATCAACGGATTTTGACACAGCTTGATCATCAAACTCGTGCAGGCTATGAGCATCGCTTAAATGATCTCATCGGGAAATAAAATAATGATAAACATGCTAGCTAAGAAGATCTTGATTTAATAAGCTTGATCTGCTTGAGGCTCTTAAAATTGTACAATTTTAACTGTGATGAAAATGACTGACCCGACTATTGCAAAAAAATGAATTAACATTCATTTTAGTTGATATCGATTACAAATAAAGGAAATAGCGATGTCTTTGCAAGGAAAAACACTTTTTATTACTGGTGCGAGTCGCGGAATTGGTCGTGAAATTGCCCTGAAAGCCGCAAGAGATGGCGCAAATATAGTGATTGCTGCAAAATCGACTACAGAGCATCCAAAATTAGGCGGTTCAATTTATACCGTTGCAAAAGAAGTCGAAGAAGCAGGTGGAAAAGCATTTGCTATTCAACTTGATGTGCGTGATCAAAATGCCGTTGCTGAAGCCATGAAACAAGCGGCCGAGCATTTCGGTGGCATTGACATTGTTGTGAATAATGCAGGTGCAATTAATCTCGCAGGTGTAGAGACCTTAGATCCAAATCGTTTTGATTTGATGTATGAAATTAACACCCGTGCGGTGATGGTCTGTAGTCAAGCTGCATTGCCATATTTACAAAAAAGTGAAAATCCGCATATTTTAAGCTTATCTCCACCGCTGAATTTAGATCCAAAGTGGTTTTCAACCTATGCGCCTTATGCAATTACCAAATATGGCATGAGTATGTTAACCATTGGGATGAATCAAGAGTTTGAAAAATTTGGCATTAGTGTCAATTCACTGTGGCCAA
Organism: Acinetobacter sp. TY2; assembly: GCF_046269225.1. Taxonomy (NCBI): domain Bacteria; kingdom Pseudomonadati; phylum Pseudomonadota; class Gammaproteobacteria; order Moraxellales; family Moraxellaceae; genus Acinetobacter; species Acinetobacter sp. TY2. Next base: position 12,186 of record NZ_JBJZOR010000033.1, read on the forward strand.
GAACATTGATTGCGACAGCCGCCGTAGAGTTCTCACTCGGCGGTGCAGGTAAAGCACTTTTCCCAAGATCAAGAAAACCAACCATTATGGCTGATGCAGCCTATCAAATTTTAATCAGTCAAAATCGTGCTGTAACAGGACGTTTAATAATTGATCAAGAAATTTTAATTGAGCGTGGTATCACCGATCTTGATCAGTATCGTTATGAAGATTCTGACGAAGAATTGATGGTAGATTTGTTTGTAGAACCATGATTTAAAAAATAAAAGTGTAAGAAAGATAGATGCATTTACTAGCAAAAGCTTGAGTCATCTGTCTTTTGACTTTGAGAGAAATTGCTCAATGGTCTTATTCACTTTAGAGATAAGGTACGAAATAAGCATTGGCAAGACATCAAAAAAAGCTCAAAATAACCATAGATTGAAATTCATGGTAGAGAAGTTTTTTAGTGTTCGAATTGGACTGTAAGTTACTCAGTATTTTTTACTATATTTATAAATTTAAAAGTGTGTCTTCAGCGGCAGATTATCTTGCCATGAGTCAACCTGCGGTCAGTAATATTCTGAATAAAATCCGTGCGCATTATAATGATCCATTATTTTTACGTATTGGCAATGAAATGATACCAACGGAATTGTCCAAGCAACTTTTCCCATTGGTGAGTGAGGCATTAAATAAAGTCGAAATTATTAATAATTTCACCATTAATTTTGATGAACAAGCATCACATCAGCAGTTTACTATTGCGATGACGGATGTTTCTCATTTGGTATTATTGCCGAAAATTTCTCAATATTTAAAAAAACATGCACCTCATATTAAATTGAATGTTCGTGCTATTACCTCTGAAACAAGCTATCAGATGGCGAATGGTGAAATTGATTTAGCGGTAGGTTTTTTGCCACAATTGGAAAATGGCTTTTATCAGCAAAAGCTTTTTGAACAATACTATGTGGTTCTTGCATCGAAAGATCATCCTCGTTTAACGCCGAATCATTTAACAGTTGAGCAGTATTTAGCAGAGTCTCATATTGATATTGATGCAGGAATAGGGCATTACCATATTGAAAATGAATTGCTCAATTTAGAATTGAAACGTAATATTTTGATGCGTATACCAAGTTATTTGGGTGTGGGGCTTGTGGTACAAGAAACCGATGCAATAGCCACTGTGCCGTATTACTTGAGTGAGGTTTTACTTGCGCGAGGAAATTTACAAATTTTTGATGCGCCAATCGCCTTTCCAAGTTATGGTGTAAAACAGTATTGGCATATGTCATGTCATCATAAAACTAGTCATCAATGGTTACGTCATATGTGTTATGAAATTTTTAGTCAGGTTAATGAGCCACATTTGAGATAAAAAGAGTATCGAAACATTTGAGTGTAGAATTAAAAACGCTGTCCAATTGAAGTGACAGCGTTTTTTTATATAAGCTTACATAAGAATATTGAAAGATTAAGCCTGAGTATCAATATTTTCATTTGATTCTGATAATTTATCTGGTGTCATCAGTGCTTGTTTGACATAGAGCTTAATTAAGCGTTCACGAGAACCAATTGATTTTTGATAGTGTGTAGAATTGAGAAGCAATGATGCGCCATATGTGACTGTCCAAATATACGAGAGATAATCACGAATAGACATGGTGCTATTGAGTGCTTTTAAATGATTAGCGAATAAATCACGAATTTCTAAAATACGTTCTTCACGAATTTGATAGAGTTCTTCAAATAAGTCTTTGAGTTTACGTTCATTGTTGGTTAATCGCTCCTCAATCACATGTAGCAAAATGGTGCGATTAGAATTGAGCATATTATAAAGCATGTATTGAGATACATAAGCCTGAATGTTTGGGTTATATTTTTTAGAGAGCTCTAGTAAGCGTTTTTCATTGAGAATAATCAGTTCCAAATAAAGCTGATTTTTACTTTTGAAGTGTTTATAGATTGTACCTTTGGCAATGTCTAATTCAGTGGCAAGTTCACTGAGAGTAATATCCTGATTATTATCGAGTAACAATGTTTCTGCCATCGCTAAAATCTTCTCTTTGCGTAAAAGAAAATTTTGTTGGCGTACTGAAATCATGTTTGAAGTCCATTATCATTGCTTTGTACGTGAACTTGAGTATATCAGGAATTAGAAAAAATCCTTAAAACTAATGTCGTGTTTACACAGGGTTTTTTATGAGAATGAAATTATTTAACTATTCACATGATAAATTAAAGGATGTTTGTCGTCTATTGTCAAGAAAACTGAACGTTGCGTTCAATTTTGTGCAATTTAGTTCCAATTTTTGGCTTTGCGATTTATTGTTTTTGTCAGATGAGCTATATAGACATTCACTTTATTGTGTTAGATCGACTAGAACTAATAATCTCAATGTATTTTACAGGACGGGTAGGTAGTTCTTTGACTAAAATTTGCATGACAAAATATTCTATTGGTATTTGAAAAACTTAAAATATTTGAATCAGGGCGTGGGATGAACGTCCAAACTCACAAAATTGAGCACAGAAGGAATAAAAAATGATCGTAATTGTAGATGCAGTTCGTACAGCAATGGGTGGATTTCAAGGTGTTTTATCTTCGTGTACAGCACCAGATTTAGGTGCAGTCGCAATTAAAGAGGTTGTTCGCCGTGCAGGCTTACAGGCAAGTGAAATTGATGAAGTGATTTTTGGTTGTGTACTTCCTGCGGGTTTAAAACAAGGTCCTGCTCGCCAAGCCATGCGTCAAGCAGGTTTACCTGATAGTACGGGTGCAACAACAATCAATAAAATTTGTGGTTCAGGTATGAAAGCACTCATGCAGGCTGCCGATGCCGTTAAAGCAGGTTCTGCTGAAATTGTGGTTGCAGGGGGCATGGAGTCTATGACCAATTCACCATATATTTTAGACAAGGCACGTGCAGGCTACCGTATGGGACATGGCAAAGTAACTGATCACATGTTTCAAGAAGGTTTAGAAGATGCTGAAACAGGTTTGTCGATGGGTATTCTTGCACAGGAAATGGCAGATCAAAAAGGCTATACCCGTGAACAACAAGACAATTATGCGATTGCTTCACTCAATAAAGCCGTAACAGCGATTCAGAACGGTTATTTTATATCAGAAATTGCACCTGTAACTGTCTCATCACGTAAGGGTGATATGGTAATTGATCAAGATGAGCAGCCACTTAATGCAAAAGTCGATAAAATTCCAACGCTTCGTCCTGCATTTAAAAAAGATGGGACTATTACTGCTGCAAATGCGAGTTCAATTTCAGATGGTGCGTCTGCACTTGTCGTGACTTCGGCAGAAATTGCTAATCAACGTGGCTTAAAACCGCTTGCCAATGTTTTGGCATATGCAACGCATTCACAACATCCTTCTGAATTTACCATTGCACCTGTTGGTGCAATTGAAAAAGTCTTAAAGCAAACGGGCTGGAAGGCCGAAGATGTGGATTTATGGGAGGTTAACGAAGCCTTCGCAATGGTGGCTATGATTGCCATGGATGCCTTTGCTTTACCAATTGAAAAAGTGAATATTCACGGTGGTGCATGTGCACTAGGACATCCGTTAGGTTCTTCGGGTTCACGTATTATTGTGACGCTGATTCATGCTTTAAAACGTACAGGTGGTAAGAAAGGAATTGCAGCCTTATGTATTGGTGGTGGTGAAGCAACAGCGGTTGCAATCGAGCTGGTCTAGGGGGATTTTTGTGCAGAAGATGGATCATCTTTATTGTGTAGAATCATAAAGCTATTTTGAATATATATCTGGAAAGAGTGCTCAAACGCCGTGTATTTTGCGTCAAATATTGTCGTGAGATCGTCATTTTAAGGCTTCTAGAATAATCAAATGTACTTATTTATTTTAAGTAATTTAATTTAAAAGGCTGCCCACTTTTGTTTATTCAAGAGTGGGCAATGTTTCATGGGTATTTTAATCTTAAAATGAGCCATAGCAGTTTTTAGACTTAAGATTACTTTTGCTCAGTTTTTAAATGTTGCTCCATTTTTAAAATATTCCACAATTGAGAAATCGACTCTCGATGTGCTAAATTACTTTTAAAAATGTAAATATCCTGATTTCTATAAATCAATTGATCATCACAAATTTGTAATAATCCGCTTTCTAGCTCATGCTGAATAGTTAAAGCAGGTAACCATGCGATGCCTAAACCTTGTAAGACTAAGTCTTTGACATTGTTGGCATTGTCTGTTTCATAGAGTACTCGATATTTTAAATTATGTTTCGTGAGTAATTGATTTACCAAAACCCTTAAATAGGCCTTGCTACTGTAAGTAATAAGGGGAAAGTATTGATAAATATCAAACTTAGCCTGCTTTTCTGGGGTGAATGCAGTGACAGGAATAATGTCAGTTTGCCCAATTTTAAGGTGCGATAAAATGCGTGTGTTCATGCCTGAGATCAATGCTTGATCTGCATAGCAAATCATAAAATCACATGCTCCTTCTTTGAGTAAATTAATTCCTTCATTCACATTTGTTGCAATAATTTCAAGTTTGAAGTTTTCAAGATGGCTTGGAAAAAGCTGAATAAAATTAGTAAAAAAACTTGATGCAAGAGAATGTGCAACTGCAAATTTAATGGAAAGTTTATTTTCTTTTTCCATATTGTGTAACAGGGTAATGGTTTCATTGAGTTGCTGTGCAATTTCTTTGGCAGTTGATAATAAAATTTGTCCTGCTTCAGTAAATTGGATGTCACGAAAATTACGCTCAACCACTTGAAAGCCCAATGATTGCTCAATGTGCTGTAAGCGACGAGTAAAAGCGGATTGGCTAATAAAACGAATTTCAGCAGCTTTAGAAATTGAGCGGCTTTCTTCGAGTGCTAGGAGATCTTCAATCCAACGGATTTCAAGTTGCATAATTGAAAAGTAAATAATAAGAAGATTACAGTATAAAGAATACTATGCAAAAATTGCATAGCAAAATATAACAATGCATTAGAAAGGTGCAATTTCGCTGTTTAAGATAAATCATCTCCCCTCGAATTGTAAGCAGATATGAACGCAGAAGTAAAAGTAGATAAATTATTCCGCATCGAAAAGGACTTGCTTGGTACACGAGAAGTTGCACAGCAACATTATTTTGGTATTCAAACGCTAAGAGCGGTAGAAAATTTCCAGTTAAGCAATGCAAAAGTGGCTGATTATGCAAACTTTATTAAAGCATTAGCAATGGTGAAACAAGCCTGTGCTGTGGCAAATTTTAAGCTTAAACAATTAGATGAAACACAATATCAAGCAATTGTATTTGCATGTCAGGAAGTCATTGCAGGTAAATATCATGAGCAATTTCCTGTTGATATGTTACAGGGCGGTGCAGGAACTTCGACCAATATGAATGCCAATGAGGTCATCTGTAATATTGCACTTGAGTATTTGGGTTATGAAAAGGGCGCATACCATATTTTGCATCCAAATAATCACGTAAATATGTCGCAATCGACTAATGATGTGTATCCAACAGCGATTCGACTTGCAGTGTTACTTGATCTTATTCCGTTGAAAAATCATTATAAAACCCTTATTTCTGCATTACGTACGAAAGCGATTCAATTTAAAGATGTCATGAAAATGGGGCGTACACAGTTACAAGATGCTGTGCCAATGACACTTGGGCAAGAGTTCAATGCATTTGCAACGACCTTAGAAAAAGATGTTCGCTTGCTTGATCAATTGCTTCCTGATGGTTTGTATTACATGAACTTAGGTGGAACAGCAATTGGTACAGGGATTAATGCGCCAGCACATTATACTGAACTTTCGATTCAGGCTTTGGCTGAGATCTCGCAAATGCCAATCAAGTCTGCACCTGATTTAATTGAAGCAACATCAGATATGGGTGATTTTGTCTTATTGTCAGGCGCTTTAAAACGTACTGCAACTAAACTATCTAAAATTGCCAATGATTTACGTCTACTTTCAAGTGGCCCACGTGCAGGTTTGCAAGAGGTTTACTTGGAAGCACGTCAACCAGGTAGTTCGATCATGCCGGGTAAAGTGAATCCTGTGATTCCTGAAGCCGTGAATATCTCAGCATTTCAGGTCATTGGTAATGATTTAGCCATTACTTTTGCCGCCGAAGCAGGGCAGTTACAGCTCAATGCAATGGAACCGCTTATTGCATTTAAACTTTTTGAATCTATTGATTTAATGGGTAAAGCAATGCAAATGTTTGAAGATAAATGTATTGCCACGATTCAAGCCAATACAGTGCAATGTCAAAATAATGTAGAGCGTTCGATTGGTATTGTGACTGCATTGAATCCGTACTTAGGATATGAAACGACTACTCGAATTGCTAAAGTTGCTGCAGAAACAGGTCGAGGTGTAGTCGAACTGATTCGTGAAGAGCAGTTATTATCTGAAGATGTTTTAGCAAAAGCCTTGTCTGTAGAATCTATGGTTCATCAGTCTGTAGATGTTGCAGTTTAAGTATTATTTTAAAATTTATTTGACTAAGCCACATCTATCTAGGTAGATGTGGCTTGTTTATTTTACTGGTGTACCCAAACACCTAACTCACTGACAGAATAAGAGTGAAAATCTTCATTTTCTAAGTTATAAAAAGTAAAAGCTTTGAAAAAAAGAACAAGACAGTTGTTGATTCACCTGAAAAAATCGATCTTTCTTTTTGTTTTAACTTTATGAATAAAAATGCATAGGTTAAGATTAACCATCCTTATATAGAAGCACTTAGAAGACCTATGCAACCATTTGTTCTTTACAACTCTGAGCAACGTAAAAAAGTTGAATTTGTTCCACGTAAAGAGGGGCATATTGATATGTATGTGTGCGGAATGACGGTTTATGATTACTGTCATATTGGACATGCACGTACAGTGGTTGCATTTGATTACATTATTCGCTTTCTACGTAGTCAAGGTTGGAATGTCAAATACGTGCGTAATATCACCGATATTGATGACAAAATCATTAAACGTGCCAATGAAAATGGTGAAAGCATTGCATCACTGACAACACGTTTCATTGATGCAATGAATGAAGACTTTGCAAAGTTAGGTTGCGTACCACCAAATGAATCACCTCGCGCGACAGATTACATCGACCAAATGCAAGACATGATTGGAAACCTCGTCAATAAGGGTTCTGCTTACCCATCTAAAAATGGTGATGTTTATTTTGCAGTTGAAAAATTTGCAAAATACGGTCGTCTTTCAGGTCGTAAGCTTGAAGATATGCAAGCAGGTGCATCTGAACGTGTCGATGTAGAAGTTGAGAAAAAACATCCATTTGACTTTGTACTTTGGAAACATGCCAAAGAAAATGAACCGTCATGGGCTTCACCTTGGGGCAATGGTCGTCCAGGTTGGCATATTGAATGTTCAGCGATGTCGACATGCAACTTAGGTAATCATTTTGACATTCATGGTGGCGGTCAAGACTTAACTTTTCCACATCATGAAAATGAAATCGCACAATCAGAAGCTTCAACTGACGAACAATATGTAAATTATTGGATGCATGCAGGTTTCATCAATGTTGATGGTGAGAAAATGTCGAAGTCTTTAGGCAACTTCTTTACTATTCGTGATGTGATTGAAAAATTCCACCCTGAAGTTGTGCGCTATTTTATTGTATCTTCGCACTACCGTAGTCCAGTGAACTATTCAGATGTTGCACTCAAAGAAGCGAAAAATACCCTTGCACGTTTCTACCATGCATTTAAAGCCTATCAACAAGTGTATGGTGAAAAAATAGTTCAGACTTTGGATACTGATTTAGTAGAGCGCTTTAACAGTGCAATGCGTGATGACTTCAATACATCAGAAGCTATTGCAGTATTGTTTGAAATTATTAAAGCTTTGAACAGTGCAGTCAAAGAAGAAAATGCGGAACAGTCTGCAATTTTTTATTCGACTTTACGCCACCTGACTAATATTCTTGGTTTAGTGCAGAACAATGTTGATGACTTTTTAAAATCAGATATTGGTCAAGAAGCATTGGGCTTGACTGAAGAGCAAATTACAGACTTTATTCAACAACGTGTTGATGCCAAAAAAGCGAAAGACTTTGCCAAAGCCGATGAAATTCGCCAATCGCTTTTAGCACAAGGCGTGGTTCTTGAAGATACACGTCAGGGTACAACTTGGCGACGTGCTGATTAATTCATCAATTGAACGATTTTTTGTATGAAGTGAGTTGACAGCTAAATTTTATTGACTATAATTCACAACATAAAGCGGGAATAGCTCAGTTGGTAGAGCATAACCTTGCCAAGGTTGGGGTCGAGAGTTCGAGTCTCTTTTCCCGCTCCAAATTCAAAAAGCCTTCATCATCAGATGGAGGCTTTTTATTTGTCTGTAAAAAAATAATTGAGCATTTTGAGGGGTGTATTTAGCAATACAAGTGATATTGTCATGTATCAATCCCGATGTAATTGGTCAGGAAATCTGTGAAAACTTGTATAATTAGAAACGTGCTATTTACTTAAATATGCTAAAATTAGCAAAATTATTTTCATCCAATCAGCATCAATCCCTGAAAAGAGATTGTAGGAAAATAGACATTGAATCCACAAAATTTGCCGAATCAAATTGATTTTCAAAAAGTCGCACTCGAAACCTTGCGTATAGAAGAACAAGCACTTGAGATCTTAGCGACGCAAATTGATGAACGTTTTACTCGTGCCTGCGAAATTATTTTACAATGTAAAGGTCGTCTTGTGATTACTGGTATGGGTAAGTCAGGTCACATTGGACGTAAAATGGCGGCGACATTTGCCTCGACAGGCACGCCATCATTCTTTATGCATCCAGGTGAAGCAGGACATGGCGATTTAGGCATGTTGGTCAAGGGTGATGTACTGATTGCGATTTCAAATTCAGGTAAAAGTGATGAAATCATGATGCTGATGCCATTAATCAAGCACCTTGAAGTGCCGTTGATTACCATCAGCCGTGATGATCGTGGTCCAATGCCACAAAATGCAGATATTGCATTAACATTGGGTGATATTCAGGAAGCATGCCCATTGGGTCTAGCACCAACATCAAGTACAACTGCAACATTGGTATTGGGTGATGCATTGGCTGTTGCATTGCTTGATGCGCGTGGTTTTACTGCGGATGATTTTGCTATGTCACATCCTGCGGGTGCATTGGGTAAACGTCTGTTGTTACATGTAAAGCACCTTATGCATACTGGAAATGATTTACCAAAAGTATCGCCAGATACACCAATGAATCAGGTTCTATACGAAATTTCAAATAAACGTCTAGGTTTAACCACAATTGTGGATGAAAATGACGTATTACTTGGCATATTTACCGATGGTGATTTGCGCCGACTGATTGATAAGCAACAAGGTTTTGATGTCAATCTTGCCGTTTCAGATGTCATGATTGCCAATCCATCTACCATTTCCAAAGAAGCTCGCGCTGTTGAAGCTTTGGAAAAAATGAATGAAAAGAAAATTAATCAATTTGTTGTGGTTGATGATGCTAATAAAGTGATTGGCGTAATCAGCATGCATGATTTGATTCAAGCAGGAGTAAACTAATCAATGGCTTCTTATGTTTTATTGGAACAAGCGCGTCATATTGAAGCTTTGGTTTTGGATGTAGATGGTATTTTAAGTGATGGTTTTGTGACCCTGACCAATTCAGGCGATGAAATTAAATCCTTTGATATTCGTGATGGACTTGGTATGAAGCTTGTTCAGCAAGCAGGTATTAAAGTGATTATTATCACAGGTCGTAAAAGTAATATCGTTGAAAAACGCATGTCAGATTTAGGTGTAGACTTGGTTTTTCAAGGGCGTGAAGACAAAGGTACCGCACTGCGAGAAGCATGTGCACAAATGAATATTTCCCCAGAAGATTGTTTATATATGGGGGATGATTGGCCAGATTTATCTGCCTTTGCCATTGCAGGAATGAAAGTTACTGTACCAAATGGTCATGTTGAAGTGCGTCGCCGTGCCGATTTAGTTACTCAGGCATTGGGTGGTCGTGGTGCTGTTCGTGAGGTCTGTGATATGTTGTTGATGTCCAAAGGTGTTTACCAGGAACTACTTGAAAAATATATTGCAATACCGCATTAATACGTAAACGTGAATGTTACTTTACTTAAATTGGGTTGTCTGTCGCTATGGATACTAAAGCTTTATATGTGACTGCGGTTGTCATTGCGGCAATCAGCGGTGGCTATTATTGGTACGGTGGCAAAGGCAAAAAGCTTGATGCCGATACTGCTCAGAGTATGACATATTCTGCGGAAGGTATTCATTTGACTCAAACCGATGAAAAAGGACTGTTGCATGTTCGTGCACAAGTGGATCATTTAGAACAAGATTTACAGCATAAAACTTCAAAGTTGAAAAACTTGAATGCATCGGTGTATGTCAATAATCAAGTGGATTCTACTTTTTATGCTAAGAATGCTAATGGCTATGATAATAATGAAAAAGTTGTCTTAACGGGTCAAGTGAAGGCGACTAAAATTGGTGAGCAAGGCAATATGGTCTTTCAAACCGAAGAGTTAACAGCATTTCCTAAATTACGGACACTTGAAACAAAAAAACAAGTGGTGGTTGATGCACCCAATGCACAGTTTATTAGCCAAGGTTTAAATGCAGATTTAAATCAGGGGCAGTATGAATTTTATCAAATTCGAGGAAAGTATGCGCCAAACTAATTATTTCACTCAGTATCAGACTTTCCTAAAGCAAACATTTGTCGTTGTTGGATTATGTTGCGCATCTGTATCGGCATTTGCTTTACAGTCAGATCGTAATCAGTCAATTTCCCTATTGGCAGATCGTGCGACATTCAATGATAAAACTGGTGTAACGACTTATTCAGGCAATGTTGAAATTGAACAAGGCACAATGAAGGTTTATGCAAATTCTATTGTTGCTCAACTCAATAAAAGTAAACAAATTAGTACAATTACTGCAACAGGTAGCCCTGCAAAATTCCAACAGCAACTTGATGGAAATAAAGGAATTGCACGTGGTGAAGCACAAAAAATTATTTACAATGCGGAAACAGGGATTCTCAATTTGATTGGGAATGCGTATTTGTATCAAGATGGTGCAAGTATTCGTAGTAATACCTTGAAATACAGTATGAATAAGGGTGATATTGAGGCTTCTGGTGGCCCAAATAGCACGGGTACATCAAAAGGTCGTTTACAAATTATTATTCCGCCATCTACACAGAAAACTTTTCCTGGAGTGCGTGATTAATGGATGATGCGCTGAATAAACCTCAGACCTTGTGTATTAAGCATCTTGCTAAAGTTTATAGTAAACGTTGGGTGGTTAAAGACGTTTCTTTTAGCATGAAAAGTGGCCAAATTGTTGGGCTGCTTGGTCCGAATGGTGCGGGGAAAACCACAAGCTTTTATATGGTGGTTGGGCTTGTTCGTATGGATAAGGGGGAAATTCATCTTGATAATGAAGATATCTCTGATCTTGCAATGCATCAACGTGCCCGTAAAGGCATTGGTTATTTACCACAAGAAGCCTCTATTTTTAGAAAACTCACTATTTCTGAAAATATTATGGCAATTCTTGAAACACGTTCAGATTTAAATAAGCAACAGCGTCAACAACGTTTAAAAGAATTACTTGCTGATTTTAAAATTACGCATATTAAAGATTCATTGGGTATGAGTGTTTCAGGTGGTGAGCGTCGTCGTGCAGAAATTGCACGTGCTTTAGCTGCAGATCCAAAATTTATGTTATTAGATGAGCCTTTTGCTGGTGTAGATCCAATTTCTGTAGGAGATATTAAAGATATTATTCGACAGCTAAAGGATCGTGGTATTGGGGTTTTAATCACAGATCATAATGTACGAGAGACTTTGGCAATCTGTGAACATGCATATATTGTAAGCGAAGGAGCAGTGATTGCAGAAGGCACTCCTGAAGATGTTTTAAATAATGAAACTGTTCGTGAAGTCTATCTTGGTGATGATTTTACCGTTTAGTCGAATATCAGAATAAGTGCTTGTGAAAATTACATTTTCTATTTAATTTTTATAGGCATTCATTCATTTATTGTTTTATAATGTGTTAAATAGATCACGGTTTTAAGACAAAATAAAAATCATGTATATAGGCACTTTTGAAAGTTTCACTTTTAAGTGATGCGAAAAACGAGAAATCATGTGGGAAAAAATAAAATAAAGTATAAGATTCGTGGCGGAGCATATTGTTTAATTTTGATTGGTTTACACTCACCGGGGTTGGCGTGGGCTGAAGAGTCAAAATTAAATATGCAACTTATGAAGAAGAATGTGCAAAAGTTTTTAGCACCTGAATCATCCGAAGACTATCGCAAAGTCAGTTTAAATGAGCTGAGTAAATTTGATTATCAACAGAATGAGACTCAATCATTACCTGTAATTACGGGAACAAATGCAACAGGGACTAATCCTGTTGTGTTTATGGATTCAGCCCCTTTTTCGATGACAGGAGCATTACCTGCAAAAATTAGTATTTATGACGCTGTAAAAATAGCGGTGTTACGGCATCCAGATATTGCGCAAAGTATTTCTTCATTGTCTTCGCAAAATGCCAATATTGATGTGGCGAAAGCAGGCTACTATCCCCAGTTAACTGGTGGTTTAGGTACAGGTGATATGACATCAGGTGAAGCTGGTCGGCAGCTTTTAACATTGAGTGCGACACAGATGCTTTACGATTTCGGTAAAGTCAAAAGTGGCGTTAATGTTGAAAAAGCACGTTTACAAGTAGCGCAAGCCAATGTTCTTGTATCAATTGATGATATTTCGACGCAAGTTGCGACTGCGATTGTTAATATTCGCCGTTATCAGGAAATTACCCGAATTGCACGTGAGCAGATTAAAGGTATTTCTCGTATTGCTGAAATTGCCAATCTTCGAGCAAATGCAGGTATTAGTAGTCAAGCCGATCCGATTCAAGCACAGTCGTATATTGAATCTGCACAGTCAAATTTGATCGCACAAGAAACGCAGTTGAGTATGTATAAGCAACGTTTACGAACGTTGGTTGGACGTGATATTTCTAGCAGTCGCTTGGAGATTCCAGACAGTATGATCTCAGCTTCTGATCTATATAGTGAAACTCAATTCAATCGTATTCCAAATATGATGGCAGCAAAAGCTGGTGTGGATGTTGCTAAGTCACAGAAAGAACAAACAAATTTGAGTCGTTATCCAACTTTAAGTGTTCGAGGAAGTTTGAGTCAGGCACTCAATGGTGTAAACCCGAATAATAACAAAGACAATGGTTTTTACGATTCAATCATGCTTGAAGCCACAAGTAACTTTTATCAAGGTGGTGCAGTTGCATCACAAACGAAAGCTGCGAGTTTTGCCGAAGAAGCAGCTAAAGCACGTGTGAGCAGTGTTTATTTAGATGTTCTTGATCAGACTCGTCTTGCACGTGAACAGATTGAAAATAGACAGCGTCAAATGCAAGTTTTGATTGCACAGCAAGAAACGACGGTGAGAACCAAAGAGCTTTATCAAGAACAATATAAATTAGGCACACGTACCGTTGTTGACCTACTAAATGCTGAACAGCAAATTCATAGCGCAAATTCTCAAATTGAATCTGCACGTTATGATATTTATGACAATCTTGTTCAATATATTTCTGCATCTGGTAAAGCACGTGATGTTTATCAGTTGAATAATCTTTCAATTCAAGGGGTAGAGATACAACCATGAATAATACAACAATAAATTATCAACCATGGTTACAAGCCGTCCTTACTGTAGCAAGACATTACCGTATTGAAAGTTCTGAAGAACGTATCCGCCTAGAGTTAAACTGGAATCAAAATCAAGGCATCGATGATGTCTTAATGATCATGACCCGTCAGGTTGGGTTACATGTTCGTAAGGTTGATTTTAGCTTAGATATGCTTAATCCTTGGCGCTTACCTGTTGTGGTCGGCTTTAAAGATGGTCAAGTTGGAGTAATTGACAAAGCTGATGCAGTCGGTAATGTCAGCGTACAAATGAGTGGTGATAAAGGTCTTGCACAGACTTTTAGCGCAGAAGACCTTCAGAATGCAATTTCATTGGTTTATATCTTGCGTCCTGAAAGCGCAGTACCCGATGCTCGAATTGATGAATATATTAAACCATATGAAGCCAATTGGTTTTGGGAAATTGTACTTAAAGATTGGAAGCGTTATGTTGATATTATGTTTGCTTCAATGTTGGCAAATATTTTAGCATTGGCAACCATTGTCTTCTCAATGAATGTGTATGACCGTGTTATTCCAGCGCAATCGATACCAACTTTGTGGGTATTGGCAGGTGGCGTATTAATTGCGGCTATTTTTGAATTTGCACTGAAATATTCACGCTTAGTTTTATCCGATATGATTGGGAAGCGTGCAGATTTACGTATTTCTGATCGTGTTTTTGGGCATGCACTACGCATTAAAAATAAAGAGCGTTCGAAGTCTACAGGTACATTTATTTCACAGATTCGTGAACTTGAAGGTGTTCGTGAGTTGGTGACATCAACCACAATTACTGCATTTGCAGATTTACCATTTTTCCTTTTATTCTTAGGTATTTTCTGGTTGATTGGGGGTAATTTATTTTGGGTTATGGCCATTGTCGTCCCATTAATGATTCTGCCTGGTTTCTTGGTTCAAAAGAAATTGGCAGCACTTGCACAGCAAGGTATGCGTGAATCTTCTATTCGTAACGCTATTTTAGTTGAAGCAGTTCAGGGGATTGAAGATATTAAACTGTTACGTGCAGAATCCCGTTTTCAGAACCAATGGAATCACATGAATGAAGTGTCTGCAAACGTCAGCATGCAGCAACGTAAAATTGTTGGTGTTATGGGCTTGTGGACACAAAAATTGCAAGGTTTAACTTTTGCGATTGTTGTCTTGGTCGGTTGTTTTGCAGTGATGAAAGGTGATATGACAACAGGTGCGTTGGTTGCGTGTTCAATTTTATCATCGCGTATGCTTGGACCAATTGCACAAGTCACAGGTGTATTGGGGCGTTTCCAACAAGCAAAGACTGCAAAAAACAGTTTAGATGAATTGATGAAGAAGCCGATTGATCAACCAGAGCGCTCCCAGTTAATTCAACGTTCAGTATTAAATGGTAAATTTGAACTGAATGGTGTTGTGTTTAAATATGATGATGAAGATCCAAAGCCTAGCCTAATAATACCAAAACTGGTAATAAAACCTGGTGAAAAAATTGCAATTTTAGGTCGTAATGGTGCGGGTAAATCGAGCTTACTGCAGTTGATGTCAGGTATGCAGACAGCAACACAGGGTAAAGTCAATTTGGATGATATTGATATTACTTTGCTTGACCCTGCTGATGTACGTCGTGATGTTGGACTGTTAAATCAAAATGCACATCTATTCTTTGGTACAGTGCGTGAAAACCTTACATTAGGTGCACCACTTGCAACAGATGATGATTTACTTAAAGCCTTATCTGTGACAGGAGCATTGTCTTTTATTCAAGATAAAAAAGAAGGACTTGATCACATCATTATGGAAGGTGGTGTTGGTTTCTCAGGTGGTCAGCGTCAGGCATTGTTATTGTCTCGTTTATTAATTTGTCAGCCTAATATTTTGTTATTGGATGAGCCAACTGCATCAATTGATGATGTTTCTGAAAAGCAATTGATTGATCATATGAAGGTTTGGCTTGCACATCGTACATTGATTGTGGCAACCCACCGTCGTGCAGTACTTGAGTTGGTTGATCGTATTATTGTGATCAATGAAGGTCGTGTGGTCATGGATGGACCAAAAGAACAAATATTGAATAATTCAGCACAACAGATGCCGAATAGTGGAGCTAGATCATGAGTGAAGAAAAACAAACAAGATCTATGAAGGTAACTCATCTAGAACCACCTTTACCAAAAGCAAGTGTAATGATTTGGATAGTTTGTTGTGGTCTGATGGCATTACTTATTTGGGCATGGGTTTTTAAGCTTGAAGAGGTTTCGCAAGGCACGGGTAAGGTTATTCCGACATCCAAAGAGCAAGTTATTCAGTCTCTTGAAGGTGGGATTTTAACGAAGCTAGAAGTTAAAGAGGGTGATATTGTTCAGAAAGGACAAATTCTTGCTCAATTAGATCCAACACGTTTTGAATCTAATGTCGGTGAATCTGAATCCTTATTGATTTCATCACAGGCAACGGCTGCACGTCTTCGTGCAGAAGTGAATGGTACGCCATTAACATTCCCTGATAGTGTTCGAAAAGACCCTAAAATGGTGAGTGAACAGACAGAATTGTATAATTCTCGTCGTGCCAATATGGATGAATCTATTGCGGGCTTAAAACAAGCATTAACACTCGTTCAGCAAGAGTTACGTATGACAGAACCGCTAGTAGCCAAAGGTGCGGCGAGTGAAGTTGAAGTATTACGTTTGAAACGTCAGGCAAATGATTTGCAAAATCAGATCAATGATATTCGTAATAAATATTATGTCGATGCGCGTGAGCAATTATCTAAAGCAACAACTGATGTTGAAACCCAACAACAAGTGGTGCGTGGTAAATCAGATACGTTAAATCGTACTATTTTCAAAGCACCTGTACGTGGTGTAGTGAAAGAAATTGATGTAATGACTTTAGGTGGTGTTATCCCTCAGAATGGTAAAATCATGACGATTGTTCCGTTAGATGAGCAATTATTAATTGAGGCACGTATTTCACCACGAGACATTGCATTTATTCGCCCAGGTCAAGAAGCGCTCGTAAAACTAACTGCTTATGATTATTCCATCTATGGTGGTTTGAAAGGTAAAGTCACTGTCATTTCACCAGATACGTTACGTGATGAAGTGAAACAAGATCAGTTCTATTATCGTGTTTATATTCGTACGGATTCGGATAAGCTTTACAATAAAGCAGGTAAGGCTTTTGCGATTACACCTGGTATGGTTGCGACTGTTGATATTAAAACAGGTTCGAAAACAATCATCGAATATTTGTTGAAACCATTTAATAAAGCAAAAGAAGCATTAAGAGAACGCTAATCTTAAATTACATCATTTGATCATTAAGCCACCTATGTAAATAGGTGGCTTTTTTGTTAGATAGCATTATTAATACAGTTATATTGATATTATCGAAATTATATATTTAAAAAAAAGTATAATAAATTAAAAATAAAGAATAAAAAATAATCGATTTTATAAGTGTAATTTATTCGCTTAAAAAATATATTAATGATGATTTCATCACATTATTTTAATAATACCAACTAAAATAGTTTAGATTCTATGGATGATCATAAATGTTAATATTTATGAATCAGGTTCGGTATATATTCTTTACTTGTGAATTTCATCTCATTTATTTATCTTTTTATATAGATGAATATAATAAGGATGAATAGAATGAATAATGTAGATATATTTGAAAAAGGTTCAACACAACAACTCACAATTGAAAAAGCTCCTCAGCATCAATCAGTCTATGAAGTCCATGTAAATAAAGATCAAGTTTCAAAATTAACACGCATAGATAATAATCTTGAGATTACTTTACTTAATGGTGCAAAAATTATTATCCCAAGTTTCTTTGCGGCTAATTTTGTACAAGAACTTGTTTTTGAATCTGACGGGCAGTATGCACTCGTTAAAATGGATAACTTTAATAGTGAGGGTGTTGCAACAACTGTAGATTATCTTGCTATTGATAATTTTGATGAGTTTTTAAAAGAACAACCCTTGTCAAATGGTGATGCAATACCAATGCTAGCATGGATTGCAGGAGGGGCATTAGTTGCTGGTACTATTGCTGCAACAAGTTCAAATAGTAGTAATAATGATAATAATGGTGAATCAAAACCTATTGATACATCGGCTCCTGAAATTCATGCTAATGTAAAAGATGCAACACATGTTGAAGTAACATCAAATGAAGCCGGAACAATTATAATTACAGATGCACAAGGTCAGGTAATTGGCAATGGTACCGCAATTAATGGCAAGACAGAAATAACTTTAACTCGCCCATTACAAGACAATGAAGAAATAAAAGTTAGTGTTACAGATCAAGCAGGGAATACAAGTCAAGAGAATGTCTTGGTTGGTGATGTTACAGCACCAACCATTGAGATTGAAATTAAAGATGAAAATAACATCACGGTAAAAAGTGATGAAGCTGGTGCGGAAGTTGTTATAAAAAATGAAAATGGAGAAATCATCGGTAGCGGAATAACAGGATCTGATGGTACGGTTGATATCATCCTCACTAAACCAGTGATTGATGGTGAAACAATTACTGTTGGTGTTGTTGATGATGCTGGTAACCGTGCAGAAGAATCAATCATTGTTCCTGATTTGACTGCGCCACTCATTAATGCTGATGTAAAAGATGCAACACATGTTGAAGTAACATCAAATGAAGCCGGAACAATTATAATTACAGACGCACAAGGTCAGGTAATTGGCAGTGGTACGGCAATTAATGGCAAGACAGAAATAACTTTAACTCGTCCATTAGAGAATAATGAAATAATAAAAATTATTGTGTCTGATTTAGCAGGTAATCAAGCACAAGAAGATATTGAAGTAACAGGAATTATGCCTCCAAGTGAAGACACCACGGCACCGATCCTGACCGGTAGTGCGGTGAATACCGCGGGTGAGTTGATCCTGAGCTTCAATGAAAACTTAGATGCACAACACCCACCGCAAAACAAAGACTTCACCATCGTGATTGATGGCGTACTGCGCACCCCAGACAGCATCACGATCACAGGTCAAACATTGACGCTGAATTTCACGCCACCGATCTATAGCGGTCAAAGTGTGCAAGT
>NZ_JBJZOR010000034.1:0-27446 GCF_046269225.1 Acinetobacter sp. TY2
ATGGTGGGTCGTCCGCGATTCGAACGCGGGACCAACGGATTAAAAGTCCGCTGCTCTACCAGCTGAGCTAACGACCCTGAGTGAATTTTAGAATGAAATTCTAAATTTCTTGTAAGACTAGCGAAATGCAATTCTTACAAAAATTAGATGATATCTTTTTAGATATATCTAATTACTTTTCAGGAAAATCTGGAAAGATGATGGTGGGTCGTCCGCGATTCGAACGCGGGACCAACGGATTAAAAGTCCGCTGCTCTACCAGCTGAGCTAACGACCCTGAGCAAACATTTAGATGAAATCTTAATGTTTAGTGCAAGAATTTTGTTCTAGCACCACTGCATTTGATGGAGCGTATTGTAGCAAGATCTCCATTGAGCGCAAGTAAAAAATTCAAAAGTTGTTGGTGTTTGCTTATAAATACAACAACTTTTGTTTTTTTACTCAAAAAATAAGCGCTATTGGGTTAGAAACGATACTTGTAAGCTGCAATATTGGCTTGGATTTCAGTAGTCAGGTCGGTATATGCTGTGGCTGAAGGCAATAGCACAAGTAGTTGGTCCGAAGTTTGATTTAAATCATAGCCTTGATCTTTCAGCTTGTTTTTTTGATATTTGAATGTACCAGTGGTTTCAACGGTTTGTTGTATACGTAAAAACACAGGGACAGCATAAGCAGGAAGATTTTTTTTGAATTCTTGAACCATGTCAGTTAAATCTTGCTCGCAGAGTGTCATGCCATCAAGTAGGGTAATGGCTGCCATGCCTGCACGACCATTGGTTTCAGGAATTTCGACACCATAAACGACTGCTTCTGCAATTTTAGGATATTCACTGACAATATTTTCGACTTCTGTAGTTGAAACATTCTCACCTTTCCAACGGAAAGTATCGCCTAATCGATCGACAAATTGTGCATGACGGAAACCAATATCACGGACTAAGTCACCCGTAATAAAGTACGAATCTCCTTTTTTAAAGACATCTTTCATAATTACAGATTTGTTTTTTTCAGGATCGGTGTAACCATCGAAAGGAGAGCGACTGGTAATTTTACCAATCAATAAACCGACTTCACCTTTGCTGACTTTTTTACAAAAGCCTTTTGCATCATGAATGGCTTCATTTTTTTCTTTATCGAATTGAATAATGGCATACGGTGTTGGAGAAAAGCCCACGGTATTGTCAAAGTTAAAGATATTACTAAAACCGACATTACCTTCACTTGATGCATAAAGTTCTAAAATTTCCTCTACACCAAAACGCTCTTTAAATTTGCTCCAAATGTTTGGACGCATACCATTACCAATCATTTTGGTTACACGATGTGAATGATCAAGTTCTGAAATAGGTGCATCCATCAGATAACGGCATAGCTCACCGACATAACCAATTGCAGAAGCATTATATTTTTTAACATCGGGCCAAAACTGTGAAGTGGAGTACTTACGGCGAATTGCAAGTGCTGAACTCCCTGCAATCACACCACACCAACACACCACCATACCTGTAGCATGATAAAGCGGTAGAGTGCAGTACATTACATCATCTTCTTTTAAGTTGAGAATGTGACCATACGTGCCGTAAGCGAGTGTCCAACGACTGTTGGTAAAGATTACGGCTTTTGGTAAGCCTGTTGTACCTGATGTGTAAATGTAGAATAAACCATCTGAACCTTGGACTTTATGTGTTGTCGGTACATTAAATTTTGGAAATTGATCCACAATTTCAGCAAGATTTTGGAAGCCGTTAGGTGCTGTACCTTTGTCTTGTTGTGTGGGTTGATCTGCAAACCAATAAAAACGATTAGGAGGAATGTTTAAATCTTGACGAATTTCATCAACAGCTTCACGGCATTCATCACCGATAATAAGGGCCACAGGATTAACAAGGTTGATGCTATGTGACAAAACTTTGCCTATTTGTGATGTATTCACAAGCGCAGAAGTTACCCCAATTTTAGCAAGAGCAATGACCGTTGCAATAAGTTCGGCACGGTTTTCAATAATGACAGTGACAACATCACCTTTATTTAACCCAATAGATAGGTAATAGTGTGCAATTTGGTTTGCCCAACCATTTAAGTCTTGGTAGCTATAGCGCTGCTCTTCAAAGAGTAATGCATCACCGTAAGGATTACGTTTAACTGCACGTTCAAATGCCAATCCTAAACCTGTGGGCGTTTTTGCAGTGCGAATATAAGCTTGTGACAAACCTGTAAGTAAATGAGGTACTTTGTGGAGAAATTTTGGTAGATGTGAAACAACATCAGAGATGCTGATTAAGTCATTTTGTGGTGTCTGGCTCATAGAAATCCTGTTATTTTTCGTAATCCAATCATGCCGATTTGAAGCAAAATATTTGCGCTTTTATACATCTGTCTTTTTATAGGTTAAAAACTAGTGCAATCAACCTAATTTAATAAAAAGGTTAAAAATATCCTTAAAATAACAAAAAAAACCAGTCATCGGAATGACTGGTTTTTTTTATTTTATCGCATTTGTGCAATTGATCTAAAGATCAATCACTCCGCGACTGGTGTTTTCTTTGGTGGACGACCACGTGGGCGACGTGGGCGAACAGGTTTTTCATCATCCACCTTATCTGTTGTTTCGCTAGATGTGTCTGTTTGTGCTTCATCTGTACTGACGGCTTGCTTAGTAATCGATTCAGTTAGAGCAATTCCAGTTGATTCAGTCGGTGTAACGGCTGAATCAATCGTAACAGTTTCTTCTTCAGTAGGAGCAGTATCTATGATTGCTTTCACGGTAGATTCTTCTGCTTGAACAGTTTCAGCTTGGGCAGTTTCTGTTACAGGAGCATCAGCAATAACAACATCTTCAGCTACTGTTTCGGTTACTTCAACGCTTGGTTGAGCCACTTCTTCAATGTGAGCATGCTTTGCTTGTTCGTGTGCTTGCTCAGCTGCTTGTTTTGCTAAACGACGACGTTCACGAGGATCATTTGCTACACGTGTATCAGACACAGCTTTTGGCGGTGTTAGATCAAGCATAGGTGCAGGTTCTGCCTCAACTTTGACTTGAGTCACAACAGCATCACGAGTAACAGGCTTTTTCTCTACTTCGACTTCAACAGTTTCAGCCGTTAAGTTTGCTGCAAACTCTTCTGTGAATTTAAGCAAAGCACGGTTAAATGTTGGAATTAAACCAAACTGTTCAATCAGAACGGCACAATCGTTACCATAAACATGGCGGATTAAGCTACCAATCGTGTACTGACCTAAAGTTGGAACTTGTGAAGGGTTTAACTTTGGTGCAGCAGCTTTGGTTTTTGCGACTTCACGTTGCTGACGACGACGTTGACGTGGATCATTGCTCGCACGAATGTCTGTAGAACGTGATTTCTCTTGTTTAGTTGTTGCAGGTGTACGTGGTACTTCTGCTTCAACGATAACTTCAGCAACGGTTGCAACAACTTCAGCCGTTACGATAGGTTGAGCTTGGACTTGCGCTGCTACTTTAACGTGCTGTGGTGCTAATGCAACAATTTCACTACGTTCATTATCAACATTAACGACCATTGCAGTTTTCATGTTGTCATGACGTGGTGCATCAACAAGGTCGACTTTTACCTGCGCTAGTTGTGGTGCAACTTTTTCTACTGCTTGTGCAACAGGGGCATTACTTTGACTTTGCTGATCTTCATTGAAGACATTTGGGTCACGGTGACGGTTTGGTCGGTTTGGACGTTGTTGATTGTTACGGTCACGGCGCGGAACAGATTGTTGTTCAACAGGAGCATCAAACTGTTGTTCACGATCTTGTTGCTGACGCTCATGACGTGATTTTGGGTTTGGACGCTTTTGTTGTTCACGTGGTTCTTGGCGTTGCTCGTGACGCTGTTCCTGACGAGGTGTTTGTACAACTTCCTCAATCACCTGATGATGTTGTTCAGGTGCTTGCTCACGAACTTCTTTTTGTTTGTGATTTGGATTGTTGCGTTTTTTGTTGTTACGCTGAGGTTTGTCATCACGTTCTACTGATTTTTCATAAGATTTTTCAGTGTAGTGATGTTGCTGATTGTCTTGTGCACGAGCAGGAGACAAATAAGCATTGGTTTCAGCAACAGGAGCAGTCTCTACAACAGCAGGAGTTGCAACAGGTGTATTGACGGTTGTGTTGGTATTGACCTGACCAAACTGACCACGGCTCACAGCACCGCCATTGATCATTTGCTCAATTGCTGCTGCTGCATTGTTTGCCGTACGTGACTGATCTACAGTGCGCGCTTGTTTTTGTACAAACAAATTTTCTAACCAAGCACATGGGCTTGATGATGCAACTTCTGCTTGTGCTTGAACATTTTGCTGACGCTGTTGTTGAACACGTTGTTGTGATTGCTGAGCATTTTGTTGTTGAACGGGTTGCTGTGCAGTCGGTTTTCTTTGTGATTTATTGTTATTGCTTTGAACAGGAGCTGCTGTATGAACATGCTCTTCTTCTAAGTGCCACTCAGATGACTCATAACCCAGCTCTTTTTCACTTAAGCGTGTTGCTTCAGTACGCTCATAGCTTGTTGGTGCAAAGCCTTCAGGATTATATGAAATTTCGTAATGTGGCGTTTCTAAATGTGGATGTGGCAATACAGTGACACGTACACCCGAAGTTTGTTCTAAATAAACAAGGCTGTGACGCTTTTCATTCAATAAGAATGCAGCAATTTCAACAGGGACTTGAATTTGAACTTCACCGTGACGTTCACGTAATGCAATCTCTTCGACCTTACGCATAATGGATAAAGATAAAGAACGTAAGTCACGAACCATACCCGTGCCATGACAACGAGGGCATACATAACCCGTTGCCTCTTCAAGAGAAGGGCGTAGGCGTTGACGACTCATTTCCATTAAGCCAAAACGAGACAATTGTCCGAATTGGATACGAGCGCGGTCACTTTGTGTTGCTTCACGAAGTTTGGCTTCAACCATACGTTGGTTGCGCTCTTTGGTCATATCAATAAAGTCGATCACCACAAGACCGCCAATATCACGTAAACGTAATTGACGCGCAATTTCTTCGGCTGCTTCAAGGTTCGTGTTTAATGCTGTTTCTTCAACATCATGACCACGAGTTGATTTTGCAGAGTTAATATCAATTGAAACCAATGCTTCAGTTTGATCAATCACAATCGAACCACCAGCAGGAAGTTTAACTTCACGCTCGTAGGCTGTCTGAATTTGGCTTTCAATACCGAAATGTGCAAATAATGGTTCGTTTAATGTATATGTTTTTAACTTGTCTAACTGATTTGGCATAACCGCTTTAACGAAGTTATACGCTTCACCAAATGCTTGTTCATTATCAATTAGGATTTCAGCAACATCATCACGTAAATAATCACGAATTGCACGTGTTACCACGCCCGCTTCTTGATGAACCAACATTGGCGATGGACCTGATGTTGCCGTATTTTGAATTTGTGCCCACAGATCAAGTAAGTGTTGCAAATCTAATTGCAATTCTTCTTGGCTGCGACCAATACCTGCAGTACGTACAATCACGCTCATACCACGAGGTGTATTGAGCGATGCAAGCATATTTTTCAATTCTTCACGTACAGAACCTGAAATTTGACGACTAATACCGCCACCTTTCGGGTTGTTTGGCATAAGAACCAAATAACGACCAGCAAGTGAAATATAAGTTGAAAGTGCAGCGCCTTTATTACCACGTTCTTCTTTTTCAACTTGAACCAACAGCTCTGTACCTTCCGTGATGAGTTCACGAATGTTGCTTGTTTGGCGAGGATCGGCTTTGTAGTAAGTATTGGCAATTTCACGCATCGATAGGAAGCCCTGACGACCTGCGCCATATTCTACGAATACAGCTTCAAGCGAGGGTTCAACGCGAGTCACATGACCTTTGTAAATATTGGCTTTCTTTTGTTCACGCGTACGATTTTCTAAATCGAAATCATATAGACGGTGACCAGTAACGAGTGCAACGCGAACTTCTTCGGCATGTGTTGCATTGATCAGCATACGTTTCATGGGTGTAACACCTAATAGTGTAGTGATTCACACCGACAAATCGCTATTTTAAGTGAAGCGAACATCTACAATTTGGGTGGATCAACACTTAAATCATAGAAACATCCTTGATGATTTAAGGTTACAACCAACTTGTTGTATTTTTAGATACTTAAGTTGGTTTTGATACCGATCTATCTTGCTTGATGCTGCGTTACTTCTTTAATCTTTGCACAATTAAAGTTTTGAGTTTTTCACTGGTACTTGAAGTGGTGCATTGGATGACTGAATGTAGTCGTCTTTCCACTGTCACATTGCTCGAAGAGCGTCTCTATTTGGAGAGCGTCTTGATACGGAATTATCATCGTATCTTTACAAAATGTGCAGTTCCAATGCCTCAATCACTTATGTCCTGAATAACACTCTAAAGAAAGCAACTTGTCTGATGTGTTTCAGTTTATGTTTAAAACCAATCGCTGGACTATGACCAGTTTGGCGACATATATTTTTAAACAAACTGATTTTTGTACTTTAAATACAATTAAACGCAACAGTTTGTCTTTTTGCCGATATAATAAAGCCTTCGGCGTCGGCATATTCTTTTGGGACCTTTCCGTATCTGTCGTGAATTTTATACTGTGTGCGACATTCTCATTTTTTGAAAAAGATCACACTAAATTTCACTTACGGTGGTATCCGTGCGCTGACTATAGCAAACCTTGAATCATCTGCCTATGGGCTAGAGGCTTATTTTGTATGAAAAGTATAGTCTAAATGATCAGTTTTTAATCAAAATTTCGTTTTTTATTGGATCTCCTAACTGTATGAATTCTACGCAAGAATGGCAAAATGTAACTTGGTTTGAAGTTGACGAGTATCAAGAAGGTCAACGGATTGATAATTTCTTATTTTCTCGCCTTAAGGGTGTGCCAAAAAGCCGCATTTATCGCTTAATTCGTGAAGGACAAGTACGGGTCAATAAGAAACGTGTTAAAGCTGAAAGCAAACTTGCAATTGGCGATCAAATTCGTGTTGCACCAATTTTCTTTGAACAGAAAGAAGATGCTGCACCTGTATCTGATAAAGTTGCACAAAGTTTGCTTACTCGTGTCGTGTATGAAGATGAAGGTTTATTAGTTGTCAATAAACCTTCAGGTATTGCCGTACATGGCGGTAGTGGCGTGGCGTATGGTCTAATTGAAGGCTTACGTGCGGCAACAGGTAAAAAGTATTTAGAGCTGATTCATCGTATTGACCGTGATACATCTGGTTTGGTCATGATTTCTAAAAAGCGTAGTACTTTGAAAACGCTACAAGATTTTTTACGTGAACATAAAATTAAAAAAACCTATGCAGCGATTACTAAAGGTCAGGTGAGTTTAGATCGTCAATTGATTGATCAACCATTGCATCGTTATGAATTATCAAATGGCGAACGCCGTGTACGTGTATCGACAGAAGGTAAAGAGTCGAAAACACAGTGGAATGTACAAGAACGTTTTATGCATGCAACACTTGTGTATGCATCACCACTTTCAGGTCGTACCCATCAAATTCGTGTACATGGCTTGAGCATTGGTCATCCACTTATTGGTGATGATAAATATGGTCATGAAACAGAATATCGTGGACCAAAAGCACGCCGTTTATGTCTACATGCAATGCGTTTAGAAATTCCAGGTTATCCTGTGATTGAAGCACCGATGCCTGAAGATATGCAAAGTCTAATCGCTCAGCTCCGTGCGCAGAAAAAAGACAAAGAAACACCGACAAATTTGGATGAATGAAAAATTTAAATGAGTCACTGTGTCATTATTATTTTAAATCTCTCTTAATCCCTCTTTTTTTTAAAGAGGGAAATGCTCTTAGATCAAAGAGAAGATTATCAGTTGAATCAAATATTGGAGTCATCATGCAAAAACCTGTGGAACTGATTATTTTTGACTGGGATGGAACACTATTTGACTCAGTTGGACAAATTGTGGCGAGCTTAATGTTTGCTGCAAAACAGTTTGATCAACCACTGACAGAAGCAGATGCTAAAAGTATCATAGGTTTAGGTTTACCTGAGGTGGCGCAAGTTTTATTTCCTCAAGTGCCTGAGCTACATGCTGATATTCTAAAATGTTATGGCGATCATTATGTTGTAAATTCTACAGATGATCGTTGGTTTGATGGTGTAGCTGAAATGTTGCAGGACTTAAAAAGTCAAAATGTAAAATTGGCAGTCGCAACCGGTAAAAGCCGCCGTGGTCTTGATCGTGTTTTAACGCAAACACAAAGTCAGGATTTATTTGAAATTACTCGTGCTGCAAGTGAAACCAAGTCAAAACCTGATCCGCTGATGTTAGCTGAAATTTTACAATTTACAGGTGTAAAAGCTGAACATGCGATTATGGTTGGTGATACTTCTTATGATTTAGAAATGGCTCAGAATATTGCGATGCCTCGTGTGGGTGTGAATTATGGCGTGCATACGCCCGCAGTTTTACAGTCATTTCATCCATTAGCCGTTGTAGCTGATGTCGCTACTTTACATCAATTTTTAAATGCACAAATACGCATGAAAGAGGCAATCTAAGTTTCCGATTTTATGTGTATTTAAAATAAAATATATTTTGAATGAATCAGTGCCGTATTGGAAAGTTTTAACTTTTAAATACGGCTTTTTTTTGCATATTTTTCGGTGTTATTTATATTCGTCATCAATCAAATGCTATGTGAGTTTTTACAGATTGAGGATGTTTTAAAATTCACCTTATTAGCATTTAGTCGTAGATGCTATTTTTTTCAAAAAGGATAAATAATGAATATTGAATACTTAAATTACTTTTGTTATTGATTTTTAAAGCATGTTTGTTTCAGTCTAAACGGTAGACAAGATTTATAGGTTCTAACTATTGTCATAAATAAAATAAGTATTGGCACAAAAACAGCAATTTCTCGATGCTTAAACTGTTTATAAAAGTACACGTTTTAAAATATGAAGTGGTTAGATGTGGGTAAACTGCATAGATGATCTGCACCATATTTACGTCAAATTTCACATGTTATATGTAGAAATTCAGCCCTCTAAAACGTGACTGACCCATTTTGCAGTTTAAGGAAACATGATGTCGAATTCTGCTGTTGTTGAAACAAGTGTTGAAGTGGTTGCTTTGGCTTTAAGAGAAGCTGAATTGTCAAAAAATGCGATTGCACCTGTGCGCCCACAATTGGGTCGTGAAAGTGCAGATGTGGATATTGCTTATGCTGTGCAAGAAGTAAATACACAACGTGCGTTAGCTGAAGGTCGTCGTTTAGTGGGTCGTAAAATTGGTTTAACGTCAGTTGCGGTACAAAAGCAATTGGGTGTGGACTCTCCTGATTTTGGTATGTTATTTGCTGACATGTCGTATGGCGATGGCGAAGCGATTCCGACAGGATTACTGATTCAGCCAAAAGTTGAAGCTGAAATTGCTTTGGTTATCAATAAAGATTTAACGCAAGAAAAACACACTTACGCAGATATTATCAGTGCAACTGAATATGCATTGCCTGCTGTAGAAGTAGTCGATAGCCGTATTGAAAATTGGAAAATTTCATTGATTGATACCGTTGCAGATAACGCATCTTCTGCAGCTTATGTTTTGGGTTCACGTCCTGTGAAACTTGAAGATCTTGACCTTGTAAATTGCAAAATGACTATGACTTGTCGTGGGGAAGTGGTTTCTCAAGGTATCGGTAAAGCATGTTTATCAAATCCACTCAATGCTGCTGTATGGCTTGCCGATGAGATGGTACGCCGTGGTCGTCCATTACTTGCAGGTGACATCATTTTAACAGGTGCGCTTGGGCCAATGGTTGTTGCCAATGCCGGTGATGAATTCCTTGTTGAAATTGAAGGTTTTGGTTCAGTAACTGCGGCATTCGCTGCGGAATAAGATTTTACATCGACAGTATGAATTCATTAAAACTGACTACATTTTCAATTAAAAAGAAAAGTAAGAGTTTTTGAGTGCTGTCTGATCACGCTATTTTGAAGAGATATCGTTCATGAAAAAAATTAAATGTGCCTTGATTGGTCCAGGTAATATCGGTACAGATTTACTTTATAAATTACAACGCAGTGAATGGTTGGAGCCAGTATGGATGGTGGGTATTGATCCAACATCGGAAGGTTTGGCTCGT
The DNA here is from genome assembly GCF_046269225.1 of Acinetobacter sp. TY2. NCBI lineage: Bacteria > Pseudomonadati > Pseudomonadota > Gammaproteobacteria > Moraxellales > Moraxellaceae > Acinetobacter > Acinetobacter sp. TY2. The sequence goes on from NZ_JBJZOR010000034.1 coordinate 10,156, forward strand.
GCTGAAAAAATGGGTATTAAAACCACAAGTGATGGTGTTGATGGGTTACTTCCTCACGTTCTAGAAGATGAAATCAAAATTGCTTTTGATGCAACATCTGCCTATGTGCATGCTGAAAACAGTCGTAAGTTAAATGAACTTGGCGTGTTGATGATCGACTTAACACCTGCTGCAATCGGTCCATTTTGTGTACCTCCAGTCAATCTTGAAGCCTTGCTTGAAGCAGGCGAAGTACCGAATGTGAATATGGTGACATGTGGTGGTCAAGCAACAATTCCAATGGTTGCTGCTATTTCACGTGTTCAGTCTGTGAACTATGGCGAAATTATTGCCACTGTATCGACAAAATCTGTTGGACCAGGGACACGTAAAAATATTGATGAATTTACTCGTACCACGGCGGGTGCAATTGAGCAGGTTGGCGGTGCGAAAGCAGGTAAAGCGATCATTATCATTAACCCTGCTGAGCCCCCACTCATGATGCGTGACACCGTACATTGCTTAGTTGAAGGTGAGCCTGATCAGGCTGCAATTACTGAATCTGTGCATGCCATGATTAAGGACGTTCAAAAATATGTTCCAGGTTATAAACTTGTAAATGGTCCTATATTTGATGGTAACCGCGTTTCAATCTTCTTAGAAGTAGAAGGTTTGGGTGATTATTTACCTAAATATGCAGGGAACTTGGACATTATGACGGCAGCTGCTGCACGTACTGCTGAAATGTTTGCTGAACGTCTCATTGCGAATCAAACCACTGAAGCTTAAGGATGAATACTATGTCTAAAATTATTATTAATGATATGACACTGCGTGACGGTATGCATCCGCAGCGTCATCAAACCTCTATTGAGCAAATGATTGCCATTTCAACTGCACTTGATGATGCTGGAGTCCCACTGATTGAAGTGACACATGGTGATGGTCTTGGTGGAAATTCAGTAAATTACGGTTTTGCTGCTGCAACGGACGAAGAGTATTTATCTGCTGTTGTGCCGTTGATGAAAAATGCCAAAGTCACTGCATTGTTACTTCCTGGAATTGGTACGGTTGATCATTTGCATATGGCGCATGAAATTGGTGTTTCTACCATTCGTGTGGCTACACATTCAACAGAAGCAGATTGTTCAGAACAGCATATTACTGCTGCTCGTAAGTTGGGTATGGATACTGTAGGCTTTTTGATGATGGCGCATATGGCATCTCCTGAGCATCTTCTAGAAGAAGCGAAAAAGATGGTATCTTATGGAGCAAACTGTATTTATGTAACGGATTCTGCTGGTTATATGTTGCCAAATGATGTCACAGATCGTATTGATACTTTACGTCAAAGTTTAGATTCAAATATAGAAATTGGTTTCCATGGTCATCATAATTTAGGTATGGGTGTGGCAAATTCTGTTGCAGCTGTAAATGCAGGTGCAATACGTATTGACTTGGCATCTGCTGGTCTTGGCGCAGGCGCAGGCAATACACCGCTTGAATTGTTTGTCGCTGTTGCTAACCGTATGCAAATGGAAACTGGCATCGACTTGTTTAAAGTACAAGACATTGCAGAAGACCTTGTTATTCCAATGATGCACAATCCAATTCGTGCAGACCGAGATGCAGCAACGTTAGGCTATGCGGGTGTTTATTCATCTTTCTTATTGTTTGCAAAACGCGCTGAAGCAAAATATGGTGTATCTGCACGTGATATTTTGATGGAGTTAGGGCGTCGTGGTACGGTGGGTGGTCAGGAAGATATGATTGAAGATTTAGCATTGACTATGTCTAAAGCCAAAGAAGCGCATGCTTAAGTCGGATTAATGAAATAAGTACAGGAAATTTATCCTGTACTTATTTTTATGGATTAGACAAATAGAATATTAAAAATCAGATTTTAGAAAAAATACCCAATTGAAAAGGCAAACATTTTATTGGTGTCTTGATTGTCACCTTGAGCGAGTGAAGTGCTACTGCCACCAACAGCAGGGTCATTTTTACTAATGATATATTCTGCTTGAACACCAATATCTTTATAGAAGAAATACACACCGGCATTGAGTCGCTCTGAATCAAGATATCCTTGCTGATCTTTATAGTATTTGCCATAAGAGAGATAAGGTTTAATTTCAGGAACATTTTCAAAAGGTTGTTTGATCGAGTAATTGATTTCGTTCAACATAAATTTGCCATCATTGGCAACTTGATAAGAAAAATCGCGAGCACCTAATGTCGAATCATTTGGACGCAATGCATCTGCATTGTCTACTTTTTGCTTTCCTGCGATAATCAACCACTGCCAGTTTTGATAATCCGTTGTGGCAAAAGCATTCCAAGAGTCTCGTTTGCCTGTTTCACCACTGATTCGATTGTCTAGGTCAGAGTGTAAATATGATGCACCAACTTCAGTTTTAAAGTTCTTTTCTGCATCAATTTTAAATGTTTTAGCAAAGCGTGTTGCCCAGATATTTTCTTCTTCAATATGTGTCCCGTTTTCAATATCATCAGCTTCGACATAACTCACGCCATATCGGCTTGAGTCTTTACTTACACCTTTAAAATTACCACCATCTTTAGGATAAAAACCAAGTGTAAATGCGTAGTCATTTTGATTTAAGTTATATTTAATACCGACGTTTTCTACGCCTTCAAAACCCATTGATGAGAACAGTGAGCCATAGTTGGTGTTACCCCAGTATCGACCAAAACCGAACTCAACATCTTGTTGACCTGCTGAAATACGGCTATGTTCATTGAGTTTATAGCCTAACCAAGCATCACGGATAAAGACTGCATCACATAAACGATCATATTGGTAGCAACGAGCTTCGAAAGAGGCAAGCCAATTGGGATTTTCATAATTTAGCATCAGTTTAATATCGAGGAATTTGAATTGTCCATTGGTCGAACCTTCGCTCATATCATCAGCAAAATCTTTGTAAACATAAGCACCACGAACAGCACCGCCAATATTTAGACTACCGATATCCGTTTTTGAGTCACCTATATTGATCGTTCCTGCGTGTGCAGAACCTATACCGATGAGTGCAGAAAGTGCAAGAAGGGTAAAAAAATTATTCATCTTAATAAGTCCTTGTTTAAGATGGAGGTATTAATGACTGCTGCAAAAATGCAGGCAGAGTACAAGCACTCAATACAAAAAATGATGTATTGAGGCTGTACGAAATGATTAGATTAAATTTGAAACAAGAGGGGTTTTATCGGCTCAATGTTGTGGCACTTTCCATGCGCTTTGTACTTGTTGAGCAATTGCAGGATAGTTCATTACGAAACGAACATGCGTTTCTACGCCAGTTTTTAAAGTTGCATCATCAACAATGAATTCAGAGCTGTGATTTGGTGCCGCTTTTGCCATATCTTGGTTGTCAGGCGTTGCACCAAGGAAAACAAATAGAGATGGCATTAATGTCCCATAATAGGCAAAGTCCTCGCTTGGGCTAGCATTGTTATCCATAAGATGTAATTGAGATTTGCCGACCACCATTTCAAGTGCTGGCGCTATGAGTTCGGTTAATGTTTTATTGTTACTGGTGACAGGCGCATAAGATGAAATTTCAACATTTGCTGTGACATTATTCGCAAGAGCAGTAGATTTCACCATTTCTGGGAGTTTTTTCAATATATTCTGGCGGATGTCTTCATGATTAGTACGGATAGTCCCTGCCATCGATACTTCTTCGGGAATAACATTGCTTACTGTCCCACCTGCAATTTTACCTACACTGACAACGCCCATACCTTTAGTTAAGTTTGAATGGCGACTGATCAGCGTTTGTAGGTTATTAATCACTTGAGCCGATGCCACGATTGGATCTGTACCTGCCCATGGCATAGATGCATGAACTTGTTGCCCTGTTAATTTAATACGGAATTCATCTGCACTATTTAAAATCGCACCACTTTTATAAAAAAGATTGCCAGTTGGCATACCAGAAATCACATGCATTCCGAAAATAACTTCAGGTTTGTTCTGTTTAAATGCACCATCGGCAATCATTTTACGAGAACCAATTTGGTCACCTTGGGTAAAATTATCGATGTCTGCTGCGCCTTCTTCAGCAGGTTGGAAAACAAAAACAACAGTACCCGCAAGTTTCTCTTTATTTTCAGCTAGAACTTTAGCAGCACTGAGTAACATTGCTGTATGCGTGTCATGACCGCAGGCATGCATCACAGGTTCTTGCTTTCCTTGGTAAAGCGCTTTTTCTTTACTCGCAAAACTTAGTCCAGTTTTTTCCTGTACAGGTAATGCATCCATATCTGCACGAAGTGCCATGACAGGGCCAGGTAATGCACCTTTTAAAATACCAATCACACCAGTTTTAGCGAATCCAGTTTTGACTTCAATCCCATACGATTTAAGCTCTTTTTGCACAAGCTTAGAGGTTTTGAATTCCATATTACCAAGTTCAGGATATTGATGAATTTGATGGCGGAGTTGAATAGTCTGGGCTTCAACTTGAGTAGCAGAGTCTTTAATCCAATCTGCTGAACTGACTTGACTCATACCAATAAGTGGTAGTGTTAAAAATAGTGTTTGAATTCCTTTCATAACCTTATTTCCTTTGCATTTTAAACGATGAGAAGGGTAAGGGTTCTTTTTCTTAAATTCAAAAACTTTAAAAGTATATTAATATCTATGTGAAGTATTTGCTAAAGATACAAGAAATCAGAACTTCACTAAAATGCTGGAATTCTTATGCGCTAAAATATTTTTTTTAAAAAAAGGTAATGAATAATTAGATATTGATGATGTTTCAATTCACAAAAAAATGGTTTAAGACAACTTATATATTTGAAAAATTAGGCAGATAAAACACATCTAATGGGACAATTTTTATCTATTTTTAAAGGCTGAAAATCTTAGATATATATTATAAAGCGATGATCTGATATTTGAATTATATCAATTTAATGCTGTGCATAAAAAATGAAAATAATCGCTTAAACTTAAAAGCGATTAATCTAATATTTTTATGTGATATTTATGATTTAAATTATAAAAATAATCTATAAAACAGAAAATTACCTGTGATTTCTGATCGAAGTGTAAAAAACACTTAGTGCTAAAAAGTATAAGCATTTATACAACAATAAATACTGGGTTGTATTGGGGGAAAATATTAATACTCTAGTCTGATTTTTTCAATTGAGTGAGTTCAGCATGATGTATACATCACTTAAACTGATGATTGGAAAATTTAGTCATGCGTCGTCAAACACTATGGATAGTAATGAGTGCTGTAACAGTTTTTTTAGGGACAACTGCGACTTACGCAGATTTTGTTGACGACAGTCAAGTACAACTTAAATTACGCAACTTCTATTTAGACCGCCAATTAGACCAACCTGATCCTACTAAACCACAAGATTTTGGCAGTTGGTCGCAAGGAATAACACTTGATGCAAAATCAGGTTATGCCAAGATTGGTTCAGTAAACGTTGGTGTTGATGTTTTGGCACAGTATGCATTACGCCTGAGCGGAGATCGTGGCGATAATGATTACGTGATGCCTTACGATTATAATAGCAAAGAGCAAGCTCGTGATAACTTAAAAGTAGGCGCAACGCTAAAAGCGAAGATTAGCCAAACTGAATTGAAAGTCGGTGAGATTTTACCTGTATCACCTGTAGTGCATTTTGACCCATCTCGTCAATTGCTCACGACTTTTGAAGGTGCTTGGTTAGAGTCTAAAGACCTTAAAAATACCAAAGTCACCTTGGGGTATTTAGATGGTATCAATGCACGTTATGAAAACCAAGTGCATGATTTTGGGCTTTGGCCAAATGAACTGAATACTGATAAAGGTAAGGTTCGTGTAGGTGATAGCGAAAGTATGCTTATAGCAGGTGTTGATTATCAAATTACGCCTGAGCTGATAGCGAGCTATTTCTACGCCGATGTAGACAATATTTACCGTCAAAACTATTTAGGTTTTGCATTCAATAAAAAGTTGGATGGGCATAATAAAATAGCCACACACATTCGTTATTTTGATAATCAAAATTCAGGCGATGCAATTTATGGTGAGATTGATAACCAAGCGCTGTCGTTAAAAGGTGCTTGGACATATGACAACCATACGATTGATGTGGGTTATCAGCAAATTTTTGGCGATACGGGTAATGTAAATGCGATGTTCCCAACATTGTCAGGTTGGGTGCCACAGCCTTATTTGGTGAACTGGTCTGTAGCCAGCTTTATTCGTAAGGATGAGCGTTCTTGGAGTTTGGGTTATACCTATGACTTTAAAGATACTGTTGTAAAAGGACTGACTGTGACAGCACGTCATTATGATGGCAGTAATATTCAAAATAATAATGGCACACGAGGCAAAGAACAGGAAGACAACTTAATCGTGAATTATGTTGTTCCTGAAGGGAAGTTGAAAGGCTTAGGTTTTCAGTGGATGTATATTAATGTGAACTATGCAAATGTGCCAGGCTTTGTAGATTTGCAAGAAAATCGAGTAGCAACAACATATAGCTATCGCTTCTAAACGAATAGGTCTGTGATGAATAAACAACGTGTTGAGTATTCAGCACGTTTTTATTTTAAAAATTTAAATAAAACAATAATTTAAATAATCGTTATTTTGTAGTTTCTCATCGTTATTAAGTATCAATTTGCTTGTCATTCACAGGTATATTTATGCTGTTCAATAGGCAATTTGAATCTATCAAAATGTATTTCAATAGATTCATCCCATAGATTAAGCTGTAAAAGGAATAGGTATGAGTACTGTGCAAATCCCAGAATATAAGACTGATGCATTCTTTGGTTTAGAGGATAAATGGATTGAAACTGCTGAAGGTGAATTGACGCACTATCATGAAGTGGGTGAAGGTACACCAATCCTATTTTTACATGGTTCAGGCACTGGTGTTTCTGCGGCGGCAAACTGGTGGTTGAACTTGCCACAAATTGGTGAGCATGCACGCTGTATCGCTATTGACACCATTGGTTATGGTCAAACTGTTGTTGCACCCAATACTGCTTATGGTATCCGTGCTTGGGTTGATCATGCTGTACGTACTTTAGATGCTTTGGGTATCGAAAAAACATGGATTGTAGGCAATTCTTTAGGTGGTTGGTTGGCTTTCCAATTTGCACTTGATTATCCAGACCGTGTTTTGGGTATCGTGTCTATGGGTACAGGCGGTGCGAAACAAACTGCGGCATTGAAAGCACATGCAAATCCTGAGTTAACTGTAGATGGGATTAAAAAGACTTTATCTATGTTCGTTGTAGATAAATCTTTAATCACTGATGAATTAGTTAAAGTACGTTTTGCTTCTGCTGAAAATGACTATGCATCGAATCGTTTGATGGATGTTGTAGGCGCACGTGATCGTGATCGTTTCGAGTTCCCGCTTGATTTTGACAAAATGAAAGACATTACAGTGCCTGTACTTTTAATTCATGGCGTACAAGATGTGGTGATTCCAGTGTCTCGTTCGTGGGATATTTTAAATACTGTGCCACATGCCGATGCACACATTTTCAGTCAGTGTGGTCATTGGTCTCAGGTTGAGAAAGCCGAAGAGTTTAATACTGTGATTAAAGATTATTTAACTGCACGTGGTGTATAAGTATTTTTAATACTTTATAGATGTTGTAGTAAAAGAAGGATGGCGAAAGCTGTCCTTTTTTATTGGTTTGATTAATCCCCCCTGAGTCCTAATGCTGATCAGTTAAGTAAAATGATTCTACAAACCATGTAAATCTCCCCTAACCCCTCTTTGAAAAAGAGGGGAACTTTTCTCAAACTTTATCCGATTTAGTGGAAAGAAACACCCTCCTTTGAAAAAGGAGGGCTGGGGAGGATTTAAAAGGGAGTTTGAGAGGAATTTTAAGGCTTTAACTGATTGGTAGGATAGGCAAGCATTACACTTCACTCAAATAAAACTCGCAGCGACATTAATGCAAATCGCTAAAATTGTAGTGTTAAATCCATATGCCAAAAGGATATGGAGCGTGTTTAAAATTCGCATGGAGCGTGAAGTGATATTGACATCGGCAGTTTGTGCGGAAGTTCCACAAACATAGCTAAAATAGATAAAGTCAGGATATGTTGGTTCAGGTGTTTTAGGGAAATCTAATCCGCCATCTTGATGTTTGGCAACAGCTAAATAAAAGTCATGTGCATAGTGAATGGCAAAAATAGTATGCATAAATAACCATGCACAGATGATTGTGGAAATTGCGAGTACAAGATGTCCTATCTTAATGATGGCAATATCGGGTAAATGTACCAATTCAATCACAATCGCAATAAAACACATGAGTAGTGATAAAATAACGAGAAAAATAATCAACCACTTACTGGCATCTTGTTGCTGAGCACGTTTTAAAATATGTGCATGATTTGCGCTCCACAAGACTTTCATGGTGAGTATGAGATAAACCACCACTGCAATATTCCAACTGATTAAAAGTATAGTTGACCATTGCCAATTTGTACTTATGTTGATGATGCAATATAAAATAGCAATCAACGGAAAACTAATAAAAAAATAGGGACGTGATTGTATAGCTACTTTAAAATGATGAAGCGCATGTATTGTCATAAGAGACATGACCTCATTTTTAATGGTTATATTTAATTACAAATAATCAAATTAGGTTCTGCTCAAATCATTAGACTTAAGTTGTAGTAAGAAAGACATTCTATTTCGATTATAAGTGTGATTTTTCTGTTTAAAAAGAACTCAATTTATAAATTAAGTTCATCAGTGATGAATTATTCAACTAGAATTAAAATTATAAAGTGTGAATAAGTACTCACTTGTTTGTATTCATTATTTATAAAATAAATAATGGGGGATGGAGTGTTGAGAAAATTGTATAAAATTCTAGCCTTCTGTTCGGTTGATATCTAAATAAAATACACGAGTAAGTAGTTCAATAAATTTATCGACTGCTACAGAATTTCGATCTTTACGATAACTTGCATAGAGATCTAAATAGGGTAACTCAACATCAAGTGAACGAATAACAGTATTGTTCATGGTCAGTGGAGCGATATAACCAGGCAGAATTGTACAACCAAGACCCATGCCAATTGAATTGATATTAAATAAAATATTGTCAGCTCTTTGTACAATATTAAACTCAATACTATGCGCTTTTGCAAAATCTAAAATAACATCATGTAAAGTACTTGATTGCTCTTTTGCAGGAATAATAAAGTCAATACCATTGAGGGCTGTAACAGGAATACGCTCATATTTTGCCAAAGGATGGTCTTTAGGCAAAATGAAAATTAATGGCTCACGAAGTACAAATTTACTTTCAATTTCATCGCTATGGAAATTATGTCGGGTAAACGTAATATCCAACTCGCCCTTTTTAATGGCACGCATTTGCTCAACATTATTGAGGCTGAGCAATTCAATTTTAAGGTCAGGATTTTGCACCCGTAAATTCGGTAATACATAAGGAAAGACTTTCATCTCTGCAACAGGTACAAAACCGATTCGCAACATCTTTTGTTTGGCTTTAGACACTTGACGTGCCATTGCGATCGCTTTATCTGCTTGAGCCATTGTTAAGCGAGCTTGCTCAAGAAAGACAGCACCTTCTTCGGTGAGCTCGACTTTACGCTTAGTTCGGTTGAGTAGTCTAACACCAACATCTTCTTCTAAATCTTTAATTTGCTGACTCAAAGAGGGCTGTGCGGTAAAAAGTTTGAGGGCTGCTTTACTGAAATTAAGTTCTTCAGCTACAGTGATGAAATATCGAAGGTGGCGCAATTCCATAGAGTCAATTCCATCGATTGAGTTGCAGGGAGTAATCTAAAAAATGTATCACTCTTATCTCGTCAAAGTATAATCTATAAACAAGTATGGCGTGAAGATGATTGTGCCATTTAGAAAATAAATGAAGTTCTCACTTATGTTTAAAATTTTATATAGAAAATAATGAATGTAGTAATCCATAAAATATCTTAATTGAAACAAAATAAATATTTCCCTAAAGCTCCCCTCAAAAGCGATGATCTGTGCAAAGTTGAGTCAATTTGTTTGTGACCCCACGGTTGTCGCAGGAGAGCTTTCATGAGTAAAAAAATTGATGTGCGTGAGATTGATGCTTTAGTCGATGCACAAAATGGCCGTATTTCTCCGTCCATTTATACAGATCCAGATTTATATGAACTGGAACTTGAGCGTGTATTTGGTCGTACTTGGTTATTTCTTTGCCATGAAAGCCAAATTCCAAAAGCGGGTGATTTCTTCAATACCTATATGGGTGAAGATCCGATTATCGTGGTGCGTCAAAAAGATGGCTCAATCAAAGCATTATTAAACCAATGCCGTCATCGTTCTATGCGTGTGAGTTTTGCAGACTGTGGTAATACCCGCGCATTCACTTGTCCATATCACGGTTGGTCATATGGTGTTGATGGTTCACTGAAAGACATTCCACTAGAAGATCGTGCATTCCCACAAGGTGCATGCAAAGAGAAGTGGGGTCTAGTCGAAGTCAATCGTGTTAAATCCTACAAAGGTTTAATTTTCGGTTGTTGGGATGAAAGCACACCCGATCTAGAGGAATACATGGGCGATATCGCTTGGTATTTAGATGGTGTGGTAGATCGTCGTCCGGGCGGTACAGAAATCATTGGTGGCGTACACAAATGGGAAATTGAGTGTAATTGGAAATTTGCAGCTGAACAGTTTGCATCGGATCAATATCACGCTTTGTTTTCACATGCCTCTGCAATTCAAGTGTTGGGTGCAAAACCAGATGATGAATCATCGAAAAAATTAGGTGCTGCGCAAACTGCTCGTCCTGTTTGGGAAACAGCCAAAGATGCAGTTCAATACGGTTCGCGTGGTCATGGTTCAGGTTTCTTCTTTACTGAAAAGCCAGATGCAAACGTTTGGGTTGATGGTGAAGTTGCCAATTATTTCCGTGAAACCTTTGACGAAGTGAAAGAGCGTTTGGGTGAAACACGTGCTTTGCGTTTGGCAGGTCACAACAACATGTTCCCAACCATGTCTTGGTTGAACGGTACAGCAACACTTCGTGTATGGCACCCACGTGGGCCAAATAAAACTGAAGTTTGGGCATTTTGTATTGCAGATGCTGAAGCATCACAAGAAGTCAAAGAAGCATTTGAACGTTCAGCCACTCGTGCATTTGGTCCAGCAGGTTTCCTTGAGCAAGATGACTCAGAAAACTGGATTGAAATTCAAAAAGTACTTCGTGGTTATAAAGCACGTAATAACCAACTTATTATGGAAATGGGCTTGGGTAACGAGAAAGTCCGTGAAGACGGCATTCCAGGCATTACCAATTATATTTTTTCTGAAACAGCAGCACGTGGTTTGTACCGTCGTTGGGCAGATTTGTTGATTCATGAAAAATGGGAAGATGTAGAAAAAGCAGCTGATGAATATGAGAAGGGGCTAATGAAATGAGCCAAATCAGTTTAGAACTTCATTATCAAATCAGTCAGTTTCTTTATCGCGAAGCAAAAATGCTTGATGACTGGAAATTCCGCGATTGGTTAAGCGTATTGGCAGAAGATATTTCTTATACCTTACGTACCACTCCAAACGCTCAAACACGTGATCGTCGTCGTTCAGTTGAGCCACCAACGACTTGGGTATTTAACGATACTAAAGACTTGTTAGAACGCCGAGTTGCTCGTTTAGAAACAGGCATGGCGTGGGCTGAAGAGCCTCCATCACGTACAACGCACATGGTTTCAAATGTGATTGTTGAAGCGACTGATGTTGAAGGTGAATATGATGTTTACGTGACTTATTTGTTGTATCGCACGCAGAAAGAAAAAGATGTGACTATTTACTGTGGTAAGCGTCACGACAAAATTCGTACAGTCAATTCTGAACAAGGCTTTCAGATCTTCAACCGTAAGATCACCTTAGATCAGGTGACTTATAACTCACATAATCTGAGCGTGTTTTTCTAATGAATAAAATTTTTGTTTGCCAAATTGATGAATTAGACGAAGGTGAAGCGCTTAAAGTTGAATGTGGCATAAATGGTATTGAAGCACTTGCAGTATTTAACAACGGTGGTGAGTTCTTTGCTATGAATGACCGTTGTTCACATGGTAATGCATCAATGTCTGAAGGCTATCTTGAAGATGATGGTACTGTTGAATGTCCATTACATTCTGCACGCTTCTGTTTAAAAACAGGCGAAGCACTGTGCTTGCCTGCAACAGATCCAATCAAAACATTCCCTGTGATTGTTGAAGATGGTCAGTTATTTGTAGAAATGGCAGGAGAGTAATCATGGGTTGGCTACAAGGCGAAGTTGTACTGATCACTGGTGGTGGTTCTGGTTTAGGTTGGGCTTTAGTTGAACGCTTTATAGAAGAGGGTGCACAGGTTGCGGTTCTTCAACGTTCAAAAGAAAAAGTCTTGGCTTTGAATGAACACTTTGGTGATCAAGTTTTTGTTATTGAAGGTGATGTAGTCAGCTATGCAGACAATCTTCGTGCTGTAAATGCTACTGTAGAACGCTTTGGTAAACTCGATTGTTTCGTTGGCAATGCAGGTATCTGGGATCATTATGCAGATATCGTGAATACATCAGGTGAGCAATTAGAAAAAGCTTTTGATGAAATTATGGGCATTAACACCAAGTCTTTAATTTTAGGTGCGAAAGCCGCTTTAGATGCATTGATCGCTTCTGAAGGTTCTATCATATTTACTTTGTCTAACTCTGCACTGTACTCCGCAGGCGGAGGTCCTGTGTATACAGCATCTAAGCATGCTGGCGTGGGTATTATGAAAGAACTTGCTTATGAGCTTGCGCCTAAAGTACGAGTGAATGCAGTAGCGCCATCGGGTATGAATGTCAACATTAAAGGTGCTGCATCATTAGGTCAGGAAAATGTCGGTTTGTTAGATGTCCGTGATCCAGAAAAGATTGGTCGTGGTATGCCTTTAGGCTTTTTACCTGAACCTGAAGATATGACAGGCTCATACGTCTTGTTGGCTTCCCGTGCCAATAACCGCCCACTCACAGGTGTGTTAATTAATGCGGAATGTGGTCTAGGCATTCGTGGTTTACGTCAACCACGCGCAGGATTCTTTGATGAATGATTTTTCACTGAACTATTAACAGATTAATCTCTCCTCAACCCTTCTTTAAAAAGAAGCGAGTATCTCGAATTTTAATTGGTATTTCATATTCGAAAGTTATCACTCTTTTTCAAAAAGGAGGCGGCGGGGGGATTAAGAGGCACAATTACTGCTTCTATTTCGGAGTCTCACATGCCAGTTAAACTCATTTGTGCCTCGCACAGTCCGCTCATGGAATTTGCTTCACCACAGGATCAGTCTCAGGAACAAAAAGTTCGTGATGCTTTTACACGGTTGTCAGCAGAAGTCAAAGACTATGAACCAACTTTAATCATCACTTTTGGACCCGACCATTTTAATGGCTTCTTTTATGACTTAATGCCAAGTTTCTGTGTGGGTATTCGTGCCACAGCTGCAGGCGATTGGGATTACGGAAAAGAGAACAATAAAATTGATGTGCCAGAACAAAAAGCATTGGACTTGGTTCGCCGTGTATTAGATGAAGGGGTTGATGTTGCATACTCATATCGTATGCAGGCAGATCATGGAGTGACTCAACCACTGCATTTCCTATGTAATGGTAAACTAGACCGTTATCCAACCATTCCCATTTTTATCAATGGTGCTGCTGCGCCAATGCCAACCACAAAGCGGACAGTGGCTTTGGGTCGTGCTGTGGGGCAGTTCATCAAATCTTTAAATCTTGAAAATGAACGTGTGTTGATTTTGGGTACGGGTGGTTTATCGCATGACCCACCAACACCACAAATGGGTTCAGTACCCCCAGCAGTTGAAGAGTTTTTAATTGCCGGTCGTAACCCAACAGATGAGGCACGAAATGCCCGTCAGGCAAAAATTATTGCAGTGGGTCAAAAGTTAGCAGCAGGTGATACCTCTGTGGCTGTACCCCTTAGTCCTGAGTGGGATATTGCCTTGTTGGAAAAATTCAAACAGGCAGATTTCACCACACTTGAAGCCATGACTGAAGATGAAATTCGCCGTGATGGTGGTCGTGGCGGTCAAGAAGTCCGTTCATGGATGGCAGCCTTTGCTGCACTTCACGAAATTGGTGAATACGATATGACCACACATTGCTATGAAGATATTGGTGAGTGGATTGCGGGCTTCGGCATTGTTTCTGCAGAATTAAAAGGTTAATACTATGAGCAACATCGAAACCATTGTTATCGTAGGTGCAGGTCAAGCAGGTGCGAGCGCAATTTTAGAACTTCGTAGCAACAAATACGAAGGCAACATCATTTTAATTGGGGATGAAACGCATCTGCCTTATGAGCGTCCACCCTTATCAAAAGATGTGATTCTAAAACCTGAAAACACCAAAATTGAAATTTTTTCAACTGAAAAATTGGCAGATCTTGGGGTGATAACTATTTGTGGTAATGGCGTTGTAAAAATCAATGCGACTGCGAAAACTGTTGAACTTCAAAATGGTGATGTTGTTGCTTATGACAAATTGTTGCTTGCAACAGGAGGAGCTGCACGTCGTTTACCTAACTTTGATGCTCTAGGTAAACACGTTTATACGTTACGCAACCTTGAAGATTCACAAGCTTTAGTTCCTGTCCTTCAAAAAGGTCGTCGTATTATTTTGATCGGTGGTGGTGTAATTGGTTTAGAGCTTGCATCATCAGCACGTTTTAAAGACTGTGATGTGACTGTGATTGAAATGAGCGCAATGGTGATGGGGCGTTCATCACCACGTATTTTGAGTGAATTTTTATTGGCACAGCAATGCCTTGCCGGTGTAGATGTACGCCTTTCAACAGCGATATCAGATTGTCATATTGAAGAAAATCAAGGTGCTGAAGAAATTGTGATCACCCTTGAGGGCGGTGAAGTGCTTCGTGCCGATGCAGTTGTTTATGGCATTGGTATTGTGCCAAATGCACAACTTGCAGTAGACGCAGGGCTAGATGTTGATTTTGCGATTAAAGTGAATGAAAACTGCCAAACATCAAATCCAGACATTTATGCTGCGGGTGATGTAGCATCGCAACTACGTGACTGTGGTAATCATCGCCGTGTTGAAACGTGGGAAAATGCTAACCTTCAAGCTGGTATTTTTGCCCGTCATGTCATGGGTGTTGAGCATCCGACAATTAATCCTGGGTGGTTTTGGACAGATCAGCTGAATATCAACTACCAATTTATCGGCGATATGTCTGCAAACGAATGGATTACTCGTGGTGAAATGAATGCTGAACAACGTGATGAATCTTCATTTATATTGTTTGGTGTGGCGGATGGTGTAATCGTAGGTGGTATTACAGTGAATGCAGCAAAAGATATGCGTTTTTTGAAAAAGTTAATCAGTAATAATGCATCTTTTGAAGCTGAAAAATATTTAGATTTGAGTCAAGATTTACGTAAAATTGTGAAGTAAATCAAAATTATTTTTTGAAAACCTCAAGTTATTTGGGGTTTTTTTAGGAGTGTTTTCTATTTGTTATGTATCGGAATTTACAAAAAAAAAGATAGGATAATTTTTTTAAATTATTGATTTTAATTTTATTTTCTTTGGAAGTGTGAGCGAGACTTATTTTTCCAACATTTGCATAATAGTCAAGTATACAAAAAAAACAATTAGTGTGATATAAATCACAGTTCTTTGGTGGTTGTTTATAAAAAGTTCGTTTTTTCATAGCCAGTAAGAACAAAAACAGAATGAAAAATTAGAAATAACCATTTTTATATAATTATTATGAGGTTTAATTTATGCCGAATATCTCGATTATTTCTAAGACCAGTCATGAGGTTTTACAAACTTTAGACTCGAGTCAAGTGAAAGAGATTAATCTAACGGAAAACTCCGTTGTGGTTATCGATATTCCCAAAGAAGATGTCGCAAAATTTGCTCGTGAAGGAAATTCAGCAATTATCGTTCTCAAAACGGGCGAAATAATTGTTATTCAAAATTATTTTAATAATGATAATACTGTAGATAATAATATTGTATTTGATGATGACTCAGGACAACTTTTCTGGGCAGAATTTACTGATTCTGATGGTGTAATTACAGATACGATTAAATATCACTTAATTGATGATGTTGATCCATTGCTTTATCATGATAATGATATGGTTGCAATGCTCCTGCCGTGGGTGGGTGGTGGTGCAACACTTGGTGCACTTGGGGCAGCTATTGGTGATGATAACAAAGATGATGGTGACAATACACCACCATCAAAACCCGTTATTCACCCAATCAATCCAAAAAGTCCAATTACAGGTGAAGGAGAGCCAGGTGGAACGGTTATTGTTAAATTTCCTGATGGCACGACAGCAACGGCAATTGTAGACTCGAAAGGCAATTGGACTGTACCGAATCCCGGTAACTTAAAAGATGGAGATGAAGTTACAGCTGTTGTAAAAGATCCATCTGGTAATACGTCACCAGAAGATACTGAAACAGTTGATGGTATTCCACCTGCTATAGATATTAACCCGATCAATCAAAAAGATCCGATCACAGGTGTGACAGAGTCAGGTGGAAAAGTAACGGTTAACTTCCCAGATGGCACAACAGTGACTGCTGTTGCTGACTCAAAAGGTAATTGGTCTGTACCAAATCCAGGTAACTTAAAAGATGGCGAAGAAGTTACTGCAACAGCAAAAGACCCTGCGGGCAACGAAGGCATAGCGAAAGAAGAAGTTGACGGCAAAGCACCAATCATTGATATAGATCCAATCAAGCCAGGTGGTCCGATCACAGGTGAAACAGAGCCAGGTGCAGAGGTTATTGTTAAACTCCCAGATGGTACAACAGTTACGACTGTTGCAGATTCGAAAGGGCATTGGGAAGTCCCCCCAAATCCTGATTTAAAAGATGGTGATGTAGTCGAAGTAATTGCGAAAGATCCTGCAGGCAATGAAGGCACAGCACAAGAAGAAGTTGATGGCAAAGCACCAATTATTGATATTGATCCAATCAAGCCAGGTGGCCCGATCACAGGTGAAACAGAGCCAGGTGCAGAGGTTATTGTTAAACTTCCAGATGGTACAACTGTTACGACAGTTGCAGACTCGAAAGGGCATTGGGAAGTACCTCCAAATCCTGACTTAAAAGATGGTGATGTAGTCGAAGTAATTGCGAAAGATCCTGCAGGCAATGAAGGCACAGCGCAAGAAGAAGTTGATGGCAAAGCACCAATTATTGATATAGATCCAATCAAGCCAGGTGGCCCGATCACAGGTGAAAC